>NZ_AP026695.1:1420041-1775052 GCF_025998175.1 Nitrosopumilus zosterae
AATTATCAGCAGTTTCTTCTAATTCAAAACGATAAATGGAATTATTAATACTTTGATCATTTTCTAATCCAAAAGAGAACAAATCAAAAACAATTGGTTGTTTTTGGGTTTCACTAGAAATATCAATTACACCGGCATCGTTATGAGAAGAATCAAAGTCAATTACAAGAAATACATTTCCACTTTCAGCCAATATAGCATTTACATCAGAATCATCGATTTGAATAAATCCTTGTGCTGATGAAAGATCACCTGCATCAACAATTGTGATTGGCGAGGAACCAAGTGCTCCAAAAGTCATATTAATTGAAGTATCACTAAAGTCAGAAACGCCTAACTCTTTTTCAAATGATCGTAAATCGTAATTTATCCAGTTTGTTCCACTTGTATTAGATTTAGAATCATCAAGTAAAATTGAAGCAAGAGTAGATACAGAAACTCCCAAGTTTACAGAAAACATGTCATATGAAGCATTCCCCAATGTCGTGGAGTCAATTATCAATCTATCAGAATTAGAGTCAGGCACAGTAGAGGTTACACTAGTACCACCTGTCAGAGTAGGTGAAGTTGAATGAAATTGGACGGTATTTGCATTTTCTAGAGTTATTGGATTTCCAATAGTTATTGTAGGGATGATTGCAGTTTCTCGGAACACATCTAAATCATCATTTGCACCAGTGTTCAAATTTTGATCTGGATCAATCAAGATTACAGGATATTTAGTTCCTGGACGCAGCGCAGCACCATTTCCAATGGTTAATACTGGTTCATCATTTACGGAAACAGAAGCAGTTGAGGAACCAGTCAAAATAGAAACAGATTCATCATTGTAAGTAATTTGTCCAGTTTGTCCTCTTGGGGCATTATCAAGGATTCCGATTACAGACTGATCATTAAAATCAAAGCTTTCAAAAATTCCAGAGTTAGATTGTCGTTCAACTAGTGTGACTATTTCTGAAAAGGTATTTGCACCCCCGTCATTCACAGATGTTACAGGTTGATCACTGTTGGTTTTTAATTCCATTACATTTCCAACATTCAATGAAAGTTTTCCATTATTTTCAAATCCCAAAGATGAAAGGGATGGTACCAAATCTACCAATCCAGAACCACCATTGGCATCATTAGACCCCGTATTATCAAAGGCTTGATAGAATGTTGAGGGACTAGAACCAACATCAAACGTCCAAGAATCTTCATCAGTTGGATCTTGGTTTAATTGAAAATCATTAACAGTTAGAAAAACTTCAGCATTCGTTGGATAAAGAGATCTATCAATATTCAAAGAAATGTTCTGCATTTCATCATATTCTAATGATACCTGCTGTGTTGGACCTCCAGGATTATATTGAATTATCACATCGCCAAATGAATAAAGTTGAATCAAGGGCCATGCATTTGAGTTTAAACCAATTTGGCCAACAGGAATATTTGAATTTGTGTTAATCGATTTTGCTTTTCTTACTACATTGTTCATATTTGAAGAACCGGTAGGAATTCCAGTACATGAATTAAATGAAGAATCACCATTGGTAAAACCACCCAAACCAGTAGAACGTGGTACTGCAAATCCATCAGTTTCAGAAAGAGATATTCCAAATACTGTAGACGATGTGTCCCTACTACAGAAAACACCAAAATCCAATCCTTTTCCATTGGAACCAACTGTAGAATCTGCAGCTTTTGCTTTTTGTACATTTGCAAAATAGGCATACCAGTTACCATCTGTAGCTTGAACCATTCGTAGGGATTTTCCATTAATGGTAACATCAGGTTCACCCTTTCCCTCATCGGTATCTCTGAGATTGGGATCATTTACTACAACTTCAATCACCATAGAGCCTGAAAAATGATTGGCAAATTGAGAATTTTCAGCAGATACAAAGAGATTAGGATTACTTGAAGCATCAGCATCCATAATTGGAATTAGAGTAATTAGAGAAATAATCACCACGATAAATAAGAATTTCATGCCCAACATTACAAAAAATCACTTTATCACAAATAACATTGTCGTATCATTTATTCTTAGAAACTTGTAATACATGATTAGAATTATTAAAAATAAGAAAATGTTTGTTCAGAGAACCAAGGTATTACAGATTTCATTATTAGCCATATTTTCAGCATTTTTAGTAGAATTAATTTTCGGGTTGATCTCAAACAGTCTAGCCCTAATTACAGACAGCATTCATGCATTATTAGATAGTGTAGTAACAGTCGTCTTACTTTTGGCAGCTAGAATGGCAATGAAGCCAGCTGATGCAGAGCATACCTACGGACATGGCAAAATTGAATCATTGGGAGGAATGATTGGAGGAATTGCAATTTTTTTGATAGCGTGTTTTTTTGTTTATGAATCTATCAACAGATTACAAAGTCCTCCACCAACCATTCTACCAGGTCTTTTTGCAATAGTTGCAGGACTATACACAATAGGCATCGATATTTTCCGATTGATCCTGTTAAGAAATTCAATTAAGAAGATTGGAGGATCCACACTCAAGGCAGATTTTTATCATGCATTCATGGATCTGGGATCTACTTTAGTTGCAATTATCGGAATAGTTCTTGTAACTTATGGATTGTATTTCGGAGATTTTGTTGCTGCATTAATCTTAGGAGGATTTTTGGCAGTTCTCAGCATAAAGCTAGTCTACAAAACAGCGCTGGATTTAACAGACATCATTTCTCCCGAACTTGTAAAGAAGGTAAAGGAGATTGCTGCATCTACTGAAGGTGTAATAAACGCAGATCCAGTCCTAATGAGAAGATCAGGCGACACAATATTTGCAGATATTACAATATCATTAAGGGGAGACACAAGTTTTGACAAAGCTCATGAAATCAGCAATAATGTTGAGAAAAACATAAAAAATAAAATTTTAAACTCAACCGTAACTGTACATTTGGAACCAAATTGGCAAGATGTACCATTAGATTCAAAAATTCTGGAAATTGCAAAAAGAGTAAAAGGAGTTAAAGAAGTTCACAATGTAAACACTCACAAGACCAAAGGAAAAATATTTTCGAATTTACATGTAATGGTGGATAGAGAGATGAATCTTTTATCTGCACATAAAATTTCTGAAATAATTGAACAAGAGATTTATGAGAACATTCCAGAAATAGAACACACTACAATTCATTTGGAGCCTTTTGTAAAAATACCAGAAAATTTAAACTTGGAGGATAAAATTACTGAAAATCAAATTAAGAGAATATTAGAAAAATATTCAGAAATTAGAAAGATTGGAAGAATAATGTCTTTGAATTTTGAAAATATTCTAAAAATTGATATTGACTGCTCGTTTGATGGGGAATTGTCAATTGAAAAAGTTCATGATTTGGTTTCAGAAATAGAGAATAAAATCAGAGCAGAAATAAGCGATTCTGTAATAACAATTCATCCAGAACCCGTCTAAACCAGAATCTGATCAGATCACGACTAACATTTCTAGTGTAATTCCAGAGGGAATTTTCAAGAAAACAGTATTTCGTAGATTCTTTGTTTAAATCTAATCTAACTTTTAGATAGCCTAACTTTTCATAGAAGATTTTCATATATTGAAAAATTAGGTTTAAACTAAAGAAAATAGTTATGAATTTGTGCGAAGATCAGGAATCCTGATAGTTGGGTCAGGAATTTTAATAATTGCAGGATTGTTTACCCTAGTTTTAGGAAATCAAGCAATATTAGAAGGAATAGTTCAAGATAATGGAATGGTAAGTTCCAAACAAACACTTACGATCTCCACTGATTTTGATTCACAAATTACATCGATTGGAATTTTTGCAGTTCAAATAATGGAATTTGAAGAAAATACATTTTATGTAAAAATTTTGAATCCATTTGATATTGAAATAATTTCTCAGGAAATCAATGAAGAAACTGTTGAAGAAGAATTTGATGTTATAGATTCTGGCACTTACAAACTAATTATTCAAAGTAATAATAATGAAGAAACTCAAGTATTCGGAGCGATTGGTCCAACTCCCGATTCAGGAAAAAAAGCACTTGGTTTTATTCCAGTTTATGTGATTGTTGTTGGGATGATAGGATTAGCTGTAGTAGGAATTATTGAAATTAAAAACAGAAAAAGGTTAATTTAGATAACTATCCATTTTTTCAAGACCGTTAATAGTAGCATCAAAATTATCACTGTTTTCGACTATGCTATTGAGTTTTTCGGCATTTGCTGAAAGTATGCAATTTTCACCATCAAAATTTTGTAAAATGAAGCTATGTTCAATTAAATAAGAAAGTCTTTCTAAAACATCATTTTCAGATATAGAAGATTGTTTAGCCAAAAATGAACATTCTTTTTCACCATCTTCAAGTTCGGCTAAAATTGAAGAAGTTACTGGATCAAACATACAATCTACAACTTTTTCTTTATCAAAAGCAGATTCCATTTACAATAATAGATGTTTTAGAAATTATTAACTTTTTAAATTTTAATTCCAATAAGATAATTAAGAAAAAGAGAGCAGGATAATCATGCAAAAACTTTGTAATTATGATCCATCAGGTAAAGGAGAACACTGTTTCTGTATAGATATAGATACCCAACGAGGAATTAAAAAATGCTGTAAATGTACAATATGGAACGTTCAAGGGAATGATTGGACAGAAGATGAAGACTTGAGATAATTTCTATCAAAAATATCCAAAATAAAGCCAAGAAGACAATTAGATCTAAGAAACATGGAAAATTCGTCCAATTTGGTGCCTAGCATGGTTTTTATCGGGGTTTCTTTGAATTTTTGAATACTTGAGTACTCAAGAATATAGACACATTGTAAGGATTGTGGGTAATGATATACCAGGAGAGCGTAAAATGCTTGTAGGATTGACCCAGATAAAAGGCATAGGATACAATTTTGCCACTGCAATTCTAGATACATTAAAAATAAACACAAATTCCAATATAGGAAATCTTACAGAAGAGAATGTTCAAGCAATTGAAAAATTAATTACAGATCCAGTTGGAGGAAATTTTCCAACATGGTTCCTCAACAGAAGAAAAGATATTGAAACTGGTGCAAATTTGCATTTATTGACATCAGACATTCCATTTACATTAAGAAATGATATAGAAAGGGAAAGAATAACTGCAAGTTGGAGAGGATACCGTCATCTTAGTGGTTTGAAAGTTAGAGGACAAAGAACTAGAACCTCAGGAAGAAAAGGCGGAGCAGTAGGAGTTGCAAAAGGAGGAATGGCAGCTCCAGCAAAGAAAGGAAGCGCAGGAGCACCTGCAGCAGTAGCAGCCCCAACAGCAGAAGCAGCAGCTCCAGCACCGGAGAAATCAGAATAGGTGTTTTGAATGGGAGATCCAAAATATCCACGAAGAGTTTGGAGAAAACCAAAGAGACCACTCAATTATGAATTAAAAATGGAAGAGCTAAAAACTCTTGGCACGTTTGGATTAAGAACAAAAAGAGAATTATGGAAAGCACATACAGAATTGTCCCGTGTAAGACACCAAGCAAGATCATTACTTGCATTAAGACAAGAAATTAGAGAAGAGAAAGAGCCAATTCTAATGAAATCTCTTGCAAGAATTGGTTTGGTAAGTAGCGATGCAACATTAGATGATGTACTCAATCTAAATGCCAATGATTTACTTTCACGTAGATTACAAACTATCGTAACAAAGAAGTTGGGATTCAAGACACCATATCAAGCAAGACAAGCAGTAATTCACGGTCACATTATGATTGGAGACAGAAAAGTAGACATTCCATCATATACTGTTACAGTTGAGGAAGAGAACAATATTCATTTTTCACCAGAATCCAAAATACCAGAAATGTTAGAGAAAACAAAATCAAAAGAACCAGTATTAGATACAGATGTTGAAGAAACTGCAGAGACTGCTGTTGAAGAACCAATAAAAGATGAAAGTTCTTCAACCGAATAATCAAAAAAATAGGCTTATCAGTAAATAACCCCCATTATCAGAGAGATTAACATGTGTTCAATTATAGGCTATTATGGAAAGATTAGTGCAGCACCAATTCTTGTTAAGGGATTAAAAAGAATGGAGTATAGGGGATACGATAGTGTTGGGGTTGCAACAGAATCAGATAACAGAATTGAATTAAAGAAAGGTATTGGAAAAGTTGATGAAGTAAATTCAAAAATTCAATTAGACATAATGCCTGGAAAAATAGGTATTGGTCATACAAGATGGGCAACTCATGGAAAAGTTACAGATACGAATGCACATCCTCATCCAAGTAATTCAGGAAAAATTGCAATAGTACATAATGGAATTATAGAGAATTTTGAGGAATTAAAACAAAGATTAGAAAATGAAGGGTATAGTTTCAAAAGTGAAACAGATAGTGAAATAATTGCAAATTTACTTCAAAAAAATTATGAGTTGACCGGAGATGTCAAAGAAACAGTAATGAAAACAGTTTCAGAGATCAAAGGTCATTATGCATTTGTTGCAATGTTTGAAAATGGGCAGCTTGCAGCAGCAAGATATCATGAACCATTGATTATTGGGGTCGGAAAAGACGATTTCTTTTTGTCAAGCGATGTTTTAGGATTCATCGAGTATACAGATGATGCAATTTACATGGAAAATGGAAATTTTGTAATTTTAGATAAAGATAGATTTCAGATCTGGGATTTTGATGGGAATCATGCAAAATATGGAATAACCAAAGTATCTAAAGAATTTGGAGATGCATACAAAGGAGATTATGCACATTTTACATTAAAAGAAATTTATGAACAACCTGAGACAATTTTGAAAGCTGGAGAAAAAACATTAAATGCAATTGATAAAACTGCAGATTACCTTAGACATGCAAAAAATGTATACATCACGGGAAGTGGAACAAGTTATAATTCTGCACTAATTGCAAAACAAATGTTTTCAAAATATGCCAAAATTAAGGTAGAACCAATTATGTCAAGTGAACTTCAGTTTTCACCTGATAGTATTGAAGAAAACTCGATTCTAATTGCAATATCCCAAAGTGGAGAAAGTGCAGATGTTTTAGACGCAGTAAAGATTGCAAAAAAAGCAAAATGTAAAATCATAGCTATTGTCAATCTTCTTACATCATCTCTTGCACGTGAAGCAGATGTAGTTATTGGAATGAATTGTGGGCCAGAAATAGGAGTTGCGGCAACTAAAAGTTTTACATCACAACTTGTGATAATTTACAAGATTGTACAAAAATTAAGTAATAATGAAATGAAGATTGATTTTGATAAGATGTCAAAATCAATTTCTAAAACATTGGACAAACCCATAAGAATTCAGATTGTTGCACAAAAATTAAAAAATATTTCAGACATCTATGTTCTAGGAAGAGGAATACATTATCCTATTGCAATTGAAGCTGCCTTGAAACTAAAAGAGCTCACATACATTCATGCAGAAGGAATTCCGGGAGGAGAATTAAAACATGGTCCACTTGCTTTAATGGATGAAAGTGTATTTGTATTAATCATCAATCCAAATGATTCAACATATTTAGATACACTAACTAGTGCGAGAGAAATTAAAGCTAGAGGATCAAAAATCATAGGAATTTCAGACATAGAAAGTGATGTATATGATTATTGGATCGATATTTCAAATGTGGAAGAGTTAATGTTCCCAATTTCAGAAATTATTCCCATACAATTGTTATCATATTATGCAGCACTTGAAAAAGATACAGATCCGGATTATCCCAGAAATTTAGCAAAATCAGTCACAGTGAAGTAAATAGTCGATGATATTCTTTTTCAACTAAATCCAAATATTTTATAGAATCATTTCCAGTTTTTATCATGGAAGATATAATACTTCCACCAGCACCTACACCTTCTTTTGCAAATCCTTCTGAAAATGCCTTAAGTCCAGAATATCTAGAATTTTCTAAATTAGGATTTACAGAAATTGCCGGAATATCAGCAATTTCTCGAACCAGATTTATAAAATTTGCACTTTCATCATGTGTAATGTATGATGTTGTTCCAATCACAGAATTTTCTTCATTGAATCCAATTTTAGATGCAAAAGCTAAAACTGCAGCCATCTGAGTTCCACCAGCCAGCATAACCTTAGATACATCAGAGGCAGAACTCAACATTCCAGCAACAAAGGGAATCATAGGATCACCGACCTTTGCCACAATACTATAAGGGTGAACTGAATTAACTCGTTCAAGTGCAGAATCAACAATTTGGTTTTTTAAATCCACAGGATTGTTTGGAATACTAGAACTGACCTTGGCATCATATCCTAATCCTCTCAATACAGCCAATGCAGTTGTAGTTCCTCCCGGAATACTTTCACCAATCACTAGACAATCAGTGAGAGATGCCAAACTTCTTCCAACAATTCTGCCATAATCTACAGCATGAGAAACTTGAGAATCAGACATAGCCTCACAAATCGAAATATTCTTTCCAAATGACAAACCTGCTTCAACAAAGGGTAATTGTGGGACAATTTTACTACCTGCATTAATAGTTAGATGAGGAATACTAGCAGATTCTAATGCAGTTTTTGTTAGTAAACCAGGAGTAGGTTTTCCATCAGGAGTCATCGGAATTTTATCAATTGTTTTACAATATCCATAGTGAAGATACTCGGCATCAGCAGGTGGAGTAAACTGAATTGAGTTCATATCTGCTCCAGCAAAAGTTATTCCAGGAATTTCACATGTTTCAGTATATGAAATAACAAATGAAAAAAGAAACCGTCCAGAATTCATAGTTTCGAAAAAATTATTTGCTCGATCTATATTACCATGTAGTTCAAAATTTTCCAAGAAATCACTATCCCATCATGTCAATAAATTGTTGTTCAGTTCGTTTTTGCATAACATGATTAGTCACCTTTTCTTGTCCGATTGTGGACACTTCTGATGGACCGTAATTATGACCGGAATATAACACCAGATTATCATCTAATGAATACAGAACATCAAACAGACTATGATATAGATCTTGTGCACTTCCTCCAGGCAAGTCAATTCGACCGCAATTTCCAACAAACAATGTATCACCTGAAAAAATTTTGCCATCACCTATTAGGCAAATGCTGTCTTTTGAGTGTCCAGGCGTATGGAGTACTTTTAATTTTGAATTACCAAATTCAATAAAATCACCGTCTTTTACGGAAATATCATGCGGTAATTCAGAAAACTCATGTTGAATAATTGGAGATTTTGTTGATTTTGCCATTGCTTCATTTCCCAAGGTGTGATCAAAATGATGATGAGTGTTTACAATGTATTTGACTTTAAGGTTATTTCTTTTAATGATCATTTCCAATTCTACTAAGTCCCAGGATGGATCAATGATTATTGCGTCACCGGTATCTTCATCTTCTATAATGTAAGAAAAGTTCTGCATATTCCCAACTTGGATTTGATGAACTTTCACAGTATTCCCTCTTCAGCTTCTGGAGGAATTCCAATTTTTTCTACAAACAATTCACCTGTCAAATCTTTTCTTTTAGGAATTCCTTGTTTCATTTTATGAAATGTAACAGTCATATCACATTTTGTACAAATATTTGCAGTCTCACCTGTTTGAGGATCTAATCCAGATGGAACATCTACTGCAAACTTGAAACAGTCTGTTTGATTGATGAAATTAATTGCAGATGCATATGGTTCTTTAATTTCTCCAGAAATGCCAGTTCCCAATATAGCATCAACTATTACATCAGGAGTAAAATGAAAATTAAAAGAATTTCCAGTCATTAATTTAACAGAAGTCATTTTCTCTAATATCGACCAATTCCAATTACTTTCTTCAGTTTTTATTTTTTCAAAAGTTCCAAGAAGCACAACAGTTACTTTTGCACCATAACCAGCTAAATGTCTTGCCATAACTAAACCATCACCTCCATTATTTCCCAAACCTACGAAAATGACAATATTTTTTGATTCTATGTTCCCAAGTTTGTCAACTAATCGTCTAACTGATGCGGCACCGGCATTTTCCATCATGAATTTTTTTAAAAATCCCATATCATGACCTTTATTTTCAATTTGATACATTTGATCCACAGTAATTTCCATACGGTAAATGAAAATCATATCCAAAATAAGAGTTTGGCAAACGGCTTTATCCTAGTTTTTAGATATTTTCATTATGACGCTAAAAAATGTCAAAATTTCATTAAATAAAATTTCAAAATCTTTAGTAGACATTCAGGATTCAAGAGAGTTTTTATTAAAAAATACTAGAGAAATAATCATTCTTTGTAGCAAAGCAATTATCGCAGTTCATAAAGGTGAACTTTCAACAGGTAAAAATAATTTAAAGCAGGCAGATATTCTCTTAAAAAAATATAAAAAAAAATCAACAGGAGGACTTGAAAAATATCTAATAACACCAGAACAAGAATTTGTAGAGGCGG
Organism: Nitrosopumilus zosterae; assembly: GCF_025998175.1. Classification (NCBI taxonomy): domain Archaea; kingdom Thermoproteati; phylum Nitrososphaerota; class Nitrososphaeria; order Nitrosopumilales; family Nitrosopumilaceae; genus Nitrosopumilus; species Nitrosopumilus zosterae. The sequence goes on from NZ_AP026695.1 coordinate 1,430,433, forward strand.
CATCCCTCATAGCAATTGTTGAAAAAAAAGAAATTCCATCAGATAAAAAATTATCAGTGATGCCAGAATCATATGTCCTAGGATTGCTTGATTGTGTAGGAGAATTGAAAAGAATGGTGTTTGATAAAATCAGGATTGGAAAAATTGATGAAGCTACAAGAATTTTTGACATAATGGAGAATTTGTATCTTCAACTGTATACTTTTTCATTATATGATAAAGTAGTAAAAGAGGCCAGAAGGAAAATCGACGTAAACAGAATATTAGTAGACGATGTTAGATCTGCAATCACAGAAGAGAAACGACGAAGTGAATTAATCAAAACTTTACAAAAACTAGAAAAATAATTTTTAAATTTTAATGCGGGCGATGGGATTTGAACCCACGAACTCCTAAGAGACTAGCCCCTCAAGCTAGCGCCTTTGGCCAGGCTGGGCGACGCCCGCAGTGAAACTTCCTTGTATGGTTTTTATAATCCTTGATTACTTTTTCGTTCGTATGTTAATTCCTGTTAGATGTTTTACTTGTGGAAATTTAGTTGCAGATAAGTTTGAGGATTATCAAAACAAAATCAAATCTGGAGAAGATCCAGTAAAAACACTGGATTCTTTAGGAATTGAGAGATATTGTTGCAGAAGAATGCTTTTGACAACTGTGGAAACAATTCAGCAAGTAATCCCATTTTATGAAGCAATTCAGAGAAGAAAACAAGAAGTTCAATCTGAGTTAGAATAACTTGGCCAAAATATCCTCAATTGAAGGACGTATTCTATACAATAGTAGAGGAACAAAAACGATTGAGGTAGATGTTGAATCTGAGGGCAAATTTGTAGGAAGGGTTTGTGCACCATCAGGAGCAAGTGTAGGAAAATATGAAGCAGTCAGTTTTCCCAGTGGAAAACCAGAAGAGAGTTTAAAAATTTTAAAAGAAAATTCAAAAAAATTCATTGGATTAGAATCATCAGATCTTAAAGGAATCCATAATGCTTTGAAAAGTTTGGACAATTCTACAAATTACTCAAACATTGGAGGAGCATTAGCTTTTGCAGTAACAATTGCATCAATGGAATCGGCATCAAAAGCTTTGGGGCAAGAATTGTTTCAAATACTGTCGCAAGAAACATCATTCAAATTTCCATTCCCAATAGGGAATATTCTAGGCGGCGGAGCACATGCAGGTCCTGGTACCCCAGATATTCAAGAGATACTTATTTGTGCTACAGGTTCAAAAACAATTGAAGACGCCATTGAAACGAATTTGTTAGTTCATAAAGAATTACGTAATGTTTTAGAAAAAGAAGACCCACATTTTACAAATGGTAGAGGAGATGAAGGCGGATGGGCACCAAAATTAGAAAATATGAAAGCTTTAGAAGTTTCAGCAAAAGCCTGTGAGAATTTAGGATTTACATTAGGAAAAGAAGTGTCATTAGGAGTTGATTTTGCGTCATCTACTCAATGGAATGAAGAAAAAGGAAAATATGTGTATGACAGAGCAGGGTTTGAAAATTCTCCTGAGGAGCAAATTGATTTTGCAGCAGGCATTATTGAGAAATTCAAATTGATTTATGCAGAAGATGCAGTGCATGAAGAAGCATTTGAAGGAATGGCAGAACTGACAGAGAAATTTCCAGACATATTAGTTACAGGAGATGATTTAACAGTCACAAACAAAGACATTTTGACAAAAGCAATTGATTTAAAATCATGTAACGCAGCAATTCTCAAAGTCAATCAGGCAGGTAGTCTGTATGATGCACTAGAATTTGCCAACATTGCAAATCAAAACAATATTAAATTAATCACATCACATAGATCGGGAGAATCAACAGACTCACAAATCTCGCATATTGGTCTTGCTACAAAGTCAAAAATGCTCAAAGTAGGAGTAGTCGGGGGAGAAAGAGTAGCAAAATTAAATGAATTATTACGCCTCTCAGAGCATGATTTAATACGCGGTATGGCAGAGATTTAAAATCGTCATGAGCCAACAAACAGAAACAACTGACATTAAAAAGAAGATCCTGGCTACGGGAATTAGAGTAGGGACACAAGTAAAGACAAAATTCATGAGGTCATTTATCACCAAAGCCAGCCCTGAAGGACTTTACATGCTTGATCTAGACATTACGCTAGAGAAAATTAAAACTGCAGCAAAATTTATCAACAGATTAGGTGCGGAGAATCTCATAGTATGTTCAGGAAGACAATATGCAGAGACGCCAATAGAAAAATTTTGTGAGATGTTAAATTCCAAGAAGCTTCTTGGGAGATTTATGCCGGGAACATTGACAAACCCTTCATTACCATATTACATTGAGCCAAAATTAGTATTAATTTCAGATCCTCAAGTAGACGAACAAGCCATTATTGAAGCAACAAATGCAGGAATTCCAATCATAGGAATTGCAAATACAGATAACATCACATCAAATCTAGATGTAATCATTCCAGCAAACAACAGAGGGAGAAAAGCTCTTGCTACAGTATACTGGTTGTTAGTGCGTCAAGTCCTCATAGAAAGAGGAGAACTAAAAGAAGATGAATCAATGAAGTATGAAATTGATGATTTTGAAACAAAGATTACCGAAGAGGAAATCGAATAAATTAATTAGAATTCAGCATTCACTTGAAATCTAAAGCTTCTGCTCCGGGAAAAGTAATTCTTTTTGGAGAACATTTTGTTGTTTATGGAGTGAAAGCAATACTATGTGCAATTGATAAAAGAATAACAGTCACTGCAGAAAAAACAAAAGAGAGAAAAATTTCCATAAAATCAAATATCGGTAAATTAGAATTAGAACCAAATAAATTAATTTCAGAGATTAATTCTCCATTAAAACCATTTTATTATTTAGCAGACAAAATAATAAAAAATTATGAAACAGGGATTAAAATTACTGTAGAATCAGACATCCCATTAGGAGTAGGTTTAGGATCTTCATCTGCATGTTGTGTGGCTGGTGCTGCAGCAATTTCCAGATTATTCTCATATGCCACGAAAGAAGAAATTCTAAAACTAGCAATTGAGGCAGAAAAAACAATTTTTGAAAATACTTCAGGTGCAGATTGTACTGTTTGTACATATGGAGGAATAATGGAATATGATAAAAAAAACGGGTTTACTAAAATAAAATCCAAGCCTAATTTTCATTTAGTAATTGCAAATTCCAACATAGAGCATTCAACAGAAACGATTGTTGCGGGAGTTAGAGAATTTAAAGAAAATAATGAGGAAGAGTTTTCCAGATTATGTAAAGAAGAATCCAAATTGATTGAGGATGTCTTAAACGAATTAAAAACAAATAACATAATCGAAATAGGGAAAAAAGTTATTCAGAATCAAGAATATCTTGAAAAAATAGGAATATCAAACAACAAATTAAAAGAGATGGTAAAAATAGGTCACAGTGAATCTTTCGGAGCAAAAATAACAGGTGCTGGTGGCGGAGGATGTATTTTTGCTCTCACCGATGATTCAAATTTGAATAATACAATAAAACAATTCAAAAATAACAAGTATGATTGCTTTGCAGTAAAAATTGATTTTAAAGGACTGGATACTTTTTAATTAACTAAATAATTGTGAACAGCATGATTCTAATAAAATTTGGCGGTTCAATTATCACAAATAAAGAAAAACCGTTATCGCCACGAAAAAAATCAATTGATAATCTTTCAAAGAGTTTAAAGAAAATCAAGGAACCGATAATTATTGTTCATGGCGGCGGATCTTATGGACATTATTGGTCTGTAAAATATGATATGCACACAAAAGAAAAAAAGTACAATCCAAGAGGAGTTGCAATTGTCAAAAATTCAATGATAGAATTAAACAAAATGATTTTAGATTCATTACTATACTTTAAATTAAATCCATATTGTTTGCCACCAACAGATTTCATGTCAGGAAACAAACCAATTACTAAAAAAATCAAAGAGATTGAAAAAATTGCCAAATCGGGATTAATTCCAGTAACATATGGAGATGCATTATGGTATGGTCAGAAAAAAACATTCATTTTATCTGGAGATAAAATCATGACACACCTTGCAAAAATATTGAAACCAAGACTCTGCATTTTTGCATTAAATGAGGATGGACTTTATTCAGATCTAAAGTCAAAAAAACTAATTTACGAATTGCAAGGCGAACTTCCTTCAATATCAGAAAATAAGATGGATGTCACTGGCGGAATGACTAGAAAAGTAGAGGAAGCATCAAAAATATCAAAAATGGGAATAAACGTGTTCTTTGTGAATGGAAATAAGCCGGATAGAATTGTAAAAGCTGTTAAAAATAGGAAATTCGAAGGAACATTGTTCAGGAGTAAATGAAATGACGGATGAATTTGTTATTTTAGTTGATGAAAATGATAACCCAATTGGCAGTGAAGAGAAAGTAAAGTGTCATTTACCAAATGGAAAACTTCACAGAGCGTTCACTGCACTATTGTTTGATCAGGATGGTAGACTAGTACTTACAAGAAGAGCAAAAGAAAAAATGCTTTGGCCAAAAGATTGGGATGGAACGTTTGCAAGCCATCCAAGAGAATCAGAGACATATGTGTCATCAGGAGAAAGAAGAATGCCTGAAGAATTAGGAATAACAGGAACGCTGGATTATTTGCATAAATTTGAGTATCATGTTCCGTACAAAGACATAGGTTCTGAAAACGAAATTTGCGGAACATTGGTTGGAGTAATTGACAAATCCACAGAACTGAAAGAGGTTGAAGGAGAAATCGATGAAATAAAATGGATTTCGTCAAAGGAATTACTCTCAGAATTAAATACAAATCCTCAAAATTATTGTCCTTGGATGCTAATTGCTTTAGAATTACTAGAGAAATCTGATCAATCTATGCTTGAAAAATATGCAAATATCCTAACTACATGGATGAATAGTGAAGTGCATGAAGGATTACAAAAAGCAATAGAAACCCATCTGCCAAAAGAGAAATGGAGGTTAGTAAATGAAAAAAACTAAACAGATTGAAAAAAATGCAAAAACAGTAAACAGATATCTTAATTCAAAACTAAAGGGAAATCCAAAAAAACTCTATGATGCTGCAGGACATCTAATTGTAAATGGAGGAAAAAGACTTAGACCATACATGGTAATTAGAAGTTGTCAAATTTTAGGAGGCAAAAGTTCCAATGCGATGCCAGCTGCAAGTGCAGTAGAAATGGTTCACAATTTCACTTTGGTTCATGATGATATCATGGACAATGATGAAATGCGTCACGGAGTACCAACAGTGCATAAAAAATTCGGAATGCCAATTGCAATTCTTGCAGGAGATGTTTTATTTTCAAAAGCATTTCAAGTAATTACAGATTCCAAATTATCACCAAATGCTACAATTCAACTTGTGTCTAGACTAGCTAAAGCATGTGTGGATGTATGTGAAGGTCAATTGTTAGATGTAAAAATGGCAGAAGAAGAAAAAATTCCAACAGAGGCAGAATACATCACAATGGTAAGCAAAAAAACTGCGGCGTTATTTGATGTATCATGTGCAATGGGGGCAATATGTGCAACAAGTAGAATCAAAGATATTTCAAATCTTTCATCATTTGGAAGAAATTTAGGGATAGCATTTCAAATTACAGACGATCTTATTGGAGTCATGGGTGACCCAAAACTTACAAAGAAACCTGTAGGAAATGATCTCAGAGAGGGTAAAAAATCTCTTCCGATTTTAATGGCAATAAAATCAGCAAAAGGAAAAGATAAAAAAATAATTTTGAAGGCATTTGGAAATTCAAAAATTTCAAAAAACGATCTTAACAAGGCCGTAGATGTAATTCGTTCTCTCAATATTGAGGAAAATGTAAGAAAACAAGCTCTAAAATATGCAGATATGGCTGAAAAATCTCTTTCAACATACTCAAATCCTGCCAAAGCAGAACTCATATCGTTGTTAGATTTTGTAGTAAAAAGAAGTGTATAGTAGAAATAGGAAAAACAGGAATGGATGAAGAATTAAAAAAAGAAGTTAGGAAAATGTCACTTCAAAATGCATTTGAACATGGAGGAAAAACTCAAGATAAAATAATTTTAGGAAAAATTCTTGGCACAAAACCAGAATATCGAAACAAGGTGAAAGAAATTTCAAAAGATATTTCCGAAATTGTCAGTACAATAAATCAGTTATCATTGGAAGAGCAGGAAAAAGAGATTCAAGAATATTTTCCAGAAATTTTACAACCTAAGGAAAAAATTGAGGAAAGGGAAGGACTTCCAAAATTAAAAGATGCTGTACAGGGCAAAGTTGTCACAAGATTTCCTCCAGAACCTAATGGATATCCTCACATAGGACATGCAAAAGCCGCTATAATAAATTCAGAATATGCAAAGATGTATGATGGAAAATTTATTCTAAGAATGGATGATACAAATCCTGAAGCAGAACGTATGGAATATCATGCTGCCATTAAAGTTGGATTAGAATGGCTGGGAATAAAATTTGACAAGGTGAAGAATACTTCAGACGATATGGAAATATTTTATGAAAAATGTAGAGAACTGATTAACTCTGGAAAGGCATATGTTTGTACTTGTAAAAGAGAAGATATCAGCAAGAACAGAAGAGAAAGAAAATCCTGTAAATGCAGTATGAATGACATTGATAAAAATAATCAAAATTGGGTAAAAATGAATTCAAAATACAAAGCGGGAGAGGCGATTGTGAGATTTCGCGGAGATATGAAAGCAGACAATGCAGTAATGAGAGATCCCGTATTATTTAGAATAATTGATGAGAAACATTACACGTTGGGAGAAAAATTTAGAATTTGGCCCAGTTATGATATGGCAGTAGCAATTGAAGATAGCATTGATGGAGTAACACATGCCTTTCGTTCAAAAGAATTTGAACTTAGAAAAGAATTGATTGATGGAATTTTAGATGCACTAAACATGCGTAAACCACACCAAGGATTTTTCTCAAGACTAGAATTCAAAGGAATGCCAATTTCAAAAAGAATCATCAAACCATTGATTGAAGAAGGAAAGGTTTCATGGTATGATGATCCAAGATTACCCACTCTTGAAGCGCTAAGAAGAAGAGGAATAAAACCTGAGGCGATTAGAAAATTCATCATGTCGTTAGGTCTAACTAAAGCAAATACCCTTGCACCATTTGATTCTCTTGAAGCATTTAATCGAAAATTTGTGGATGCAGAAAGTATCAGATTATTCATGGTTAGCGATGCAAAAAAACTCCTAGTCAAAAATTTGTCAATTTCATATGTAGAAATTCCAAATCACCCAGTTAATGATATGGGAAAAAGAAAAATTGAGATCGATGAAAACTTTTATGTTTCTGGAGAAGATGGCAATAATTTCAAAGAAGGGGATCTGATCAGACTTTTAGGTGTAGGAAACATTATGATTAAAAAAATTGGTTCAGAATTCGAAGGAGAATTAGTTGATGTTCAGAATGCAAAAGACATTCCAAAAATACAATGGGTTCCTCAAAAAACTGCTCATGGAATAAAGATGATCATTCCAAAAGCATTATTCATTGGAGATGAATTTAATGAAGAGAGCTTAGAAGAATTAGATGTGTATACAGAACCACATTATCTACAATTAAAAGAAGGTGAAGAAATTCAATTTGTTAGATTTGGATATTGTAGAAAAGATTCACAAAATCAAGCAATTTTCACACACAAGTGATCTAAAATGAAAATAGCACGATTGTCATACGAGAATAATGAAACATATGGTTTTGTAAACGGAGATAATGTAGCTACAAAAGATGAGATCACATACCTTACAGGAGTCCCAATTCCACAAAATGTCAAAGATTTCCTTTTTGACGGATGGTATGATGAAATTAAAAATAAAATTAAAGATTTGCCATATGCAGAAAATATTTCAAAATACAAATTATTGCCTCCAATTCCAAATCCAAATAAGATTATCTGTTTAGCATTCAATTATGTAGATCACGCATTAGAACAAGGATTGGAAGCACCAGAAGATCCCGCCATCGTAATAAAGCCAAGAACTACACTCAACAGCACAGAATCAGACATAGTATGCCCAGATTTTGTCAAACAATTAGACTACGAAGTAGAATTAGCTCTAATAATTGGAAAAAACTGTAAAAATATCAGCGTAAAAGATGCATCAAGCGTTATTTTTGGATACATGATATTCAATGATGTATCAGCAAGAGACATTCAATTCAAAGATAAGCAATTTACAAGAGGAAAAAGTTTTGATTCATTTGCTCCTTGTGGACCATGGATCACAACAGTAGATGAAATTAAGAATGTGCAAAATCTAAAACTAACAACAAAGGTAAATGGAGAATTAAGACAAAACTCTTCGACAAACAACATGTTTATAAAAATTCCAGAAATTATTTCAAAAATATCTCATGTAATGACTTTGGAAAAGGGAGACATAATTTCTACAGGCACTCCAGCTGGAGTAATGTTAAACAAACCAAATGCGGTATTTTTAAAAGATGGTGATAAAGTAGAGATGGAAATAGAAGGTCTTGGAATTTTAAGTAACACAATAAAGTTTGTAAAATCAAATTAAACCAAACATTTTTTCATCAAATAAAATGAAATTTTATGTTCTAGTGTATCAAATGTTGGCAAATACTCTTTTGTTAAAATTTGTATTCGTTCATATTTTTTTTCCATTGCATAGTTTTGTAAAAATGAAATTAATTGTAGAACAGAATTTTCTGAACCCGAAAACAATGTAACAATCAAGGTTTTAGTGAAATGCTCAGAATCAACAAGAATAGCAATTGAATCATTTTCAAGGTTTGTGGATTTGATAATTTTTTTGTCATCATAAAATTTAGAAAGAGTGGAATCATCCAAAGGAAGCCACCTCCAAGATTTTACATAATGACTATAACGTTTTAAATTAAGTGATTTTTCAAACTGTATTTTATGATTCAGGTTATGTTTTGGCAATAGTGAAAAAAAATTCCATGTTTGAAATATTTCATAATCTAAAGAATGCGCCATTTTCAATGATGAAGAATTTTGAATATCTATTAACATATATGAAAAAGAAGCATTTTTTTCCTTACCCACAATTTCAGCATGCATTACTAGTTTAGAGGCAATTTTTTGTCTACGATGTTCAGGATCAATTCGAATACCTTCAATCCAGATTTGATCTTTGAAATAAAATGCGTGACAAATTCCAACTGGAAATTGCTTTTCAAATACGAACAGATTTCCTTCAGATAGCCAAAAATCCCAAACTTGTTCTATATAGTCACCCCAAGAAAAAGTATTTTTACAAAATTTTAAAATTGGAATTTTATCACCTATTGTTGCCTCTCGGATCATCGTTTTTATCATATACGAAAAAATATTAAGAAATGCTAGATAATAACTTCAATGGGAAAAATAATTGCTGGAAAAACATCAGATATTCCTCCTGGAAAAATGATTAAAGTTTCCATCGATGGAAGAGATATACTAGTTGCAAATATTGATGGAGAATATTGTGCTACAGATGATTCTTGCACTCATTCAGGTTCTAGTTTATCTGAAGGAAAATTAGAAGAAGGCATAATTACGTGTGGTTGGCATGCAGCACAATTTGATTGTAAAACTGGAAAATTGGTAAAATTTCCAGCAAAAATAAGAGATTTAACATCATACAACGTTATTGTAGAATCAGATAACATATTTGTAGAGATGTAACTATATACCTCTAATTTTTAATAGAATGTGATAAAATGGCCGATAATGCTCAGAATAAAGAATCTATGAAAGAAGCAATTGACACGTTAAATCAAATTGTTTCTAGCAATTCAACTCCAAAGACAATAAAAAAATCCATTACAGATTTAATCGTAGATTTGAACAATGAAGAATATTCGTTATCAGTAAGAGCTGCAAATACAATCAGCCTGTTAGACGATGTTACACAAGATCCTAACATGCCATCATATGTAAGAACTCAATTATGGCAAGCAGTTTCAAAACTAGAAAGCATAAGAGAATAAATTCTTGTTTACTTTATGTTGAATATTGAAAATTGAAGAATATTTAGAAACGCTTCCTGAGAACATACTTAATGGCGAAGATGTTCATCTTCCAGAAAAATCATTGAGAGAGATTTTCAAGTTTGTAAATTTAGGGAAAAATGATGTTTTTTATCATTTAGGTTGCGGAAATGAAAAAGGAGTAAAGATGGCAATTAATGAATTCAATGTAAAAAAGGCCATAGGAATAGACAATAATGATGAAAAAATTCAGCATGCAAAAGAGAATTTTGGAGAGAGTAATTGCGTACAATTCATTTGTAAAAACATAGAGGATTCAGATATTTCAGAAGCATCAGTGATTTTATTTTGGTTTACAGATGAAAATATGATAAATAAAATGATGAAAAAATTTGAGAATCTCAAACCAGAAACAAAAATAATTACAATTTGGGGACCACTTCAGGACTGTCTCCCAGACGAAGTGAATTTTCCATACATCATCAATAAAACACCATTCAAAAGAGCTGAAAATCTACAGGAGCAATTATTATCTATTTTTGGGGTAAAATGCATAGATTTTGTAACAGCATGGGAATTTGCAGAAAGATACACAAAGTCAATTGGAATGCCTGAGATTCAAAATGATCGATTTTTAACAATAATTCAAACCCTGATGATTTGGATTAATGCTAAAAAGTTAGGGGTAGCATGTGGTGAAGAAATTCCAGAATCCATTCAAACATACATTAGCATTATGAAAATGCATTTTGATATTGATTTTGAACACTTGTTGGATGAATAATGCATGCAATCTTTTTATTTTATTTTAACATGAATTGAGTATGGAAGGAAGAATCAACATCAATGTTTCTGCAATAGATTATGATAAAACTAGTAAAGCTTTAACACGCCAATTATCACTTTTAGAAGAAATGGTCCATGGTGAGGAAGACTTTACGATGACAGATTCAGAGTTTGCATTTGGTTGGCACTTTTTTGTATTAAGTGTGAATAAATCACTTGTTCAAAAACTGGCAGAAATGATGGGTTCGGATTTTGATAAATTAAAAGGAAAGGGAATCGAAAAAAAATTCCTCACATGGTTAACAAAGAACATAGAAAGTAAATCACCTAGATTCAAAATTGCCATAAAAGAAGAGATGGAATCTAGTAAATTTGGAATATTCTAAAATTTAAGCGGGCCCTCGAGGGGAATCGAACTCCTGTCCGAGGATCCACAATCCTCTATACTAACCACTGTACTACGAAGGCCACAAAGAAGAAATCTTGTTTATCCTGTAATAATCTTTTAGCTGGAAATTAGACTGTAGATTTATTATTAACTAGGTGGGATTTGTGTTATGAGATTATGGTGGGTAGCAATGGCAATCGCAATTGGATTAACATGGGTCGGAATGAATTACTTACTTCCATTCAAGTAAAAGATTATTTCAAAAATGTCTTATTTGTGATAAACGATAGTTTTTCTACCAAATAACGTCGATCGCTTTAAATTTGTTGTATATGGGTATTTTTCAACTTGAAAAAAGGATTTATCACTAAAAAATTACGTACAGGGAAAAGAATTCTTGAGGAGGATTCTAGTCAAAGAAAAATTGAGAGAATTCAAGGTGGAAAATTCACATGGTTGGATCTTCAAAATCCAGACAGAGGACAAATGGAAAAACTGGCCCAAGAACACAACCTAAATTCACTTAACGTAGAAGATTGTTTAACAAAGTTTGAACTCCAAAAATTAGATAGTTATGATAATCATTTCTTTGTAATTCTACATTTTCCTCCACTTTCACAAAAAGCAGGAATATCAAAGAATAGTCAATTATCCATTTTTATAGGCAAAGATTTTCTAATTACAGTTCATCAAGGAGATCTTAACCCATTGGTCGAATTAGTTGAATTATGTATGGGTGATTCGGATCAAGAAAGAAAAAATAGACTTTTAGAAAAATCTCCAGGACATTTACTACACGAAATAATAGATGTATTAGTAGATGATCTTCTGCACACATCTAGAAAGATTATTGCAAACCTAGATGAAATGGAAGACAGGGTATTTGATGAAAGAAAATCTGTAGCAAGAAGCATCTCATTGTTAAGAAGAGAAATTAACAGATTAAGAAGAATTGCCAATCCATTGAAAAAATTTGTTTTAGAAATTGCAAAAAACATTGAAAGATATTCAGATAAAGAACATGAAGAGCTTACATTATATTTTGACGATGTAATTGATCACATAGACAAAGTAATTGAAACATTAGAAGAATCACGAGAGACTATGGAGATTTACAAAGATACTGACTTTGTGTTAAGTACTGAAAAAACAAACAAGGTGTTAGGAGTATTAACAATTATCTTTACTTTAGCAATCCCAGCAACAGTGATCGGGACATTTTACGGAATGAATGTGAACTTGCCAGGAGGAATTGGAGATGATGTTATGTTTCTGGGTCCTTTTACAACATTCATTATTGTCATACTTGCATCAGCAATACCTGCAATTCTGATGTTCGTATATTTTAGAAGATTGGGCTGGATCAGCAGTTAAAATATCAACCACAAGTTTCCACTAGTTGAAAACCACAGATGCAAAAAAGAAGCTTAGATAAATACGAGATGTTTTAAACTAAATTATGGGGAAAATTAGAATTAGAACCGGTAGAGGCACAGGAACCATCGAAGTTGATGATGATCCTTCTAAATGGTCAGGAGATGAATATAGGAAAATCCAAGAAGCAAGGAAAAAAGCAGCGGCAAATAGAATGGTTCACACAGGTAGAGGAACTGGTTCAAGAAAGCTAGGCGATATGCCTGATCCAAAAGCTAGACCTTCAACAGAAGGAATGACCAGAGTTACAGGTAGAGGAACTAGTTCAAGAAAAAGTACTAACAAAGGTTCAAAATAATACCTCAATTTTTCATTTTTAAGATTTTTTACAGATTGCTTGAATTTGATTAGATTTTAACATCAGGATTTCCAGCTTTTAGTTTTTCCCAATCTGCAAGAAAATTTTCCAACCCAATTTTTGTCAAGGGATGTTGCAACATCTTATCTAACACAGCAGGAGGCAAAGTTACCACATCAGCTCCAATTTTTGCAGCATCAACTACATGTACAGGATGGCGCACACTTGCAACAAGAATTTGAGTTTTAAACGTAGGATAGTTTTTAAAAATTTCTTTAATATCTGCAATTAGTTTCATTCCATCCTGACCAACATCATCCAGTCTTCCAATAAATGGGCTAACATATTTTGCACCAGATTTTGCTGCAAGTAAAGCTTGATTTGCAGAAAATATCAATGTAACATTAACAGGAATTCCTTCAGAGGAAAGTGATTTGCACGCTTTAAGTCCATCAGGAGTCATAGGAACTTTAACAACAACATTATTTCCATATTCACGTAGTCGCTTACCTTCTTCAATCATTCCAGAATATTCAGTACTGACAACTTCTAGGCTAACATCACCTTTGATAATTTTTGTAATTTCCTCCATCGCATTCTTTGGATTTCCTCCTTCCTTTGACATCAAAGACGGATTGGTGGTAATTCCATCAAGCAATCCCATATCATTGAATTTTTTAATTGAATCTAAATTGGCCGTATCAAGAAAAATTTTCATAATTTTTTGCTCCTAATTTCTTTGACTTGTTTTGCTATATTAAAAGATGTTATTCCATGTTTTTCCAAGAGTAAAGGAACCTCATCATCTCTAGCAGATTCCCCAAACATGTCTTGAGCACCAATTCTCTTGATAGGAACAGGGTAAGATTCAGTAACAGATTCTGCGACTGCAGAACCCATTCCAGCAAAAATATTATGTTCTTCAGTAGTTACCATACAACCAGTTTCTCTGGCAGCTTTTTCCAATAACTCATTATCAAGAGGTTTTATTGAAAACATATCCAAAACTCTACATGAGATTCCATCGTGTTGCAATGTATCAGCCGCCTCTAATGCCATTCTAACAGTAATTCCACAGGCCACAATAGTGCAATCAGAACCATCTCGTAATGTTATTCCCTTTCCAATGTGAAATTCTTGAGATTCTGAATGGATTAATGGAGTTTTAGATCTTGCCATTCTCATGTAAAAAGGACCATATTCTCTTGCCATTAATTGAGTCAATTTAGAAACGGCCACAGTGTCGGCGGGAATTAAAACTCGGAAATTTGGAATCACTCTCATTATTGCAATATCTTCAATTTGCTGATGAGAGCCACCATCAGGTCCAACAGATAGACCACCATGAGATGAAACTAATTTTACATTTAGGCCTTTTTTCCCTGGAGGTGAAGGATATGCAACATTATTACGAATTTGATCAACCGCTCTTCCGGGTAAAAATATAGCATAAGTGCTTGCAAAAGAGATCTTTCCAGAAACAGCCAATCCTGCAGAAATTGTAACTAGATTTGCTTCGGCAATACCCACATTAAAGAACCTATCAGGAAATTCTTTTCCAAAATCAGAAGTCTTTAGTGAATCAGTTGTATCAGCACCTAAAACTACAACGTTGGGATTTTCTTTTCCAAGTTGTACAAGTGCTTTAGAATATGCTGAGCGCATATCAGTCATTATAGGATCATTCAAAGATATCCCGCCTCCTTTGCAATTCTTTGAATTTGATCTTGTTTTTCTCCCACCACATGCAAACCAATCCATTTTTTCACTAAATCAATTCCACCTAACTCATTTGCTTTATCAAGCAAAATTCGTCGTCTAGATTTTAAAACTTCATTTCTAAAATCTCTAATTGCAGATCTTACATCTTGTTGTCCAATAATTGCTCCACCACCAACAAATACACGTGCTCCATCAGCAAATACAGAGCCAATATTTTCTAGGTTTACGCCTCCATCAGCCTCAATATAACCTGAAAAGTTGTGTTCTTTTAGAACAGCGTTCAATCTATTCATTTTTGAGTGTGTCTCTTCAATGTATTTTTGTCCAGATTTTCCGGGTACTACAGACATTACAATTAGTTGATCCAATGATGGTATGAATTTGTAAAACCATTCAGGTAATTCAGTTTCTGGATTTATAGCAAAACCCACACCTACTTGATTTTGTTTAAGTAAATCATGAATTTCTCCAAAACTTGATTCGTCAGTTACTTCAGCATGAACTGTAATTATGTCACTGCCTGCATCGATGTAATCCTTAACATGTTTTACAGGCTCATTAATCATTAAGTGAGAATCAAATGGAATTACAGTAAGTGATCTTAGTTCTTTTATTTTATTATGATCAAAAGTTTTGGTTGGAACAAATCGACCATCCATTACATCAAGATGAATATAGTCAGCCCTGCCTGAAACACATCTTTTGATTTCATTTTCTAAATTTGTCATATCGCCTGCAATGATTGATGGGGCAATCATAAATTGAGAATCTAATTCAAGATTAATAATTTGGAGAACATCAGAGTCGGGAGATTTGCCATGCCATTGTGGATTATCCTCCATATGTTCAACAGACTTGCCCTTTATTGTTCTAGATATTATCATTGTAGGAACTCCTTTTGTAGCATTTGCTTTGGCTATTGCAGAGTCAATTTGCTCAATTCGATGACCGTCAATTTCAATGACATTCCAACCAAAAGATCTCCATTTATCTCCGGTCTTCCATCTTGAAGCATCCTTCCACATTTCAGAAAGATTATCGCCTTCTAATTTTTCATCAAGGGGCATAATTTTTTCAGTGTAAGAATCTTGTTGAATGAAATTTCTATCAAGAAAAGCAGTCAGATTGTCAACTTTGTATTTTGCAGCTGTCATTGCTGCCTCCCAAATCTGACCTTCGTCAGATTCACCATCGCCTATAATTGTGTAAATATGATGATTTTTGGAATCAATTTTTGCAGCCAGTGCAATTCCAATAGAATATGACAATCCAGTACCTAATGAACCGCCACAAAATTCTACGCCAGGACATTTAAGATCTGGATGTCCCTGTAATCTACTTCCAAATTTTCGTAAAGTATCAAGTTCAGATTCTGGAAAATAACCTGCTACCGCCATATTGGAAAATAACCCCGGAGCTGCATGACCTTTGGACAGAACTAAACGATCTCGATCTTCCCATTGAGGATTTTGAGGATCAAATTTCAAATACTTGTTGAATAAACACCCCATTATTTCTGCCATTGAGAAAGAACCACCAGGATGACCAGAACCTGCAGCGTTTGTTGCCGTGATAACTAATTTTCTGGCTTTAAGAATATTTTTCTTGATTTGATAATAATTGAGCCCCATCTCGAACGTTATCTTTGTAAATTGAATAAAAATCTACTTCTGCAATATTTTAATTGGATCGGCAATATGAGAAGATATGGAAATTATTGAAAATGTTCCAATAGTAGTTTTTGATAATCAATGCTATTTGTGTATAAAATTTGCAAAAGCTGTAGATTTTTTTGCCAGAGGTAAAATTTCAATGGTAGGTCATTATTCAGATTTTGGAAAAAAGATAAGAGACCAAATTTTAGATGAATCGGCTTTGGAAATGTTTTGGTTTATTGACAAAAAAACTGCGTATGGAGGAAGAGCTGCAATATACCCATTATTAAAATCATTTTTTTCTAAAAGAACAAAAAAATTAATTTCAGTTAAAATTGATGATAATTGTGAACAAAATTGCAAAACCGTAAATGCAGTTTTTGTTAGATCCTCTAGTTTACTAACTAATAGCAAAAAAATTAATTTTTAGTAAATCTAAATAATACTTCAAAATTATCAAGTTCAGTGAAAATAAAAACTGAAAGTTCTATTAAAAAGAAAACGGATTTACTTTGTGGATTTGTCCTAGAAAATTCAAACAAAGTGTTAGGATTATCTAAGATTGATAGAAAAATAGCACTGTCAGTAAATCAATCTCTAAAAGACATGGAAGGAAAGTTAGGGAAATTGAGCATCATTCCTTTGCCTGAGGACAAATATACTAAAAGAATTCTTCTTGCAGGATTAGGAAAAAGAGAAGAATGGACAGAAGATACTTTAAGAAATGTTTCAGGCAAAATTGCACAAAAAGCACGAGAGTTAAAGTTGAAAGAATTTTCAATAATTTTGCCCCCAAGTTTTGAAATTGATCCAATTTCATCTATTTCTCAAATTATCGAAGGCTCAAAAATGGCTCTGTATAAATTCGATAAATTTAAGGCAGAGAAAACAGAAAATGAACCAAATCTCACAATCATTGTTTCAGAATCAAATAAGATTTCCAAGGCCATCAGAACTTCCGAGATTGTTGCAGATAGTGCAATATTTACCAAAAGCATTGCAAACTTACCCCCAAACGAATGCACTCCGACTACTTTAGCAAACTTTGCAAAAATGATTTCAAAAAAGAACAAAATGAAATGCAGTGTTATTTCTAAACTTGAATTAAAAAAGAAAGGTTTTGGAGGAATTTCTGCAGTTGGACAAGGAAGTAAAAATGAACCAAAACTAATTGTTTTAGAACATAATAATGGACCAACAAATCAAAAACCTATTGTTCTAGTAGGTAAAGCTGTAACATTTGACACAGGCGGAATCTCATTGAAACCAGGGGATAAAATGGATGAAATGAAATTTGACAAATGTGGTGGATGTACAGTTCTAGGAATCATGAAAGCAGTTTCAGAATTAAGATTGCCAATCAACGTAGTAGGAATAATTCCTTCGGTTGAAAATATGCCAGGAGGGGAATCATACAGACCAGGCGATATTATAAAATTATACAGCGGAAAAACAGCAGAGATTCTCAATACAGACGCAGAAGGCAGATTGATTTTAGCGGATGCATTGTCATATGGAGAAAAACAATTTTCTCCAAAGGCAATAATTGATTTTGCAACACTTACTGGTGCATGCATTATTGCATTAGGAACCAATGTTGCTGCAATAGTATCAAATGACGAAAAACTAACAAGAAAGATCAACGACTCATCTAAAAGGACAAGTGAGGAGATTTGGGAGCTTCCACTAAATCAAGACTATATGGACATGATAAAATCAGATGTTGCAGAT
Source organism: Nitrosopumilus zosterae (assembly GCF_025998175.1). Classification (NCBI taxonomy): domain Archaea; kingdom Thermoproteati; phylum Nitrososphaerota; class Nitrososphaeria; order Nitrosopumilales; family Nitrosopumilaceae; genus Nitrosopumilus; species Nitrosopumilus zosterae. The sequence goes on from NZ_AP026695.1 coordinate 1,448,448, forward strand.
ATGAAAAATGTAGGGATAGGAAGAGCTGCAGGAACCATCACAGCTGCAGCATTTTTGAAAAACGCTATTAACAATACACCATGGATACACTTCGATATTGCAGGAGTTGCGTGGACTCAAACAGCAACTAAAGAAAAATCATACAATCCAAAAGGTGCAACAGGATTTGGTGTAAGGTTAATTTTAGATTATTTACAAAAATTGGAAAGTTAGTACCCTCTACTGTTTCTATCAGGAACCCCAACATTTGGATTTCTCCAACCATGTTTGTCCATCATGTGATTTAGCAATCGAATATCATTGTCACACAATTCTCCACAAACGCTACAGTTAGGCATTGAATTCACTTCAATCCAAGTAATTGGATATTAAAAGATTGATTGTAAATTAGAAAATGCCAGCACTGTTGCTTCCCAAAGGCTCTCGCATTTTAGTAGCACAACAGCGACGTCAGGTTTGACTTCCAAGTTCGGAATGGGATTGGGTCGCACCCTAACGCTATGGCCGGCTTGAAAAATGATGATGAATTCTCATCTATTAACGTAACGCAGGATTTCAAATGCTCAAAATAGGTATAAAACGAAGAAAATACGAGATTACAGCATGACTCACAGGGTGGCTGTTTTAGATCAAGATCTATGCCAACCAAAAAAATGTGGTTTAGAATGTATAAAATACTGCCCAGTAAACAAATCAGGAGCAGAATGTATTGTTCTTAACGAGGAGTCAAAGAAAGCAAAGATAGACGAAGATATTTGCAATGGGTGTGGGATTTGTGTCAAAGTATGTCCATTTGATGCCATCACCATTGTGAATTTGGCAAGCGAGTTAGCTACGGATAAAATACATCAATATGGGGCAAATTCATTTAGACTGTTCAAATTACCCACTCCAAAAAAAGGGGAGGTTGTGGGATTATTAGGAAGAAACGGAATGGGAAAAAGTACTGTAGTAAATATTCTATCAGGAAATTTAAAGCCGAATCTTGGAAGATATGAAAATCCACCAGAATGGAATGAAATTTTAAAACACTATAGTGGAACTGAACTCAAACAACATTTTGAAAAAATTGAACAAAAACAAATTCGAGCATCTATAAAACCACAGCAGGTCCATCACATTGCACAAGCTTTTGACGGAACGGGAAAAGAACTTCTTGACAAATATGATGAAAGAGGAGTTTCAAGAGACTTGATCAAAGAATTAGGATTAGAAAACTCTATGGAACAGAGTTTAAAGGAATTAAGTGGAGGAGAGTTACAAAGAATTGCGGTAGCTGCTGCTGCGTCAAAAGATGTGGAATTTTATTTCTTTGATGAACCATCATCGTATAATGATGTTTTTCAAAGAACAGGAGTTGCTCGTGTAATTCAGAACTTGGCAAAAATTGGAAAAAGTGTAATGGTTGTAGAACATGATTTAACATTACTTGATTTTCTTAGTGATTATATCGAAGTTCTTTATGGCGAACCTGGGGCTTATGGGATTGTCTCGACCATACTTTCTACGAAAATTGGAATCAATGTCTTTCTTGACGGATATTTACCAAATGAAAATGTTAGATTTAGAGACAAAAAATTTTCTTTTGATGTGTCGTCATCTACTACAGACATATTTGAAGAAGGAAGTACAATTGTTACATATCCTAGATTAGTAAAAAAATACCCTACATTTTCAGTAACTGTTGAAGCTGGAGAAGTGAGAAAGGGTGAAGTCCTAGGCATAATGGGAGCCAATGCACTAGGAAAGACAACAATGATGAAGATGATTGCAGGAGTTGAAAAACCAGATTCTGGCAGCATTGATAAAAAAATAAAGATAGCATACAAACCTCAATATCTTCAAAACGACATTGACGTAGATGTCATATCAGTATTAGACAAAGCAAATGGCAATCCAGTGGAAGGAAGTATGGAAGAAGAACAAATACTGGAGCCATTAAAAATCAAAAAACTATACAATAAATCTATCAAAAACCTTTCTGGTGGAGAATTGCAGAAAATTGCAGTTGCATCATGCTTATTACAAAAAGTAGATTTGTATGCATTAGATGAGCCCTCTGCATTTTTAGATGTAGAAGACAGAATCGCAGTTGCAAAATTCATACAGAAATTTGTTCGTTCTTTTGGAAAATCAGCGATAATCATTGATCATGATCTACAGTTGATGGATTTGATTTCAGATTCAATAGTAATTTTTGAGGGAGAATCAGGAGTAGAGGGAAGAGCTACTACTCCAATGAGAAAAGCTGAAGCAATGAATAGATTTCTAAAATCCCTTGATATGTCATTTAGAAGAGACGAAAGAAGTCTCAGACCTCGTGTGAACAAACTAGATAGTAGATTGGATAAAAATCAGAAAACATCAGGAAATTTCTATTACAAGCATTGACTCGGATGTTAAAAAAAGCACTTTCAAGTGTGCTTTCTGAAAAAGAAAGTGAGGATTTGATCTCAGCATTTGATCAAATTGGAGACATAATTATTGTAAGAATCCCAAATTCCCTGTTGCCAAAGAAAAAAATCATTGGTGAGACTCTGCTAAATGAAGTAAAAATTGCCAGGAGTGTATTCTATCAAGCATCAGATGTCGAGGGAGATTTTCGCACAAGGAATTTAGAAATCCTAGCAGGAGAAGACAACACTGAGACAGAATACAAAGAATTTGGATGTAAATTCATAGTTGATGTTGAAAAGGCATTTTTTTCACCTAGATTATCAACAGAAAGAGAAAGAATTGCAAATTTGATTCAGGATGGAGAGGTAGTAACAAACATGTTTGCAGGAGTTGGAATGTTCTCGGTAATGGCTGCAAAAAAGAAAAAATGCACTGTTTATAGTTTAGATATCAATCCAGTTGCCTCAAAACTATGTGAAAAAAATATAGAACTAAACAAATTAACGGGAAAAATAATATCAATTAATGGAGATGCATCTAGAATTATCGAGGAACAGTTAGAGAATAAATCAGATAGAACATTGATGTTATTGCCAGAAAGATCGGATGAATTTTTAAAATCTGCAATTAGTACAACTAAAAATGAAGGAATAATCCATTATTATTCCCATATTCATGCTGATAAAAAATCGGAAGCTGGAAAACTTTCAGAAGAGCATTACCTTCAAGTCACACCAGTCAAATCAGAAATTCTAGGATCAAAAATTGTAAGAGCAGTAGGTCCAAGATATTATCAAACAGTAGTGGATGTAAAAATTTCTAAATAGTTAATCTTCAGATGTAATCGATGCAGATGATGGTTTGGTTGTTGCCATAACATATCCAATCCATGCAATAACTCCAAGAATTCCTCCTGCAATCATCAACACAGATAATTGCAGTACAATTGGACTCCATTCTGAAAGCATTAACAAATATGCATAAAGGAAAAATCCACCTATACAAAGAACAAAAATTGTGATGCCAGTTCCCTTACGTTTATCCATGGCGAGAAATTTTTTGTGAGTTATTTATTGGTTTGAACTAATCTAATTCAATGGCCATAAGATATGCATCTTCACCATCTCGATAATATGCGTTTAATTGTTGTCGAATTACAAATCCAAGTTTTTCGTATAGCCTGACAGCTTCATTATTACTACATCTTACTTCAAGATAAAATTCGTCACACTTTCTTAATTTGACACCATTAACCGATTCTTCTACAAGTGCTTGTCCAATACCTTTTCTTCTATATTCGTCAAGAACTGCAATGGAAACCACATGGCCTTTTTTAACAAACCCTAATTTTTTGAAGTTTGAAAATCCATATTCAGTTTTACACATTATGTAACCTACATGTTTCCCTCCTATTTCCGCAACAATGAAAGCTTCTGGAAGCTCTGCAAGCAAGCTCTCATAGAAATAATCAGAGTAATGCTCTGGAAGGGTTTTCAAATTGATTTCCATCACAGAGATAAGATCGCTGGGTTCTGCTCGTCTAATATTGCAATCCCCTAATTGCCTTAGAATTACTTGCATATTATAGATTAAGAGTATCAATATTTATTTTTAAACCAAAAGACCATTTAATGGAAAGATTTAGCATTTAAGAGATGGAAGACAACTCACAAGAAGATATTATTTCGTTAGTTAAATCAATATTTGAGGTAAGTGATTTTACAAAAACAGAGTTTTCCTTAGAGTTTAGAATAGAAGATTTTGATTTCAAATCAAAGTTTGAAAATTTAGCAAGAAAATTAGAGAATATGAATTATGCTGGAAAGTTAGAAGAAATAGATAACGGAAGATATGTAATCATTCAGAAATTTTCACCAAAAAAACAGAGAAAATGGATGAGCTCTTCTTGGACTCCTCGAATATTATTTGCAATTGTCATTTCATTTGTAATGATTGATGGGTATTATAGAACATCAGGAACAAATTCGATAATAGAGATCGGTGATCCTCTAGAGATGGCAGGAGTCTATACGTTATCATTGTTAGGAATTTTAGGGATTCATGAACTCGGTCATATTATTGCTGCAAAAATACACAGGCTAAAAACAACTTGGCCTTATTTCATTCCAGGATTACCTGTGATTGGAATTCCAACTTTTGGAGCATTTATTCAATCAAGAGGTTTAACAATTAACCGAGAAATATTATTTGATGTAGCCATTGCAGGTCCAATTGCAGGATTGGTAATTGCGATAATAGTTTCAATTTACGGAGCATATACTGCACCAATGTTGGATCAAGATATTGCAGCAGGATTATTTGCAGAATCGAAATTAATTGAATGGAATCAAGGAGAACCACTTCTAATGACAGCAAGTTTAGCATTATTTGGAAAAGGGGGAGACGGACAGGAAGTAATAATGACACCAGTAATGTTTGCGGCGTGGATTGGATTTTTAATTACATTTTTGAATCTGCTTCCAGCATGGCAATTAGATGGGGGACATATGGCAAGAACATTACTTGGACCAAAACTGCACAGATATGCAACTTTTGGGAGTATGGCAATTCTAATTTTGTTAAATTATTGGTTAATGGCAATGTTAATTCTCATTATGAGTTCAAGAAATCCCGGTGCTACACCACTTGATGATATATCGCCACTTTCAAGAAATAGAAAACTTGCGTATATTGGAATTATAGGGTTAGCAATTTTGTGTGCACCGTTACCATCAGATTTTCTACCGAACTTTCTACCTTAGCAAAAGTCTTGCGCCATCTGTAACAACTGCAACCTTTTGTCTTACTCCTTGTGTTTTTAGAATATAATCCATAGAATATTTTATTCCAGGTAGTGAAATCATATTCAGTTTCTTGGCGTAAAATTCGGGTAAAATTGAAACTAGTCCAATTTGAAAATTCTTTTGTACTTCTGTGAGGAATAACAAATCTTCCATTCCACTGAGATATTTTGTAGGATTTCGCAGTTGTTCCAAAGTCAATCTATCTTCAATATATTGTTGAATTGCATCAGAACCTAATCCACCCTTACATTCAGCTACTAAAATGGCAAGACCGTCTTTTTTGATTGCACCATAACAATTCCAAAGGGATGAAAGAGATTTGCCCAAATGGAAATTACTTGCATCCTTACCTGTACTAATTATCATAGTTTTATGTTCCCCTACATCCTTGATTGAATTAGATTCCAAAATTTTTGATGTTGAAAGAGTTTCTGATGGATGGCCAATTGAAAAATCAAGTATGCCTTTGGAATTTGCAACAATTTCGATCCCTTGAATTTCAAAATTATCAGTAAATTTTTTTGCTTCTACTAAACTTTCAGTATGTTGTCCAGGAACCGGTAAATTGCTTTGTCTTTTTGCATATGCTGAAAGCATGGAATCTAAACCAAATTTTTTGATTAGACGAGTTGAAATGGTTTCATAACCAAATAATCCATCAAATTCCATTTCACCCATGAATACAAGATTTGAATTAGAAATGTCAGCACTATCAAATTCGTTTATAGAGCTTCCTTCAGGAAGTCCTGCTTTGACCAAATTCAAGATTTTTTTCTCAGCAAAAATTTTTGGGAACGGTTTTGATTTTTGCTCACATAGTGTGAACAAAGAAGAGATGATTTTTTGAATGGATTTTGAATTATGCAAAACAACAAGTTCCATAGGTTTTGACAAATCAAGAGAATTTAGCTTTTCATTGATCGCAGAATCTTCCAAAATTTTTCCATCAGAGTCAATTTTTTGTTCTAAATTTTCTGCTCTTATATCCAAAACAACGTCTGTAACACCATAATTTAACCAGATTTCAGGCATAATTCATTGATAATACAAACCAAAATAAATCCAGTGTAGTTAACTTTGGTATGGAATTTGTAAAAGAGTTTGCAACCTTTTTGTATCAAAAAGGAATAATAAAATTTGGAGATTTTACTCTTGCAAGTGGAAAAAAGAGTTCATACTATGTAGATCTAAGACTGGTTCCAAGCTATCCTCACGAATTTAGGAAAATGGTGAAATATCTTGAAAATGAGATTGCTCAAAAAATTGGTTTAGAAAATTTCGATTCTTTTGTTTCTGTACCAACAGGAGGACTGGTGATAACATCAGCGTTAGCAATAGAAACTGTAAAACCGTTAATCTATGTCAGAAGCAAACCCAAAGATTATGGTACTTCAAAAGCAGTTGAAGGAAAAATTCATGATGGGATGAAAGTGATTATGATTGACGATGTGGCAACTACTGGTGGCTCAGTTGTAAATGCAATAAAATCTCTAAAAGAAGTAAACATTTCAATAAAGGATGCATATGTAATTGTCAATAGAATGGAAGGAGCAGATGAGGCTTTGGCAGATTTAGAAGTCAACATGCATTCAATTCTAAATATTTTGCAGATAACAGAAACTTTACATAAACAAAATTTAGTCGATGAAAGTATTTTAGAAAAAGTGAAAAAACAAATCAACAAATGAGTATTGGCAGCTCAGACAAATGCCTTCCAATCACCATTTCAGATATAACTCTGATTCTTCATTGCGGCCGATAAATTTTGGATTGGCTCATTTTAAAACTAATGGAAAAGAGATGGGCCCGAAGGGCTTCGATCCCTTGGCTCACCGGTTATGAGCCGGTTACTCTACCAAGCTGAGTTACGGGCCCTAAGCAGATGAATTTTTTCTTAGGTTTAAAATGTTATGAGATTAACAATATTCTTCATAGCAACTATCAAGCAACATGTTTTGGGCAGAGATAGATTTGTCTGCAATTTCTATCAAGTTGTTTGAGTCAGTTGAAGATTTTTCTAAAATGTTTCTCCATGAAGCAGCATGTCGGATATCAGCTTCTGTATGAAGTTTGAAATACTCTGTTGCATCATTATTTGTCATTCCATAAAATTCAGCCAACCCATCAAGTTTGGTTTGACTTATTTTTGGAATTTCTTTTTCAAAGGCATACATTGCACATGCACCACCTTCAAAAGAATCCATTAATTCACTTAAAATGGAAACGGCTTTCTGAGTTTTAGGCAAACCAGAATATGAGATCAGTTCATCTTCAGAGATACCAAGTTCTCCTGCAAACGCAATCCATGGTTTGATATGATCAGATTCTTCTTGTTGATTTTCAATTAATTCACTTGTGACTGAATTTGGTGCTTTTTCAATAATAGGAGTCATAAAATTTGGAACAGCTTTTACAAGTTGAAAATATTCTTTAGAATAACCTGCCAAAGATTCTTGCGTTAATTTTCCATCAGACCACATTTGATAGAAAGGATGTTTCAATAAACTTCTTTCTTCAATCATTTCATCAATTTTTTTAATTATACTCATGTTTCATCTCCAAATTTGCCAATAAAAAAATCTTTGTTGTTTACAAAAGATTTTATGGTCAAAATGCAGAATTTTCTTGGGTTCCAGTGGTGTAGACCGGTCAAGCATACTGCCCTTTCAAGGCAGTGATCCCGGGTTCAAAATCAAACGATGAAAATCCCGGCTGGAGCACCAAGATTTATTTACTAATGACAAAGTTTTTTGATCAGGCAATTTTGGACAGGAAAAATATTGAGATCAATCCTCTACTTGAAACTTATGGAAGATACATTCAAAAAATTGATGAAGCGTTAGATAATGAGCTTTCTCTTTATTCTGAATCTGAATTCATTGAACCGCTGAAATATTCACTGGACGGTGGAAAACGGATTAGACCCATTATTTTGACTCTCGCAGCCGAAAGTGTAGGAAAAATTGATGAAAATACACTATCTGCATCTTGTGCTGTTGAATTTTTACATATGGAATCAATCATTCATGATGATATCATTGATAATGAAACTATGCGAAGGCAAAAGGATCCGTTTCATATCAAATATGGTTACAATACCAGTGTACTTACAGGAGATTTTGTTTTAGGATTAATCCTTGCAATATCATCCAGATTAGATAACGCCAGAATTACAAAAGATTTAGCCACAACTGCAATGCTAATGAGCGAAGGAGAGATGATTGAGAATAGATTAGAGACCAGCGAAGATGTTACGTTTGATGATTATCTCAAGGTAATTGAATATAAGACAGCAACTGCGTTTGAAGTAGCTGCAAGAACAGGTGCGATTATTGCAAACGGTACCGAAGAACAAATCGAAGCACTAACAGAATATGGAAAAAACATAGGAATTGCATATCAAATAAGAGATGATCTGTTGGATTGGAAAAATGAGGATAAACTGTTTAATCTATTAATCAAAAAGAGTTCTGATCCAAGAGATGTTTTTAATAAAATGGAAGAGCTGCTAAAAGAATATTCTGAGAAAGCAAGAGCAGGTTTAAGAAAAATTCCAGACAATGATGCAAAAATGAATCTAGATAATTTAATTAAATTTACTTCGTTTAAGGCATAAGGCCCAAACTAATTACCGGAGTTGCAAATTCTACAAACTTAATGAGCGGATCTGGATACACACCAAATCCTACTAAGAATATAGTTGAGAAGATCATTACTGCAATAATTGATTTTGGTTCTGCAACTCTTTTTTCTGATTCTCCTTCAAAGTACATTTTTCTTGTAATCCAACCATAGTAAGCAAGAGATAATGCACTGTTAAGAACTCCAGCAATTGCAAGCCAAGGAGCCCACCACAATGCAGAACTTGCATCCAAGGCACTACCAAATAGCATGAGTTTACTCCAAAATCCTGAAAGTGGTGGAATTCCAGCTAATGCAAATAATGCAATCACCAAACCTAGGGCAGTTATTGGCATTCGTCTTCCAAGTCCTTTGAGTTTGTCGATATTAGTTACTGCAAGCGTTGTAACAATGCCAGCTATCGCAATGAATGCGGCACCTTTCATTACAGCATGATTCATGATTTGGTACAATGAACCTTGTAACCCAAGTGAACTATGTGGTGCAACTGCAAGTCCAATTAAAATATACCCCGCATGGGCAATACTGGAATATGCCAACATTCTTGACAGATTCTTTTGCATAATTGCAGCAACGTTTCCTATCGTCATAGTCATTACAGCAATAATACCAAGAGCTAATGTCCAATCAAGATTTAGAACTACCATTCCAAGAACTACAATTCGAATTGTTGCTGCAAATCCAGCTTTCTTTGTTGCTGCTGCAAGGAGTGCAGTAATTGGTGAAGGTGCGCCCTCATAAGTGTCAGGCAGCCACTGATGGAAAGGCACAAGCCCCATCTTGAATCCAAATCCTGCAATAAACATTCCAACAGAAAGTAAAGCAAGAGGCAATAGAGAAGGATCAAGTGCCGAATAACCTTGGATGACTTCTCCGATATTTGTAGAACCAGTCAATCCATAGGAAATAGAGATTCCGTAAACTATGATTGCAGAGGATAATGCACCAAATAAGAAATACTTTAGAGCAGCCTCATTGGAGCTTGGATTCTTTTTCATGAATCCAACTAAAACATATGTTGGAATACTCATTAGTTCCCACGCAACAAACAACATTACCAAATCAGTAGAATATGCTACTAACACCATACCAATCGTTGCAAGTAAAATTAGAGAATAGTATACAGCAGGAGAATTATGTTTCCTCATGTAATTGAAAGAACCAACTGTTGTGAACAAGGCAACAATCAACATTGCTATTGCAAAGAATCCACCAAATCCATCATCAACTAAAACATCTTCAGAGAAAAGAGCAGATGTAGAGACATTGTCGTTAATGAATTGATATCCAACATATCCCAAGGATACAATTAATGCAGCAAATGCAATTACAGCATAGAATGAATTAGAGCCTTTTTCTTTTCTTGCAATACTAATTATAGGAAGAATAACCCCCACGGTACCCAATATTGCAATCAATACCAATGGTGTTGAAGTAATTTCTAACAATTCATCAATCTCCTATATCAACAATATCAGGACTACGAATAGCAGTCCTGCTCCAAATACGAATAGATATGACTGTGAGACACCAGTTTGGGTTCCTTGAACAACTCTTGCACTCCATCCAACTGCTTTTTGAACTCCATCATTCATACCGTAATCGATAGCTGTCTTTTCAAAGTATCTGAATACACCTCTTGCCAACCATAATGGTGCTACAACAAAGCACCAGTAGATAATTGCATTAAGATACCATCTGTTTAAGATAATTTTGTGAATTGCATAAAAGAAGATGTTAGAGTTAACAAATCTTACTGGATCAACCCATCTGCCAATATAGAAGATGTAACCTAATCCAATTCCAATTGCAAATGCAGCTAACGATGAACCAAGAGCAACAGGATTGAGCCCTTGCAAGAATTCAGGCAGAATTGATGCTTCTGCAGCCACATGTTCAGTGTGGATACCAAATGAATGTTCAAGATAATCTGTAAACAAATGATGTAGTCCTTCTTCAGTGGATAATCCAATCAACCCAATTCCAATTGTAAGCACTGCAAGAATTCCATATGGAACCCACATTGATAATGATGCTTCATGAATATGATGTCCTTCTTCTTCCATCTTTTCAATATGTTTACTCTTCTTTCCAAAGAAGACCATGCCAATCATTCTTGTAGTGTAAAATGCTGTAATTACGGCAGTTAATACTGCAATTGCGTAAAGTGGAACTGCCCATTCGTTTCCTGATTCATATACTGCTGCAAATATTGCGTCCTTACTCCAGAAACCAGTTGAGATAAATGGTGCACCCATCAAACCTAGACCTGCAGCCCACATGAACGCATAAGTCTTCTTCATGTGTTTTCTAAGGCCACCCATATCTGTCATGAACCTAGAACCTACAATGTGCAATAGAGAACCCGCAGCCATGAATAATGAAGCTTTGAACATTGCATGTGAAATCAGGTGGAAAAATCCTGCAGTATAACCATCCACATATTGATGAGATAATCCCGCAACACCCATTGCCATCATCATATAACCAATTTGAGAACCAGTAGAATATGCAAGAACTTTCTTAATTTCAGGATTGACCATTCCTTGTGTTGCCAACAGCAAAGCAGTGATTGCACCAACCCAAGCAACAATCTCAAAGAACTGATCTGCCATAATACCTGCAGCACCTAATGCAAAAACAAGTGGTCCAATTCTTGCAACTAAGAACACACCTGCTTTGACCATAGTTGCAGCATGAATCAATGCTGAAACGGCAGTAGGACCAGTCATTGCTTCTAAGAGCCATTCGTTTAGTGGGAATTGTGCGGATTTTCCTATCGCACCTCCAAATAGCAATACAAATGCAGGAATCAAAAGTCCCTGAGCAGACATTGCGGTTGCCCATGCAGTATCACCCATTAATTCTTTGAATCCAAAGGTTCCAGCAAACAAAAATATCAAAAGCATACCTGCAATCATCATAACATCACCAACTTTGGTCATGATGAATGCCTTCATACCTGCATGTGTTGGAGCATAGTAATCTAACATGCCAAGAACAGTTCGTCCTTCAACACCAACATGATCTTTCTTCTTATCTCTATACCAAAAGCTGATCAAAGCATATGATGCAAGTCCTACACCTTCCCATCCAAAGAATACTTGAAGTAAGTTATCAGACAACACAATTAGCTGCATAGAGCCAATAAAGAACATCATCCAAAACCAGAATCTCGTGATATCTTTATCCCCTTTCATGTATCCTGTGCTGTATATCATAATCAAGAAAGAAATCCAACCCACAACATTGGCCATGATAATTGAAAGTGGATCGGCTAATACACCGCCTTTGAGACCAATTGATTCAATCCACATTATTTGATGATGTAACTCATGAGCCTCTAAAGCAACTGGGATCATTGTTGCTGCAGATAATGCACTCATCAAAGCAAATGCAACTGCAACATATCCAGTTGCATGTTTTGATAATTTTCCAACACCTGGAATAATCAGTGCAGCAGCAAATGGTAAAATCCAAACTAACCACGCACTGAGAGTTCCAACTTCAAATGGCAATCCAAAAGATTCTGTAGCCATATTCTAAACTCCCAACACTCCATTCATGTATGGAATAATTGTTTTGAAGAAAATATCTGGATAAATTCCAACTACAATAGAGAATCCTGCCAATACCATCATAGGGGCAGTCATGTACCAACTTCCTTCTTTTACATTTTCAAGATGTTCAGGAGTTTTACCAAAGAATACACGTTTTAGCATCCAAAGCATGTAAGACATTGTAAGTGCAGTTGCAACAAGACCCAACCCAAACGTTACTGCTCTAATTGTAGAGCCCTCTTCAATTGCAGTCTCCAATGCACCATAAAACAGAACCCATTCACCCATAAATCCACTAGTTGGTGGCACACCCATAATTGTTAACGCACCAATTACCGCACATACTGCTGTAATTGGCATCTTTCCTGCCAATCCTCCAAGTTTAGAAATACTACGCGTTCCAACTTTAACAATAATAATTCCAGCCATCATGAAGAGGATGCCTTTTCCTATTGCATGTGTTACATACATCATCTCGGCACCTGAAAGACCTAGAGCAGACATTGAACCAATTCCAAACAAAAGATAACCCATCTGGCTTATACTGGAATATGCAAGAAGGCGTTTCAAATCATCCTGCATCAGCGCCATTGCACCACCATAAATCATTGTAACTAGTCCCCAAATGTGGAACCATATTGAAAGCTCTGCAAACGTTGCAGGTAAGAATTCAACAATTAATCTAAAAATACCATATGCTCCAATTCCGATCATTGCTGGGGACAATAATGCACTGATTGGTGTTGGTGCAGAACCGTGAACATAAGGAAGCCAGATATGGAACATAAAGACGGCCAGTTTAACTCCAAGCCCTATTGCAATTGCTACTGCAGAAATCATAACAATATCTTGAGGAATTTCTGATTCACGAATATCTACAAAATCAAAACTGCCTAGAGAAAGACCAATCATCAAAAATCCCAATAATAAAACAACTGCTCCAGCATGAGTCCAAAACAAGAACATTAAACCAATTTTTCTTCTTGGCCCATCACCCCAAAATGCAACCAAAAAGAAACCAGGAATCAACATCACTTCAAAGAAAATGTAAAATTCAATTAAATTAGTTGAGAGAACGGTTCCAAGCATCCCCATTGCAAAGACAAGATACAATGCAAAGTATAGTCCAGATTTAGCATTGACATAATTTGAAAGAGAGGATGATTCAACTACAGAAGTTTGGCCACTTGAAGATGTATTGATGTGGTGTTCTTCTTCAAACTGTTCATGGAATTTGTGAATCATGTATGGTTTTGAGTAAAGTACCAGGATTGTAGATAGCACGTAAATCATTATTGCAAATGGTGATGCTAAGCCATCCAATAAGAAACCAAATTCGCCAAACTGTTCTGTCCATGGATAATGTTCCTCTACAGTTCCAGAAAGTGCGGCATTAATTACAAGAACTGTGGTGTAGAGTAAAATTGCAAATGTGAACCACATTGCAGGTGTTGGACCTACTTTTCTTCCAATGATGTAAGCAATTGGAGATAGAAGTAACGGCAAGAAAACTGCCTGTAATAATGCATATTCCATTAGCCTTTCAAACTCCTAAAGTCTGCAATATCGACATTTTGATACATACGATAAGCAACAATAATCAAAGACAATCCAACTGCTACTTCTGCCGCAGCAATTGCAATTGAGAATAAAGCCAAAGTCTGACCACCGCTATGAGGTAAAAATCTACCAAATGCCACAAGGTTAAGATTTGCAGCATTGATGATTATTTCAACTGCAAACAACATTCGAATAAAGTTACGTTTTACTGCAAGACCGTAAATTCCTATACCCAGTAAAGCAACAGATACAAGGGTAAAATCAACTAGCTCGCTGGTCATTCTCCACATCCTCACGTTTGGCTAAAACTAATGCACCAGTTACAGAACCGGCTAAAATTAATCCCATCAATATCAATGCAGGCCAATAATATGTCACAAAGTCTGTACCAATATCTCTAAAATCAACTGGAGGTTCATCAGTAGTCATTGTTTTTATTCCAGAATCTAGGAATACAGCTCCCAATGCAACCATGACTACTAACATTAATCCAATTCCTGCAAACTTTCTTCGTTTATCTTCAATTTTTTTGAAAATTAATTCTCTTTTTACTAACATAACGGTAAACAAAATCAAGACAGCTATAGAACCAACATAAACTGCCAATTGAAATAACGCAACAAATGGAGAATCCAACAAGAAAAAGAATCCCGCAATACCGCCAAGGGTCCCCATTAACGCAATTGAACCATAAATCAAAGATCGTAATTCAAGTGCGGCAATTGCCGAACCAATTGTTATTACGGTTAATGCTAAAAATACGGCATCAGCCATGTGTGGCACCTCTATCAGTAATCTGAATTTCACTGTCCTGAGCAACATATGGTTTTACAGCAAGTTGAGCAGGAGTATAGATCAAACCTTCTTTTGAAAATGAAGAGAGTTCATAATCATTTGTCATGTAAAGTGCATAAAATGGACATGCATCTACACAAAGGCCACAGAAGACACATTTTCCATAATCAATTTGAGGCATGATAGATTTTTTATTTTGTTTTTGTTCTTCTGGTACTTTTACCATTGCAATAGCTTCTGCAACACCTTCACATGCTATAGAACATAATTGACAACCAGTACAGTGATCATGAAATAACATATGACGGCCCTTAAGTCCAGCAATTCCAACACCCGTTGAAGGATCAAATTGATATCCATCTCCTACAAATTTTAATTTCTCTTCAGGATAACGAAGTGTAAATCGCTTTACTGCAATATGTTTAATTCCAGAGTTTAATGCGCGAATAATACCTGTTGCAGTTCCCATTATTGTAATCCTCCCGGTCCTAACACTCCAGCGTAAAGCAATCCTAGAGCAATAAAGATGTTAACGAATGCAAGACCAATTAATTTGGTCCAACCAAGACTCAATAACATGTCAATTCTAATTCTAGGAAATACTCCCCTGGGCAATAATATGAAGAAGATCACTCCTACAGTTTTTAGAATAAACCAAAGTGTTCCATTAAGCATTTCTTGTGTAAATACAGGCAAACCAGGGATTTTGGCAGTAATTGGGCCCATTACAATTCCATCTGTAAGAATTTCTGCCGGGAATGGAGGAACAACCATTGGACCATTCCATCCACCAAGGAACAACACTACAAACAATGCCGCAAATGCATAAAGTTTCAGATAGGTTCCTAATTGAACAAGACCATACATCATTCCAGATAATTCAGTTAACCAACCAGCAACAATTTCACTTTCTGCCTCTGGCAAGTCAAATGGAATTCTTTCTAATTCTGCAAGCATGGTAATAAAGAAGACAACAGCACCAACAGGCAAAAATACAATCCATGGAAAGCTAGATTGACTTGCTGCAATTTCAGACAAGTTTAGAGTTCCAGTTAGGATAACAACTCCTAACAAAGATAGAATTAACGGAATTTCAAATGAAACCATCTGGAATAAAGCTCTGATACCACCAATGAAGGGGAACTTACTATTTGCAGACCATGCAGAAAGAATTGTGATGATTGGGAAAAATCCAATTACTGCAAACACTCCAAGTAAACCAAGATCTACATCTGCAACCACCCAACCTGGAGCAACAGGAATTAATGCAACAAACGCTGCAGCTGCACCAACGAACATTACGGGAGCTGCCCAAAAAATGGGCTTGTCAGCTTTTGCCGGAATTATAATTTCTTTTGAGATTAATTTTAGTCCATCCCCCATTAATTGTAGTATACCTTCAACTTTTCCACAGTAAAAAGGACCAACTCGTAATTGTAATTTTGCAAGCATTTTTCTTTCAACAAATATGGTACCTGCAGCAAGCAATGCTGCAAAACCAAATCCTGGAAATGCCATTACTCTGAAAATATCAGTTGCCATGAATGCTTTGATGATTGGGAGTGTTCTAGATGGATCTGCTATCCATGTGAGAGCAAGAAATGGTGTAAGTAATTCACCATTAATTACGGGCATTTCGATTGCAAATAAAACCATGAAAACTGCTGGAATGCCAACCAAAACTAAAAGGAATAATATCCAGAATGCATTGTCAAGCAATGATTTGATAAATTCACTTAGTTTGAATTTTGGCGCAATTACTGACATTTATCGGTCTGCCTCCACTGGCCAATAGTTAAGACTCCAATAAACAGATGGCATGTTGCCAAGCTTTTCACCTTTGAGTAGATATGGTAATGCAATCAAGTTTCTAAAAGAACCAACACTCATCTTCAGTCTGTATGGTTCTGTTTTCCCATCAGATACAATATAACATCCTAAAGAACCTCTTCCAGATTCAACCCGTTTATAGACTGAATTAAGTCCTTTACCTTTTGGATTTGGTTTTAGTTTAGTTCTAACAGATCCTGACTTTGGCATTTTTTGCAATGCTTGTCTAATGATATTACAACTTTCCATCATGTCAAGCCATGGAACTCTAGATCGTGCATAAGAATCACCTTCTTTCATCACATTTGTATGAACATCTAATTCATCGTAGACATCATATGGTTCTTTCAATCGAAGATCATAATCTACACCACTTGCACGAAGTACAGAACCAGTTGTGCCAAGTCGAATAGCATCTTGACGGGAAAGAATACCAGTATCTCGAGTTCTAGAAATCAGAATGGGGTTATCATAGAACACTGCAGCATATTCTTTGATACGTTTTTCAAAATAATTTACTTGGCGCAAACAAACATCTTCAAAGTTTGGTGGCAAATCATTTCTGACTCCGCCCGGAACAAAGTGTGCATGTGTAACTCTGGCACCAGTCATTTTTTCCATTAAATCAATTAAGAGTTCACGATCACCAGCTGGCCACATAAACATTGTAGAATGGCCTAAGAAAATACCATAAATTGCCAGCCAATACATTGTGTAAATACATCGATTCAGCTCAGATGCAATTACTCTAACATATTTTGCACGTTCAGGAACTTCAATTCCAACAATTTCTTCAACTCCTAAAACATAGGGATAAAGAATATTACATGAATCATGAATTACTGGTCTTTCTAAGTGAGGAATATTTGTAATATAGTTTCTATATTCTGCCATTTTTTCCTCACCACGATGAACATACCCTGGATCAGGATCACATGCAACAATATAATCACCATCAATTTGAACAATAATTCTCATGTGACCAGAACCAGGATGTTGTGGTCCAACATTGAGGGTCATAATTCTCTCGTCAACTTTTTGGAGTGCTAATCCAGGAGGCAGTTCAGTAGTCATGTTCATCTTCCCTTTATTGCAAAATCCTTTCTAAGTGGTGGTAAATCTGCCCAATCTTCTGGTAAAAGCAATCGTCTATTATCAGGATGTCCTTCAAAGTAAACCCCAAACATTTCAAAAATTTCTCTTTCATGAAATTCTACACTGTAAAAAACATCTCTTAGAGTTGGAAGTTTAGTTGCATCATTTCCAGGAATTGGATTTTCTTCTCTTTGTGCCCTAGTTGATAAAACAAGAATCTGGCTTGCTAATGAAGAATCAGTATAAGATCCAATATGGTAAACAACTTCTATTTCTTTGTCTTGAGGATAATCTACACCAGAAACAGATTCCACATGATCATAGTTTAATCCATCACGAATGAATTCAGCAACTTCATGAACATTTTCTCGGCTTACATTAATTCCAACTCTATTCACTTTAACAAATGCAACTTGAACTTTATCACCGAATTTTTCTATAATTTTTTCTGAAATTCCTTTTTCAAATGCAGGTAAATCTGCAGGTTTTTCTTCAGGTTTTTTTGTGGGTGGTGTAGATTTCTCTTCGGGTTTTACATCTACAGATGGTTTTTCAAGATCAGAACTCATTATACAAACTTCCTAGCCTTCATTCTCTTGATTTTCTCTTGTAACAACATACATCCTTGGATGAGAGTTTCAGGTCTAGGTGGGCAACCTGGAACATAGACATCAACTGGAATGACTCCATCAATTCCTGGAAGTACGTTGTATGAATCAAAATACAATCCTCCAGTAATAGCACAAGCTCCCATAGCAATAACATATTTTGGTTCTGGCATTTGATCATAAACTAATCTAAGACGTGGTGCCATTTTTCTCGTAATAGTTCCTTGAACAACAACTAGATCACATTGTCTAAGTGAACCAAATGCTTCTATGATACCAAATCTTTCAACATCATACCTAGGACTCGATGCGGCGCCAAATTCAACACTACAACAAGCTGTTTCAATATGGACAGGCCAGAGTGACCAAATTCGACCCCAATTGATGGCATAGCCCAATGGTTTATCAATTGCTTTTTCCAAAATGTCTCCTAACTTTCCGACAAAGACATTCGCATTTTCTGGTGTAACTAAATCTTTAAGCAATCTTATCCCATACCCCCGTAAATACAATTTATATAAAAAACTACCATATTCTCCTTCTCCCTGATTGATATAACGCAAATGCCATTGCTCCAAACATGATTGCTAAAAATCCCATCATTGGCAATGTTGCACTTTTAGGAAGTTCTAAAAGAGCACTACCCCACGCATACAAGAAAATTGCCATCACATCAAAAACCACAAACATCAGAATGTATGGGTAATACTGCATCATGAAATGAGTTCTTCCTTCACCTGTTGGAACTTGGCCACATTCCATTGGCAAAAACTTGACAGGATTACTTCGTTTTCTTGGAGAAATCATTCTAGAAATAATTAACGCAGGAGCCATTGCTGCTACAGCAAAGCCAAACATCAATACAACGGTACTATAATTGCCCGCTAATTCCCCGACCAATTCAACTTCTGACCCTGATTTTTGTATAAAAAGGTATTCTTCCTTTTTCCCGATCAATTTTTTAAAAAAATATTTTTCTAAAGTACTTTATAGGACAATATCAATTAGCGATCATGTCATTGAATATCGGAGATATTGCTCCTAACTTTGAGCTTCCAGATACAGAATTAAAGTTGCGGACTTTGGATGATTTTAAAGGCGGAAAAATTGTTTTGTCATTCATAGTTGCTGCAAGTTCCCCAGTTTGTGAAACCGAACTGTGTAATTTTAGAGATTCCTGGAAAGAAATTTCAGATTTAGGTGCAAAAGTAGTAGCAATCAGTAATGATGGTCCATTTGCAAACAAAGCATTTGCAGAAAAAAATCACTTTAATTTTCCATTGTTGGGAGATTACAGTAGTAAGACAATTCGTGATTACGGAATTTTAATGCCAGACTTACTGCACATTAAAGGCTACAATGCAGCAAAACGTTCGGTCTTTATTGTTAATGAAGATGGAAAAATTGGTTACAAATGGGTTTCAGAAGACCCATTAAAAGAACCAAACTATGAAGAAATTAAAAATTTCCTGAAATAGGAAAAAATAATTTTTTTATTCAATATCAGCAATAGGGTCGCCTTTGGCAACAGTTGCTGTTTCTTTAATTTTGAGAGACTTTACAACTCCATCTTTGTGAGCCTTTACCGAAACTTGCATCTTCATTGATTCTAGTGTACAAATAACATCACCCTTCTTTACTGAATCACCCTCAGATACTGCAATTGAAACAACCTTACCAGGAATTTGACTCTTCAATGATAACTGTGCATTGCCTGCACCCGCTCCACCTGAATGCTTGTAAACTACTTCATCAAAGTGAGAATGACGATTAATAATAATTGGAACGTTATCTACAACAATATTCATTTCATTGGTTGATTGTTCAAGATATTTTGCGTTATGATATTTCTGATCTAAAATAAATTCAATTCCGCTTGAATTCATACTAATAATTTTTAATTGATGTTCGTTATCATTTACTTTAATTACATAATCGTTATTGCCTAGATTTTGTAGAATTTTTCCTTCAAATGATTTTTCAATATCAGTTATTTTGTAATCCATTTGTCATCAATCCAATTTGTATTTCCAATTAGAGCTTGCAGATACATCATTTTGTATACGACTCTTAAGGTATTCAGAATGAATTACTGCAGCAGCAATTGCAGCTTCACTTTTATCAATTTTTTCATTCTTTAGATCTTCAGTCAATCTATCAATCATATCAAATCGTTTAAGGAAATCAGTAGAAAGTTGACCATTTTTGTATTCTTCAGAAGATAGAATTGTTTTGTATAATGGAATTGATGTCTCAACACCTTGAATGTAAAAATCATTTAATGCTGCAAGCATTCTTGTTCTTGATTCCTCAAATGTTTGGCCCCATGTTACAAGTTTTGCCATAAGTGAATCATAAAATGGAGATACGGTACATCCAGGATACAAGTAAGTATCACATCTAACACCCGGGCCTGCAGGAATTGTAACATTTGGAACGGGTCCTGTTGAAGGTGCAAAGTCTAAGAAAGTATCTTCGGCATTAATTCTGCATTCTATTGCATATCCATTCATTTTCAAATCGCTTTGTTTGAATGGAATTTCCTCGCCATTTGCAATGTCTAATTGTAATTTTACCAAATCTAATCCAGAAACATATTCGGTAATTGGATGTTCTACTTGCAATCTAGCATTAATTTCAATGAAATAAAAATCACCATTATCCGCCCTTAGAAATTCTGCTGTACCCAGATTTGTGTAATCTACGGCTTTGGCTGCATTGCAAACAATTTCACCTATACGTTCACGAATCTCTTCATCTACTACAGGAGAGGGGGTTTGCTCAATTAATTTCTGATTGCGTCTTTGAATTGAACACTCTCTCTCAAAGATATGAACAGTGTTACCATGCTTGTCTCTTGCCATTTGATATTCAATGTGTCTTGTTTTCTCTAGGAATTTTTCAACCAGTATTGCAGATTTTCCTACAGCCGCAATTGATTCTCCAGTAACTGATACAAATCCTTCTCGTAGTTCTTTGTCATTGTTTGCAAGTCTAATTCCACGCCCTCCACCACCATAAACTGATTTAAGTAAAACTGGATACCCAATATCATTTGCAATAGATACAGCTTCTTCAACATCTTTTACCAAGTCTGGACTTCCTGGAACAGTTGGAACTTTAGCTTTGAGCATTGCAGCTTTACATCTCATTTTATCTCCACAGAGATTCATTGAATCAGCTGAAGGACCAATAAAATTAATTTTATTTTTCTCACATAATCTTGCAAAATCATCATTTTCAGAAAGAAAACCATAACCGGGATGAACAGCATCAGCACCTGCAGACAACATCACTTCAAGAATTTTTTCTTGATTAAGATATGATTTTGCAGGAGCAGCTTCTCCAATATGATATGCTTCTGAGGCTTGTTTTACATGCATAGAATTGTAATCTTCATCAGAATATACTGCAACAGTTTTGATTCCAAGTGCCTTACAAGTTCTAATAACACGTAAAGCTATTTCTCCTCTGTTTGCAATCAGTACTTTCTCAATCATATTCCATCACAAATTGATGTTTCCGTGTTTTCTTGGAAGTTGTTTTTCACGCTTGTTTGCAAGCATACGTAATGCTTTGATTAACATAGGTCTTGTTTCAGCTGGATCAATTACATTATCAACAGTTCCATGAGATGCAGCAACGTATGGATTCTCAAATTTTTCTGCAAATTCATCGATTAATTGTTTTTTTAGTTCTTCTGCATCATCTGCAGAATCAAGTTCCTTTCTATACATGATTTTAACTGCTGCCTCTCCTCCCAAAACGGCACATCTGGCAGTGGGCCATGCATAATTAATATCAGTTCTAAGATTTTTACTTCCCATTGCAATGTATGCACCACCATATGCTTTTCCAATTACTAAAGTAATTCTTGGAACAGTTGCTTCACAATATGCATATAGTAACTTACTTCCATGTCTAATGATTCCATTATGTTCTTGATTAGATCCTGGCATGTATCCTGGAGTATCAACCAGAGTAATTATTGGAATGTTAAATGCATCACAAAATCGAATGAACCTAGCTGCTTTGTTTGATGAATCAATATCAAGGGCACCTGCAAGATGAATTGGTTGGTTAGCAACAATTCCTACAACTTGACCATCCATTCTTCCATAACCTACAACAACATTTGGTGCAAATAGTTCATGTACTTCAAAGAATTCATGATTATCCACAATTGAATTAATAATTTCTTTCATGTCATAAGGTTGTAAAGGATTTTCAGGAATGATGTTAATCAAATTGTGATCCAATCTATTTGGATCATCATCAGTCTTGATTTTTGGAGGTGCTTCAGCATTGTTTTGAGGTAGATAAGAGATTAATTTTTTGATGTAATCCATACATTCGTACTCATTTTGTGCAACAAAATGCGCAACGCCACTTTTTGAACCATGTGTCATGGCGCCACCAAGATCATCAAATGAAATTTCTTCACCAAGAACAGTCTTAACCACATCAGGTCCGGTAACAAACATTGTTCCAACTTTTTCCACCATTATTACAAAGTCAGTCATTGCAGGAGAATATACAGAACCACCTGCTGAAGGACCAATACTTGCAGTAATTTGAGGAATAACTCCCGATGCTAATTGATTATGATAAAATATATCTGCAAATCCATCAAGACTCATAATTCCTTCTTGAATTCTTGCACCACCAGAATCCATAATACCAATAATTGGACAACCAGTTTTTACTGCATGATCCATCAATTTAGTAATTTTTTTGGCACCCATCTGACTTAGGGTTCCACCAAGAACAGTAAAATCATAAGCAAAGACAAAGATTTGCCTACCGTTTACATTTCCATAACCTCCAACAACACCATCTGTAAAGAATTTTTTCTTCTGCATTTCATATTCATGGTAATGATGTGTAGTTAATGGATCAATTTCAGTAAAAGTTCCTTCATCAAGTAAAAGATCGATTCTTTCACGGGCAGTTAATTTACCTTTATCATGTTGGGCTTTGATTCGATCCTGTCCCCCACCTTGTAATGCTGTGTTATTTCTTTTAGTATATCCTTCAATCTTTTCAGAATGCATAACAGTGATCTAACTCAAGTATGGTTACTATATTAATTTAGTTTTAGAATTAAAATATCATGTGATTTTGACAAAAATTCACAGATCATTGTTTTTTTAGAATTTCAAGAGTTAAGAATTGGAAATTTCTTGTGTGTGGATTTCTGATAAGAAATAAAAGCATCTTTTTCTCCACTGCACTTTTTACATATACATAATTGGGAAACGTTAGAAATATCACAAGTTTCCTGAAATTCACATTGAAGACAACCAGCTGATCCTCCACAAACGCTACATTGTAATTCATTAATTTGAGCACATTTTTCATGTTTTACACCTAATCCTTTTGCCCACAATCCAATTTCATTGATTTCTATTTTTTCATTACAGACAATACATGTGCCTGGAAATTTCATGGGAATTTTTCGCCAACTCATTGAATTAGTTCAATCTCCTTTTCAATAATATCTCCAAAAGTTTCTTCGAGTTCTAATTCCAGAGTTTTATTTTTAATGCAAAATAAAACATAAGGAAGACACAAAGTTACACAAGCACTTGAAGACATATGTAATTTTTTTGCCATTATAGATGATAATGATTTGATTTTTGCACCATCCCAACGAATTCTATTAAGTAATGGCCATGAAAGATTGTATTGTGCATATCTAATTCGATCATCATTTTGATATAATTTTATCAGAATATCATTTAGGTATCTCAAAAGTCTCCAATTCTGAGTTTTCATAATCTTTCCAAAAAGCATATCAGCATTTGAAATAGTTTCCAAATAGTTTGCAAGACTTGAGTTATCCAAAGTACTAGAGACAATACTAGAATAAAACGCATTGATTTTTTCCCTCGGATCAATTTGCATTGAATATAAAACAACTCTAGCTTCTTCAATCGAATTTGCTTTAAAGAAAGCATTTACACCATCTTCGACGTTGATATTTTCAAAAGTTGTTTCGGTTTGAGGATTAAAACCAGTAACTAAAGATTGGGCAAAGTTAATCATTGAACGAATATCCCCTTTAGATTTATCAATTACTTTGATTAATGAACCAGGACTTAGTTTTGCATTTTCTTTTTTCAGAATATTTTCAAGATAGACTCTAAGTAATCTAGGAGGAATTTTTTTGAAAGAGATTACTTTAACTACTTTTTTTATGCTTTTCATTTTATCGGATGTATCATTATTTGCAGCAAGAATAATTGGTACTGTAGGTTCTTTCAAAATATCAACAAGTGCTGAAGCTCCACCATAATCACCACGTCCATGAATTCCGTCAACTTCATCAACAAAAATCATTGGAGTTCCCAGAACGCTTACATTACCCAGAACAGGCGTAAGGATTTCATTAATTCTAGATTTACTTCTAACATCGCTTGCATTTAGTCCAATCATATCATATCCAAATTGCTTGGCCACAAGATATGCAATAGTAGTTTTTCCAATACCGGGTGGACCAACTAGAAGAAGAGGTTTGGTACCCTTTTTCCATTTTGCAAACCATTCCATAATTGCAGTACGCGATTCTTCATTTCCTACCATATCAGAAATATTCTGAGGTCGGTATTTTTCAGACCACATCAATTTTATCACTTAGGAAGTTTAGATTCAAAGTCAGACCATTTGTTGATCTTTTGTAATTTATTATACCAAAATTGATTGTAATGTTCAACAGTTAAAAATAAAAATTCCAGAAATTCTTTGTGTGTGAAATCTTTAGGCAATAATTCCAGAGTTAGTCTTGCATCTTGCAAATACAGATTACTTTTTTCCATAGTTATTTCGAATCCTTTTTTCACATCATTTGCCAACAAAGAATAGTAAAGTGGCCAGGAAGGGATTTTTACAAATCCATTTTTTATAGAATCTTCAATTTCATTTCCGCACCCAACACCTTCGGCAGCTCTTGCCATACCTAAATAGAAAATTTCTCCCAAGGGTCGTTCAGCAAGAGCCATATTTCTACCAGCAGTTCCCATGACAGCACGATATTTTTTGTAAGATAAAGTCATCTCTTCTTCAGTAATAGTAGTTGGTTTTGACTTTAATTTCTCATCCAAGTATTGTCCAACTCTAGCATCTTTAAATCCGTCTTCAAATTCTTTTAGAACTTGTTCACCACCTTTTGAAATTTTGTCTCTAGCCAATTTTAAGATATAAGGATTCATGAGTTTGTAATCATCAAGAAATTCCAAGTCTTCATCTTTATCTACAATTCTATCCATAGGTTCACTCAAATCAATTGCCAGAATATGTCCTTCAACCATATCTTGTTTTAATTTAGGATCACTCCTTCCAGAATATTCTGCCGCAGCATCAAACAATCCATTAAAAACAGGAAATGTCATTTTTACAAAATTAGAATTTAATATTCGGTTTACCCTATCTCGTATAACTTCAATAGTTTCTAATTTAGATTTTATAGGATCAATTTCAGATGCATTAAGAATAATTTCAGTTGAGCCTACTTCGTCACCAAAGGCTTGTTGAGTAAAGTTAGGATTTGTATCAGATTTTATTTCATTTAATAGCCCTTGTGCGAATCTTTCTGTAAAGTTAGGAAATTCACTTTCTGTTTCTTCCTTGTACTTGTTAAATAATTTGAAACCTTTTGATTTAAACAAAGCCTGTTTTATTATTTGTTTTCCAGGTTTGGTACTCATCAGAGATTCTTTACTCACAACAGATTGATCTTTACCACTCACAAACGTAAGCTTCTTTATTGTTATTTATGCTTTCAAAATAAAAAATTTTCTTCACTTAAATTACGAAGTAAAAAATATTCATTATGCAAACAGTGGATATTCTCAGGGAAGCATCAAATAGAATTTTTGAAAATGTAAAGAATCTTGCAGGTACTGAACATGCTGCAGGAGATTTTGGAATAGGTGCAGGCGGAGATATTTCAAGAAACATAGACATAGTTGCTGAAAAAACAGTTTTAGATTATCTTAAAGAAATTAATTTTGAATGTATTGTTTTAGGTGAAGAATGTGGACGAGTGGAATTATCAGACAATCCTAAGGGGTTTATTATAATGGATGCAATTGATGGTTCTGCAAATGCAGTTAGAGGGATTCCATTTTTTTGCAGTTCATTGGCATTTGCAACTGAAAATAAACTAAGTTCAATCACTGATGGTGTAATTACAAATCTGGCAAATGGAGAAATGTATTGGGCTTCAAAAAACAAGGGTTCATTTTTTAACGATCAGCAAATAAGAGTTCGTAGTAATGATCCCATATACAAAATAGTGGGAGTCAACATATCTGGTGCATCAGATAATTTGGTTAAACGAGTACTTCCCATATTTGAGAAACACGAACATCTTAGACATTTTGGTGCAAATGCTTTAGAAATGGCATTTTTTGCTAGAGGATTGCTTGATATTTTTATTGATTTACGAGAAAAAATTAGAATTCAAGATATTGCTGCAGGATATCTAATTGTAAGAGAAGCTGGAGGATTATTATTAGATTCAGATTTAAATCCACTAGATGCAGATCTCAGTTATGATACCAGGATTTCTTTCATTGCAGCATCGAATCAGAAAATTCTTGACGAAATAATGTCATTAATCGATCAATAACAGATTTTATTTTGAATCATATCGAGAAATTTAGCAATTAATTTGATAGATTAGAACAATGTTGAAACTTTTGAATCAATCATAACAGAAATATATTTATCCAAAGTCACGAAAAAACTTCTTGTATGGTAACTGAGATGAAAGCAAAGGTCGTCTATAGTGAATTACTAAAAGAAGATCTAGTAATCATACGACTAGTACCAGAAAATGGTATGCCTCAATACAAAACAGGTCAATTTTTAACAATAGGACTTCCAATACCATCAGAAAAAAAAATAGTAAGAAGAGCATACTCAATTGCATCACATGCAGAAAATAGAGATTACTTTGAATTTGTAATTAGATGGGTAAGGAAACCGCTTCCAGGAAGGGTTACAACCGAATTGTTTTATCTTAGCGTTGGTGATGAAGTATACCTTGGTGAACCAACAGGTGCTGCATTACAAATTAGTGACAAGCTGCCTAATGGACAAAAAGACAATAGAAGAGTAATTTGCGTAGGAGGAGGCACGGGATTAGCACCATTTATTGCATTTGCTAAACATTTCCATGATACAAATGATAAACGAGAAGTAATTGTTTTACATGGCGCAAGTTATGTAGACGAATTAAGCTACAAGCGCCTCTTAACTGATTTAGAATTAGAAAGTGAGAAAAGAGGGAGAGACAAATGGAATTTCAGATATAGAGCTGCAATTAGTAGACCGAAAGAGTATTTCAATAGATCATGGAATGGTCATGTTGGAAGAGTAGAGTCGTTTTTCCAACCCAATAAAAAAACAGGGTTATCACCAGTAGAAGAAATGGTAGGTGAAGAAATAACTCCAGAAAATACAATCATCTACATTTGTGGTTATCAGGGAACTATTGATGGTGTAATGGAATATTTAGGACCAAAGGGATTTGTAACAGAGCATGAAAAAAAGCCAGATGGTAGTTTTGCTATAAAGTATGAGTCTTATGGATAGAGTTTCTCAAAAGAATCATTACACATACAAATTTCTCGATCTGTGAAACCTAGAATAGTTGAATTAATGCATACCTGTGGATTTTTATATTGATTATTTTTCATCAAAACATGGCACAACTGAAGTGTAGAGATTATGGTTTTGAGTGTGATTTTGTAGCAGATGGTGAAATGGAACAAGTTATTGAAAATTTTAGAACACATACAGACGACGAACATGGAATAGATTATTCTAAAGAAGCCGTTATGCAATTTCTTTTAAGAAAACAAGGTTTGTAAAAATTAAGTATCGAATCGTTTCATTCTAGCAGACAAAACAGGTAATTCTTTTTCAATGATTTTCTCAACTGCTGGAACAATACCAGTTCTAGTCCTTACACTTTCTTCATAAATTTCCGCAATTTGATCTCTAAACAATAATTTGATTCCGGGAAGAGCAGTAATTCCCTCATCAACAGTTCGAGGTTCAGATAAATCTAAAATGAGCGTACCTTTTGTTTTTTCTTCCATTACTAATCTAATTCTATCATATGTGATTAAGAAGTAATCAGATGTAGTTGCAACAAAAACAATATCATACTTATCAAAACCTGTTAAAACATCATTAAAATCTATAGGATTTCCACCAAGAATAGTTGTAAAACCAGTTGCACGTTCAAGAGTTCTGCTTGTGACATCAAATGAGATACCCTTTTTATCTAAAGCTTTTACAAGCGTTGCTGCAGATTCACCAGTTCCAATAAGTAACACTTTTTTCTTAGAATCAAGGCCTGCCTTTTCATCCACAAGTTTTACCGCAACATCACCTAAAGATACAACATCTTTTGAAATTCCTGTTGTATCCCTCATTCTAGTTGATAATCGAATTACGCTTTCAAATAATTTATTTAGAATTGGTCCTGATGTACCAGCATTTTTTGCATTTGTAATTGCGTTAACAACATCATCAAATACATTTTGCCATCCAACAACTAACGCATCTAAACCGGAAGTTAGTCGTAAAAGATTAAGATACACATCATCACCCTTGTAAACCTCCAGAGTTTGATCAAAATGATCTATATCAATTTGTTCTAATGAAGATAAAGATATCCAAGTGTCTTTAATTTGATTTAACACAAGTACTTTACCTTCAGGTCTTCGTGCATCGGGTGAATCATCAGTCTCAACATTACTAACTGTAAAGATTTCAACCCGAGTTGCAGATTGAATAATCACGCATTCCTCAACACCAGGAATTTTTTTAAACTCTACACATGCAGCGTTTACATCTTTAAAGGAAAATTTGGATAATGTGTGTATGGGAACATTTTTGAAAGTTACTCTTGCATTCATTACATCAAAAGATATTTTGCTCAAATCATTCACCCATTATGCCTTTATTTTATCCCGTCCGCCTTTGGCTGTTCTAAAAACATTCATTCCAATATAGAAATTTTCATGTAAAGATTCCAAATAAACAATTTCATTTTCAGCATCTTTAAGTTCTTTTTCAGATGCATCAGGATTATTTTTTAATTTTTCAAGTTTTATTTTTGATTCTTCTAAAAATGAATCAACACCACGCTCGTAATTTGAAACTCCGCCAAACTCTGGACTAAGTACATGTTCTGGAACATATACAGGAGTTTGATCCTGAGGAATCTCTGCTTGTCTGGTTAGGGATTCTTGTTCTTCTTGTGAGAGGATTGGTCTAGGGAATCGATCTTTTTTATTTAAGAAGAATTCAGGCTCACCCATTTCCCGTCTGAATATTTCTTCACCTTGTCTCTTAAACGTGTAATCAGATTTCTTTGCTGCATCGGCTTTAACTTCAGCAGCTATTGCTTTGTATTCTTCCTCAGCTGCTGCTTCTGCTTCAGCTTTGGCTGCTTCTGCTTTTGCAAGAGCTTCTTTTACTGCAGCTTCAGCAGATTCTACAGCTTTTGCTGCTGCTTCTGCTTTTGCAATTGCTTCTTCGGCTGCTTTTGTTTCTCCAGCTGCTTTTGCTTCTTCAACCTTTTCTACTGCGGCTTCAGCAGATTCTACAGCTTTTGCTGCTGCTTCTTCAGCTATTTTAACACCAACGGCAGTATCTTTGACAGATGTCTCATCAGAAGATGAATCTACAGATTCTTTTTTATCTTCAGACATCAAATTTTACTAAAATTGCCTGAATTTTAATATTCTTGTAGATAATTAAGCGCTAGTTTTTTGTCTTCAATCATGAAAATTCTGATTGATCGCAATAAAAATTCAAATTAGTATAATAGAAACTATGAGTTATCCTCATAAGGTGGGGGATCAGTTCGATACTTTTATTGACTTAGGCATGAGTCCAAGGATTTCTATTATTTTGTGATAAAAGAGACACAAAATTCTATAATTCCAAAGTTTCACAAGTTCCAGAACCACATGCAGGACAATTAGAGATTGCTTTCAATCCTATCGTTCTGTTAAATATACAACCACAATCCGTACACACTCTAAGATCTGCTTTCACCATGATTTTTAAAACACCCCACAGATTTTGAATATTTGTGTCATAGTATTGTCCTGAGACCCTTACACCTATTTCTTATTGTTACTTCAGTAATGCCTGCAGCATCGGCAATGTCTTTTTGAGTTCGGTTTTCTTCCAAATCTATACTTGCAAGATATAATGCAGATGCAGCTAATCCCATAGGGTGTTTTCCGGCAAGGGCATTTTGTTTTTCTGCCTTTTTTAGAATTTTCATAGCATGTCGTTTTGTTTTTTCTGACAATTCAGCATTACTTGCAATTTTTGCAATGCATGAAACAGAATCAGCAACAGGTATTTTCAGTTCTAATTCTTTGAAAATCAATCTATAGCTTGCAGTAAGTTCTTTTCTTTTTATTCCCATTGACGATGCAATTTCTTGCAATGTACGTGGAGTCTCAGATTCACGACATGCAGCATAAAGTGCAGCTGCAATAAGGGCAGCAATAGAACGTCCTCTGACTAGTTTTTTCTCCAAAGCTTTTCTATAGATGTAAGATGCCTTTTCTACAACTGCATCAGGCAAGGACAGTTTTTCTTTTAATTTTAAAAGCTCTGATAATGCTTGTTGAAGATTTCGCTCATCATTATTTTTCATATGACTTCTATTATCCCATTTCCGAAGACGTTTCAAAGAAGATTTCATTGAAGCAGATAATGGATTTCCAGAAGAATCTTTGTCAAAGGGATTAATCATAGTACTTAGACCTCGATCGTGTCGTGTCAAGGTTGTCTTATCACCAGTATGAGATCTGTTGACGGTAGAATTTGTAAATATCCTCTCAGATCTACTGTCATTTACTTTTTCATCCAGTACCACACCACATTTGGAACAGAATACTTCCTGAGAGTCTACATCTGTAATCACAGTATTTTTTCCACATCTAGGACATTTTGTTTCTTGTAAACTCATAATAAAATCAAAAATACTTTGCACTAGTGTTCTGCATGTCTCTTCAGTTTTTCAGACATTGTGATTAAACTGGTTTCAAGTCTTTTAGGGCTTGCAATGTAAAAATCGGCATAAAAATGACCGTCATCTTCAAACCATTTTGTATCAATTCCCTTACTATGCAAAAGAGAGATTGTCTTGTGTTTTTCTTCAAAATCGGAGAATCTTCTCTGTCTGATTGGTTTTAGATCACTTTTTACAAGAGAGTAGTCATAATGATCAAAGGTGCTCTCAATTTTTTCCATATCAAAAATTCTCAAAACGGAGAACGCAAAGACAGGGTCTTTGTCTGAGAATTCTAAATCAGATTCAGATTGCTGTTTTTTAATTAATTCAAAAAGATTTGAGAATGCCTTGTATCCAATATAGCCAATGCAGCCAGTTGCAATTATCAGATCAGACCGTGGGATATTTTTGATAGGTAGATTCCCAGACTCTAAATTAACACATATTCCTTTTTTGCAAAGCCCCAGATTTTCAGAGAATTTGAGTGCAGGTTCAGATATATCTATTTGATAAAAATCAAACGTGTCATCATATGAAAGATTTTCAAAAATTTGTTTTGATTGTTCAATTGAAGGCTCCTGTTCTAAAAAGAAATCATCCAATTCAGACATTTTCAAATCATATTTCATCAGCGCAGAATTGATTCCATAAGAACTTCCAATATCCATAATGTTAATTTTTTTTGAAAGTTTTTTGTAAAGTTGTTTTGCAATAGAAAGATACAACGGTTTTGTTTTATCAGGAATGCGATAGTCCAGCCTTTTCATTTCTTTGAGATATGCATTTGGAAATTTCTGTGTGTAAATGTTTGTAAAATCTTTTTTTACTGCCAGCTCTTCCATGTTGGCAAAATGTTATCATGCCACCCGTTATAAAACCATCGATGAGATGGTTGGATATTGTAGTAACATCATAAAGTGAACATTAGTAATCCATATGTTTGGACATACAGTAATTCTCATGCCCCAACTGAAAACACGAGGAATACTTGTCCCACCAACTAAACAGAACCCTAGGAATTGGGCTCAGGAAGTTAATTTTTCAATTTTTACAGTATTCTTAAATCAAGAAAAAACGTGTTGAAAGAATTAGAGTTTTGATTATTTTCAATAGACCAATGATTACATTAAAGATGACGTTTTTGAATTAGTGTTGAGGAGATACAAACCTAAAATCTCGTATAGATTAAGAGAAATCCCAATAAAACAGATCAAAATATGGAAAGATGCTCAGGCACGAAAGCTTGACAGGGAAAATATTTCAGAACTGGCAAAATCTATTAAAAACGAAGGATTGTTGAATCCACCTCTAGTTCAAAAAGAAAATAAAAATACATACTTGCTAATGTCAGGACAGAGGCGACTTGCAGCAATGAAAAGGCTGGGTGCAAAAAAGATTCCAGTACACTTGCTTAGCAAAAAAACAGAGTATGATCTTGAAAATGCAAAGGCTGCATCGGTAGTTGAAAATATTCATCGAAACGATATGAACCACAGGGAAATTGCAGATGCGTGTAAGTTTTTGACTGAACAGGTTGGCAAATCATCAGCTGCAAAATCAATGGGAATGTCACTTGCAACATTAAACAAATATCTCGGATTTGCAGGTGTTCCTGAAAAACTGAAATTATTAGTGCCTTCACTAGTTTCAAGAGACGAAATTACAAGATTATACTTTATTGTTCCAAATGTAGCAAAAGCTGAAAAAATAGTTCAAAGAATATCAGGTTTGGATCATATCTTACGTAAAAAATACCTAATTGCATTGTCTCATACTCCAAAGTCATCACATCAGAAACTTTTGAAACGCGCGAAATCTCTTCGAGTTAAACAGAACATATCATTGAAGTTATCCAAAACAAATGCCAAAAAACTAGCAATTGAATCAAACAAGAAAGATATACAGCCGGATGAATTAGCAGGCAAGATAATATCAGACTATCTAAAACGTAAAAAAAGTAGAACGCGATAGAATTTTTTCAAGTCTTAACAGATATTATTTTTCATCGAATGTATTCTCCAGGCATCCAATATCACAGTATTTTTCAAATCCGATAAATTCTTTGTTACATATTACACATTTTTTTACTAGTCTCATAACATAATATGTCATTTCTAGAATAAAAAATGATCAATACATGTAATCTATATAATCTGAATTTTGTAGATTCTTTTGGTATTCAATTATTGCCTGATTGATGTTTTCTAATTCTTTTTTATTCATATGATTTAACATATGATTGATTTTCAGACCAAATTTCTCAATATTTTTAATAATTTCATCAGTCAACTAAAAAATGTCCAAAAAAGAAACCCATTTAAGATTTATTGTATAATGCGATCATCGGATTTTTTTGTTATAAAATTTCCAAATGTTCCAATTTTATCATAACAGAGATAATTCATCGTTTGAGATAAAACTATTCATGGATCTAAATGTGGGACTACCCAATCTTATGCCATATCCATTCTATGTTCATGACATCTTACATATGAACATGGAAGCAGTCTATGACTTTTACTTTACATTTTCTATACAACCAAGAATGTTGGCATTCATAATTTTCAAAAGAACAGAGTCAAATAGTTTCAATTTTTGAAATATTGTGAAAACTCCAATACTATCATTTAACAGCAATCAGAAATTCAAGATAACTTGGAAAATAATGCAAGTCACTTAAAAATGGAATATAAAAAAATTAGTTGCTTCCGATAAGAAACACAACTTGGATAGATGTTGTGATGTCTTGCTCGGAAGAAAACACAGGAGTTGAGGACATAATCTTTGATTCAGCCATTGCAAAATCTCCACTAAACACTGGTTGTGGGTATGGCATTCCAAATTCTGAAAGGGAGATGCTCTTTACTCCAATTACAGTGTGGTCAAGTGGATCTAATGCTTTTTTTGCCTTTGATTCTGCATTTGTTATTGCTTGTTCTAATAAATCATCTTTGAGGTCCATTTGTTTTTGTGGAGATAGAGAATAATACACAGAATCAACTCTGTTTACTCCTGCATCCACACCATTGTCTATGATGGATGCTGCAAGATTGAGTTTTTCTGTTTCTACGGAGAGAATGTTCGACACCTTATATCCCACAAGTTCTCTTGTTTGAATTCCCA
Organism: Nitrosopumilus zosterae; assembly: GCF_025998175.1. Taxonomy (NCBI): domain Archaea; kingdom Thermoproteati; phylum Nitrososphaerota; class Nitrososphaeria; order Nitrosopumilales; family Nitrosopumilaceae; genus Nitrosopumilus; species Nitrosopumilus zosterae. The sequence continues at coordinate 1,482,919 of NZ_AP026695.1, forward strand.
AAAACTCATCACTGATATATTCATAGACAGGGTAGATATTCAAAGAAGATGTACTAATTTCTGACTCTGTAATTCCAACAGATTTTAGTGCTGAAATCACATTCTCCATCATCTTGGAATTTTCCTCCAGTGCTTGTTTTGCAGTAGGTTTCTGAATCTCTATGCCAAAAATGACACTCAGAAGATCAGGATCTACCGATGCTGTTGCCATGCCTGTAACTGATAGAGTCTTTTCCAATGAGAGAATTGATGCCGATTGTGCATTTGCCTCAGGATACAACGCTCCAAAAGAAATAGACACTGCAAGTACTGCAAGCATAGCAATAACTAGCTGTTTTGATTTCTTCATGATTTTAGATAATGATATTTTGAAGATAAGGTTTGATTAAATTTCAATTTAACCAGAAATCTTAATAACACAAATTAGAATAACAATGGTTCAATGAATTCGGATGATATTCCAGATTTATCAGACAGGGTAGATATTTTATCTACGGAAGATGAAAAATTAAAAACAATTGGAGAAATATTGTCATCCGATTCGAGTAGAAATATTCTCAAGATTTTGTTTAATGAATCACTTACTGCAAACCAAATAGCACAGAGAACAGAAATGTCTTTGCCACTGGTAATACACCATTTAAAAAAAATGCAATCAGCTCAAGTGATAAAGATTACAAATGTTGGAAAAAACTCAAAATCACATGACATGAAATATTACACAATTGACAAATTTGCAATTGTGATTCTTCCTACTGCCATGACCCAATCTGCAAAGAAAAGTAAATCACTGTTTAATTCCTTTACAAGAATTCATAGACTTGCAACACTTGGGGGCGTCTCAATTGCAGCATGGTTTTCATCACAATTTCTTCAAAATCAAACTAGTATTCCAGTAGTACAATCCAAGGTATCATCTAAGATATCTGAATCATCAGAGTCTATGATGATGCGTTCAATCCCTGAACAGTCAGAAAATATACAAGATGCATTACCATCAAGCTCATCTGATCCGCAAATTGGGGTTTTATTGTCTGTAGTTGTAGTTCTTTCAGTCATAGTTTCAGGATTGATAATTGAGTTAATAATCAAACAAAAATTAAACGCTGCAAAGTACAACTAGTTGGAACTGATCATTATATGAATACACAAAAAATAATTTCTGTACACTAACGTCGTAGATTGCTCATGAGTAAATTTTATGTACAAATAATAAACAAGGAAACAAGATTAAATTTCCCTCTAAAACTGCCATACATTGATTTCATTTATTCGCCATAAACAATCTGGAGAATAGAACTATTTCTGATAACTTCTGGAGTAAATTGAACATTGACTGTAACTTTGTTGTTAAAATCAATGTTCACATTATCAAACAATGATTTGTATTTGTCTACCGCTCTTCTGTTTCCTGTAAAGCCAAATCCAGTTTTTACAAGTAATCCCTGCTCTATGAGGAAATTGATTTTCCTGTATCCTGATGTTCTAGGAAGGTTTAGTTTTTCAATGATTTCAGAAATTGTCCATGGCTCCCCAATTGATGCGTTGAGAATTTTTGACATTTCATCATCACAGAACGCCTTTACGATTGATTGGCTGATTTTTGAATCAGATATTGCAAATCTCTTCTCAGACTTGTCTTTGTTCGATTTGATACTACAAATCTCCTTGAGGAATTTTTTTTCCAGACCCGCTGCGCCTGCTCCAAAAAATTCCCTCAAAACGTAGTCTATCTTGTCAAATTCTCTCATTGCAGAAGTAATAGATATGCCAAATTTTTCAAATAGTCTATCCTGTATCTTGCGAGAAGTATTCTCACCTAAATTGTCTCGAATTATTCTTTCTAGTGATTCTGCAAGAAGGGAATCCACGCCAGACATACCTTCATTAGGTAATACTTTCATATTAATTCTCCTCTGTTTAAAATCAACCTACAATCTCCGATAATTTACGAATGTTCGTCGTATTGTTTTTGCATGCCAAATCCAGTGCTTTTTGCATACTTGCTGTATATGATTCAAGACTGTTTTGTCCAGGTCCTATGATTTTACATTCTTGGATTATTGGCAATATTTTCAAATTCTTGTATTGCTCATAGGTTACCACACAAGAGTAAACGGAATCATCCTCTTTGAACATATATTGAATCTTAATTGATGATTTGCTATCTTCATCAAGAAGAACATCTGTTACTGTTTGTTTTATTGTATGGATATCAAATGGTTTGTCAATTACATGCACATTTAACGATTCAAGAAGTTCAGATTCTGTGGCATTAATGTCTCCTGTAACCATGATTATCTTCGCATCTGGGTATTTGTCTTTGATATTCTCAACTGCATACAATCCGTCATATGCAGGCATCTGCAAATCTGTAAAAACTATGTCAGGCACGTGTTTTTCATACAATTTGACCGCATCCCTGCCATCATATCCCCTGGCAAGAACATCTACTTTGATCATAGATAATAGTTCGCAAAACAGATCCACGGTATTTTGATCATCATCTATTACAATACAGCTAACCATTGTACAGTTTTCTCCAGCCAGTCATCATATATAATGTTAACATGTTATATTCATACTTTATTGTGTCACATTATTATATTATGTTAACAGTTATCTATATCAATAAGAAATCAAAATTGAGTAAGAGGTTTTTTATTTCCAAAGTAATGCGATATAGTGTGTCCTTCATATAACAAGCATCTTTTTTCATCATCAGCGCACTTGGCTTTGCATCTGTCTGGCGGACTAAATGGCATAAAATACAATACAGACGTCCATATTTAGATCAATCGCAGGTATTAGTGACACCATCTGAAATAGAATTATTCAGTGGTTTCAAGGCAATTATTACCTGTGTCTGTTCATTACTATTTGCTTTGATACAGACATTACAATTGCACTTGAATCGCATGGTTTGAGGATATAGTCCTTTGCGCCTCCTTTCTTAACTACATCTTCTACTGTTTCTTTATTTTCTTTTGCAGATATTACAATGATTTTTGCATTAGGATCATAGTGGTTTATGGCCATTGAAGCTTTTACTCCATCAACATTGGGCATTATGATGTCCATTATTGTTACATCAGGTTTGAAAGCAACATATTTTGAAATTGCTTCTTTTCCATCATTTGCCTCATAATATCTGCTTCCGATTTGTGCATCACTAAGGGTTCTTTTAATGAACGTTCGCATATATGCTGAATCATCAACTATGAGAATTTTACAAAATCGTAACGGATTCATTGTTTTCATGCTCATTTTTTCCACATCAATTAACATCCTGTTTCTGTAGTTTAGATAATGCTTCTTTGATCATGATTGGATCTATGGGTTTTGTAACATATCCTAGATTTGGAATCTTTCCGCTTTTTACTGCTATCATATTTGATTTGATGGATGTGACAATTATCATCATTACATTCTTGTCGATTTCTCGAATTTTTATTGCAGTCTCAATGCCGTTTAGGCCTGGCATCTCATAGTCAAGTGTCACCAAAGATGGCCTGTGCTTAATAAAAGCCCTGACTCCTTCAATGCCGTTTTTAGCCTCAATTATTGAGCCAATTTTCAAATAGGATAGTGTCTCTCTAATGCTTTCTCTCATGAATTTAGAGTCATCTACCACTAAAGCACTCAATCCCATGAATTATTATGATGTTACTACCACATGATATTGTGTCTGTATAAAAAATCCAAACAATATTAAAATTTTATTAGACTCATATGATATTATATTCTTGGAAGTTTACACAACACAAACATTAGATTTTATTGGCCAAAATACCCCCCCCATTCTACAATAATAATCCGTCTGGTTTCAAACATTTACGTTGCAGATTGATTATGAGTAAATTTTACGTACGAACAGCAGATAAGGGAATAATACAAAAAAAATTGCAAAAAAATTAATTTGTAGGATTCATCAAGGCAGCGCGTTCTTTTGTTTTTTGATCAACTAATGCATTAACATATTTGCCTGGTTCTGCATTACAAGCGCCAATATTTACTGCAAAGCCATCCATAGTTTCAGCAATACAACCACTTTCAGTATTTGCAATTACCTTGACCATCTCCATATTGTGTTCAGGTGCAGTATAGAACATCAAATATGCAAAAAGAAGACTAGATCCTAACGCAATGACTCCGGCAATGATGAAGGTAGTGTTTTTACTTGATTTTTTATCAGATCTGTTATTTATTGCAGACACATCACTTCTTCTTCTAAATTACTTATAAAGTACATAGATATTTTTCATTAATAGTTTTCAAATATGAAAGCTGTATGTGGCCATTGTTTCTGCATGTTAATCTTGTTTTTATACACTGTTCAATAGATCGATGTTTTATTGCAATAGTTACTTGTCAAGTAGAATCATGGTTCGCAATATTCTCTTGTCATAGTAATAAATACCGATATTCGCAAAATTTGATGGTTTTTGGCTCAACAATTCAATATCATGAGTAGGGATCTAAGGAGAATTGATGGCGCCCTCGGCGGGATTTGAACACGCGTCTCAGCCGTGACAGGGCCGAATTCTAGACCGGGCTATACTACAAGGGCACAAGTTGTTTGAACAAAATTGCCAGATTAAAAGTTTCTGTCACAACAAAAAATTTTGTAAAAGACTAAATTATACACGAAAAGCATTTTTGATGAGGGTCTATGGCGCAGCCAGGTAGCGCACCGGACTTTTAATCCGGTTGTCAAGGGTCCGAATCCCTTTAGACCCGCTACTTTTCTTTATTTTATTCAATAATTTCATTGATTTGTTTTGTCAATGATTCAATAGCAGAACTGATTTTATTTTCTCTTTTAGTGACATCGATTCTATATTGATTAATCTTGTGAGTTCTGTCAGAAATCATTCTTTTTTGTTCATCATATCCCGAAGATCCAAACGATTTTCTATCCTTCAAAGAAGAAACAACGGTGGTATTTGCGATGATTTTCGATACAAGTTTTGGATCAACCTTAGTATCAGACACAGATTTTTTTATTTGATCGGGAGTTAATTTTGAGATGGGTTTTTTTGATTGGTAAGCCATCTGGACTAAAGATCCTGAAATTTGATGAGTCACTCTAAAAGGAATTCCTTCCTTAACTAATTTTTCAGCAATATCAAGCGCAATAAGATTACTTGATTCAGTAACTTTTTTCATTTGTTTTTCATTTACTTTCAAAGTAAGGAGTATAGATTTTAGTATCAACAATGCACTGATGGATATTTTTGATGTTGACCAAATAGAAGATTTAATCTGTTGTAAATCACGTCCGTAACCAGATGCTAAACCTTTGATTGTCGTAAGTATTGCAGTAAGATTACCAATAATCTCAGATGTTTTACCGCGGGTTAATTCTAAAATATCTGGGTTTTTCTTTTGGGGCATAACACTAGAGGGAGACGTAAATTCATCAGCAAGCTCAATAAAAGAAAATTCAGATGTTGACCAAATTACAAAATCCTCAGACATCTTGCTTAGATTGGTCATCAAAATTGAAATCATTGCAATGTATTCAGCTACAAAATCACGCGTACTTGTTGCGTCAATAGAATTTTCAATGACATCGTCAAAACCAAGCATCTTTGCTGTACTATGTCTATCAATAGGAATACTTGTCCCACCAACAGGTCCCGCACCAAGTGGACTTTGATTTACTCGTTCAAATGTTCCATAAAGTCTCTGAAAATCTCTAGATAAGACATCTGCATGGGCTAAAAGATAATGAGAAAACAAACCAGCTTGAGCTTGCTGAAGATGAGTGTAAAGAGGCATGATTGTTTTTTGATGATTTTTAGCAACCGAAACTAGTGCTTCAATAGCATCTAAAAGACAACTACAAATGATGTTAATATCATCTCTAATTTTCATTCTAATATCTAAAGAAACTTGATCATTGCGTGATCTTGCAGTATGCATCTTGCCACCGCTTGCCATACCAGCTTTTTTGATAACTAGTGATTCAATTAATTCATGAATGTCTTCTGCTCCTGATGATACATCAAATTTTTCATTTTTTAAAAAATTCAATGCTGATAAGATCTTTTTTGCATCATTTTTTGTAATTATGTTATTTTGATATAACATCAAAGTGTGAGCTTGACTTCCAATAATATCATAATAAGCAATTTCAGAATCATCATTAATTGATGAAACATAATCTAAAGTTATATCACTCAAATCAGTACCAAGACGTGAACGATACATTATCTAAGGTTCTAGAATGGTTATATATAGCATCGACGCTTTTGCCCACATGAGTCAAGATATCAAACAGCTTAGAGTGAAAATCTTCGATGAATTATCAAAGATTGTAGATCCAGAAATCAATACATCAATTGTAGAATTAGAATTAATTGATGAAGTAGATATCAATAATGACAACGTCAAAGTGGATTTGCATCTTACCAGTCCATTCTGTCCTGCAGTATTTGGTTTTAAGATTTGTCAGGATATTCACGATAATTTATTGAAAGTGGATGGTGTAGATGATGTGAAAGTGAATGTTTCAAATCACTTTATGGCAGAACAGATTAACAACCAAGTTAACAATAGTCCAAATCCAAAAAAATCAGGCTAGCCTCTAAAACCGAGCAGGTAGCCTCTAAGTAATTGAATGCCCATTGCTGGGTCAACGCCTTTTGGACATACCTGACTACATGAGCCAGCAAAATGACATCTCCAGATACCATGAGATTCATCAATAATTTTCAGTCTAGAGTCTTTTCCTTTATCTCTGCTATCTGCAACATATCTATATGCTTGAGCTAATGCCTGAGGCCCAACAAAAGAGGAATCGGTTGCCATGGTTGGACATGCAGAGTTACACAATCCACATTTTATACAGTTTGCAAATTGTATGTATTGTTCAACTTCTTCAGGAGATTGTAAAAATTCCCGTTCATCAGATACTAGATCTGCATCATCTCGAATTAGATAGGGTTTGATTTTATGATGAGTATCAAATAATCGTTCAAATTTTACTGCAAGATCCCGGATAATTGGAAAATTATTCATAGGTTCGACTGTGATAACATCAGAATTTAGTTCACTGATTTTTGTAAAACATGCCAATCTAGGTTTCCCATTAATCATCATTCCACATGAACCACAAGTGGCTTGTCTACATGAATAACGAACTGCTACAGAATGATCAAGATGTTTTTTGACTTCAAGAATAGCTTCCAAAACTGTAGTCCATCTTTCATATGGAATCGTAAACTCCATGAATTTACTTGAATCATCGTGTTCCGGATTATATCTCGCAATTCTAAGTGTAACTGATTTTGATGAAGATATCGGCGTTGATGTTTGTTCATTTGCAATATGAGATACTTGTGCCATCTTATATCATCCCCATATTAGTCATAATAATTGTTCTTGAGCCATATGCTATTAAACCAAACATTGCGGCTAAGCAACCATATGAAACAGCTTTTTCATAAAGTTGGCCTTGTTTTAATTCCAATAAAATAACTCGTAATCCATTAAATCCATGAATTGAAAGTAGAATGAGAATTAATTCTAACATTGCAGCGTATGGAATAAATTTGTAGTTTGCAATAACGGATTCATATTCTAAAGACTCTGCAAAGCCCATCGTAAGTCGCATTAAAACATGTACTGCAACTAGAGCCACAGCTGCCAAGGCAGTCCCATAATGAATTTTCATAATTGTGCTTTCTCTCATATTATTCACCAAACATTACCGCTAGTCCGTACATCATAGCAATTGCTGCAAGAACTATTGCAGAATAGATGCCTATTTTGTGTCTGTAGTTTTGGGATGCAGGATCATATGGATAATCAGGTCTTGCAGGCTTTCCTACACCAATACCTCCATGTCCCAGCATTACTCTAATTCCATTAACTGTATGAAATACACACATTGCTATTACAATTGCCAAGAAAATGTGTCCTTCAGTAGTTTGAGTTAATTCAAGAAATTCATCCCATCCTACTTGTCCTCTTAGAATATTACTTGTTTCATAAATATGAGCCACAAAATATGCCAATAGTCCTAATCCACTTAGCCGCATTAACCAATAAGCTACTCTTTCAATTCCATAACGGCTAGGATTAGCCATTCCTTTGATTCCTTCTTTGTGTTCGTCTTCAGTCATCTAATATTTCCTCTCCACGGGCTGATATTTTGTAATTGTTACAGGATGTGTTTTCATAATTGGTTCGTTTGGATCATAGTAAGCTAGGGTATGATGTAAAAAGTTTGCATCATCACGTTTAGTATAATCAGTTCTTGCATGTGCACCACGAGATTCTTTTCTATTAATTGCGCCAAGTAAAACAATCTCTGCTACCCTAAACATGGAATCGAGTTCCATCACATTTACAAAATTGGTATTGTACTCTTTTGCTTTATCATCAACGTGTTTCCAAGTCATTGTTTTTAGTTCGCGAATTTTCTTTAGACCTGCAACTAGATCAGTTTCATTTCTATAAACATAGGCTTTTTCATTCATTGTATCAGTTAATTCCTGTCTAATTTCATATGGATTTACATCCCCATTTCCACGAAATATTCCATCGTAGATTCTCTTTTCGTCTGCTGCAACTAAGTGATGTGGCCAAGGATTTGATGATGTATTATTCATTGCATATTCTGCAGCCAATTCGCCTGTAATTTTTCCCCAAACAATGCACTCAGACGTGGAATTTGCACCTAATCTATTAGAGCCATGAACGCTATTACATGCTGCCTCTCCAGCAGCCCAAACGCCTTGGATTTCTGTTGCACCATCAATATCAGTATGAAGCCCACCCATCATATAATGGCAAACAGGTCTAATGTCAAGTAAATCTGTAGCAGGATCAACACCAGAAAACTTGATGGATATTTCTCTAATACCACCTAGTTTCTCTTTGATTTTTTCATCACCAATATGTCTCAAATCAAGTTTCATGCAATCAACACCTGTTTCATGTTTGAATCCACGTCCTTCTTGAATTTCTGTCATAATTGATCTTGATACAATATCACGAGGAGCTAATTCCATTTTTCCTGCAGCATAATTTTTCATAAATCGTTCTCCTTTGTTATTTAGAAGATAACCGCCTTCTCCTCTTGCACCCTCTGTAATTAAAATTCCCGATGGCATAATTCCTGTTGGATGGAATTGTACAAACTCCATATCTTTGAGTGCCATACCAGCACGCAATCCCATATCCAAGCCATCAGGGGTAGATGAAAGTGCATAAGTCGAGAAACTATACAATCGTCCAGCACCACCAGTTGCAATGATGAGAGCCTTTCCCTTAATAGTGTAAAATGTTCCTGAAGATAATTCAATAGCAGTTACTCCCATGAAACGTTTTCCATCATGTATGATTGATGTTACAAACCATTCGTTGAGATATTCAATATTTTCAAATTTTTGACATGTGTCATACAATGTCTGCATTTCAAAGAAACCTACTTTATCAGATGCATATGTAGCTCTTGGAAAACTATATCCTCCAAAATTTCGTTGATCAATTCTGCCATCGGGTCTTCTAGACCATGGCATTCCCCAATGATCTAACTGATGAATTTGTTGTGGCATTTCAACACAAAGTCTTTCAGCAACATCTTGGTCTGCAAGAAAGTCACTTCCTTTAACAGTATCATAAACATGAGATTCAATTGTATCGCCTTCGTCCTCAAATAGAACTGCAGCAGTGCCTCCCTCAGCTGAGACAGAATGAGAACGCATAACTTGTACCTTTGAAACAACCCCAATTTTGAGATGAGGTCCTTTTTTAGCAGCAGATATTGCAGCTCTCAGACCTGCAAGACCTGAACCACAAATAATTAAATCAAATTCTATTGAATCGACCATTTTTAGACAAACTTTCTTGAGGTGAGTTAAATATGTAGTAATTGTCAGGCATGAGCCAAAAATTTAAAATATATCACTAGTGATATTAATAATGATGATTTCTGAATGGTTTCAGAGAGTAGGTAGCTCAGTTCCAAGAGGATTTTCTAGATATTTCATTTTAGAATTATTGAAAAAGAAGGAAATCACGGGCAAGGAGATTATAGACTATGCGGTAGAACAAAGCAATGGAATATGGAAACCATCCCCAGGATTGATCTATCCATTGTTGGGAAGATTATTGGATGAAGAACTAATTGATGAAACAAAAGATGGAAAATACAAACTAACAAAAAAAGGCCTAGACACTGCTGCAGATGTAGATAAAATCAATGACATTGTAAAAAAACAGCTAGAGGTTCTTTTTAGATTGGGAAATGTAGGAAGATTTGTTGCATTAGATTTGTTAGAAAAGATCTCTACGATGGGATCAATTCTAAGTTCAAATTTAACAAATATGACTGATGATGAAACTCAAAAATATAAGAAATTCCTTCAAGACGAATTAAAAAAAATAGAGGAAAAAAGATCAAAGAAAGGAAAAGAGATCAAAATAGAATGATATTTTTGAAAAGTAAATTAATCTATTTTTTAGAAATCCATGATTCTTACTAAACAAAAATTCATAATTTTTGGTTCATAGGCATTATTAATTGTAGCAAATAACATCAAAAGATACAGTTAATTCCAAATATTGGAATTAATGTAATTATTGATTCAACCATTATTTTAACTGGTGTTAAAATCAAGCCCGAAACAAAAGATGTGTGATAGTTGAGATTATTTTTAAAATGATAAATAATTCATCAAGAGAACACAATTATGAAAAATTTGAAAAGTATGTTTAAATCAAAAAAACCACTTGTAATTCCAGGAGTTTATGATGCAATAGGTGCAAAGATTGTAGAAAAAGTTGGATTTGATGCAATGTTCCAAACAGGATATGGCACATCAGCAACCTTGTTTGGAATGCCAGATTATGGATTTATTGGCGCATCTGAAACAGTGGATAATGCAAGAAGAATATGTAGAGCAGTTTCAGTTCCAGTAATTGTTGATTCAGATACGGGCTATGGAAATGCACTAAGTGTTTGGAAGTTGGTAAAAGAATTAGAATCCTCAGGAGCATCTGGAATATTTCTAGAGGATCAGCGATGGCCTAAGAGATGTGGGCATATGCAAGGAAAAGAAGTCATTCCACAAGAAGAATATACAGAAAAACTAGGTGCTGCAATTGATGCAAGAGAAAGTAAAGACTTCATCATTGTTGCAAGAACGGATGCCAGAGCAACCGAAGGATTAGATGCTGCAATAGAGAGAGGGATTCAAAATAAAAAAACAGGAGCTGATGCAGTGTTTATTGAAGCGCCTAAAACATTAGATGAAATGAAAAAAATTGGAAAAGCAATCAAAGCACCACTTGTTGCAAACATGATTGAAGGAGGAGCTACACCGCTAAGTTCAGCCGAAGCGTTAAACAAAATGGGATTTAAAATAATACTGTATCCACTATCAGTATTGTTTGCCAATACATTTGCAACAATGAATATTTTACAAGAGTTAAAGAAATCAGGTTCCACTACGAAATTCAAACAAAAAGTGGTTAATTTTGATCAATTCAATGATCTTGTAGAATTACCAAAGTTTAGAAAGATGGAAAAAAAGTATGGATTTTCAAAGAGAGAATAAAAGAAAAAATTTCAAGTAAAGCATACAGTTATGCTGTATTTCTCTTTACTTCAATTTCTATTGTTGAAACGTTTCTGGTTCTACCGTCTTGGGACTCTAGTGATTCAGAGCCAATTTTTATTTCTCCGATAGAGTAGCCTGCATTTTCAGTTTTTCTTGCAATGATTTGAGCTACATCTACAGCACGGCCTATGCTGAGTCCTCTAGCTTTGATGTTGACGGATGGTAAGTTTGCCAATTGAATTAGCGTTGATGTAACATATGCCATCAATGGTTTCTTACCAATGAATATGGTGTCTCTGGCTTCGTTTGACATAGAATTTTTACTATTTAAGGATAATTTAAAGCTAAAAGTGTTTTTTGGAATTTGATGAAAAATATTGAAAAATTCTAACTAATATTAACCAGAAACGAGGATTTCTTAAGAACTTGGAAAATATTTCAAAAGTTTTAGAATCAGGAAATAGTCAAGAAAAAATCAAAATTTTAGAAACGCTAGACAAAACAGACAATCCAACAATTTTAGAAAAAATTATTTCAAAGTTAGATGATGAGGATATTCAAGTAAGAGGAGAAGCATTTGGTTCCCTCGTATTAAATAAAAATAAGATTTCAAATTTTTTGATTAAAAGTTTGAATTCTACCAGTAAAAATATCAGAGGTTTTGCATTACTAGTATTAGCAAACAGAAATGAAATAGAGGCAATTCCAGAAATAGTAAAACGGGTCAAAGACGAGAGTTCTATGGTTAGATCATGTGCAATAGGCGCGTTACGACATCTCAAGGCAAAGGAAGATAAGGAAATTTTTCTTCAATCTCTTTTAGATTCAAATTTAGAAGTAAGAAAAAGTGCTCTTCAAGCAATTATTGATCTAAAAATTTCAATTCCAGAAGACAAGAGAAATGAAATCAACAAACTGAAAGATTTGGAAATGGAAAAATTAATTTCTAAATTAAAATAGTGGACCGGAAGGGATTTGAACCCTTGATCCGATGCATGCCATGCACCTATCCTACCAGACTAGACGACCGGCCCAATAATCAGAAATCTGATTGAATAAGATTTTTCAAATTGGTTATTAACGTTTAGCGGTTTTATTGAAATCTACCTATGAAATTAACACAATATATTTAACCTCGAGAATGATGATTCAATCGTTATGGTAGTAGATAACAAAGCGACTGTCACCTATGTACAATTACTAAAAGAAGATCTTGTAATAATTAGATTAGTTCCAAAAGAAGGACCAGTTCCAGATTATCAAGCCGGTCAATTTATCACACTAGGATTACCAAATCCTGCAGAAGGTGGAAAAATTGTTAGACGTGCATATTCTATTGCATCTCATCCAGAAAATAGAGATTACATTGAGCTGGTAATTAGGTGGGTAAGAAAACCCCTTCCCGGAAGATTAACTACGCAGATATTTAATACAAAAGAAGGAGACGAGATTCTTTGGTTAAAGCCTACAGGCAGAGCGTTGTTAATTAATGAAGAACTTCCAAATGGAGAAAAAGACAACAGGAGAATTATTTGTATCGGTGGTGGTACTGGTCTTGCACCATTTGTTAGCTATGCGCAACATCTTCACGATATAGGAGATAAACGAGAGATCATTGTTTTGCATGGCGCAAGTTATGTTGATGAATTAAGTTACAAAGATTTGCTTACTGGTCTTGAAAATGAAAGTATTGCAAGAGGCAAGGATGAATGGAATTTTAAATATAGAGCAGCCATCAGTAGACCGCAAGAATGGTTTAACAGATCATGGGCAGGTCAAGTTGGCAGAGTTGAGACATTCCTAAGACCTAGAGACAATGGAATGTCACCACTAGAAGAATTAATCGGCGATAAAATCACAAAAGAAAATACAATGTTTTATGTTTGTGGTTGGCAGGGAACAATTGATGGAGTAATGGATTTCCTAAAACCAAAAGGCTTTGTAACAGAACATGATAAACGCGAAGACGGAAGCTTTGAAGTCAAATACGAATCTTACGGATGATTTTAAAAAAAGAAGATTCTCTAAAAATCAATCATTGAAATATGAGATCTATCTAAGAAAACTAATTTGATTACAGCATTATATCTTGCACATCTTAATCCAGTGACTAATGCTCATGTAGAAATAATTTCTGACCTAAAAAGAGAGGCAGACACAGTCAAGGTAATGCCAGTTGTCTTCAGAGATGGAGACAAGGAGATTAACAGTAAAAGTTTTCCATTTAATTTTGAAATCAGGAAAAAAATGCTTTTGTCAGTTTTTGGAGATTCAATTCAAATAACAGATGATTATGCTTTTTTTGCACCGTTTAAGAAATACATGCCACCGTTACTAGCACCAAAATCATGGCAACTACGAAAACAAATTCTCAGAGGAGTTCAAGGGGATTTTTTCTCGTATACTGGTGACAAAGCAGAGGGATACATGCTAAAAATATACAGATTAAATCCCAAAGTAGGAGAGAGAAAATCCCTTTCAGCTGCATCTGTTAAAGAGAAATTATATGATGCAGCTCTTGGAAAAGAATCTTCATGGAAAGAATACGTTCCAGAAAGTATTGCCAAGATAATTGAAGAAGAGTGGGAAACAGTTGAGAGATTTTCAAATTCTGAAGATTTGACTACCCGTGTAGTAGGAATGAAATTTCCCAAAGAAGGGTGGTCAAAGAATAGTTCAAAGTGATTTTTTCCAATTACTAAATTAGTGAAATATGAATAATTGAAAATAGATTAATACACATCAAGTAAAATTTTCTTATGAAACTTCCACTTTCAAAATATGTATGGTTTGATGGAGAATATACCCTTACTGAAAAGGCAAAAGTGCCAATTACTACACACGCAATTCACTACGGGACATCAATATTTGAAGGAATTAGAGGTTATTGGAATGGAAAAAACCTTTATGTTTTTAGACTAGATGAGCATGTAAAACGATTTAGAAGATCAGGACAATTCTACAACATCTCATTGAATTTTTCAGATAAAGAAATCACGGATGCCATTGTTGGGATCTGTAGGAAGAACACAATCAAAAAATCATGTTACATAAGACCGTTTTACTTTGTAGGCGATTATGGGATCAATCTCCATGTTACTGAAAAGGCTCCAACAAATGTTGCAATTTTTACATTTCCTTTTGGGGATTTATTTAACAAAAACGGAATTACTGCAGGAGTTGTATCTTGGAGAAAATTCTCAGACATGTCTACACCGCCACAAGCAAAAATGGGTGGGAATTATCTGAATTCAATCATTGCAACTCAAGAAGCAAAAAGAAATGGTTTTGATGAAGCAATTTTACTTGATCATAATGGAAATGTGAGTGAAGCACCAGGAGAAAATGTCTTCATTGTAAGAGAAGGACAACTAGTAACACCTGCATTATCATCATCTGCACTTGAAGGAATTACACGCGATGCAATTATCAAAATTGCAAAAGATTTGGATATCGATGTTATAGAAAGAGATGTTACTAGAAGTGAACTGATCATTTCAGAAGAGATTTTTCTTACGGGAACAGCAGCTGAAATCACACCTATCATATCAATGGATGCAAAAAAGATCGGTAATGGCAAACCAGGCGACATTACAAAGAAAATGATGCAGGAATATACAGACATAGTTATGAACAAAAATGGCGATTATTCTCATTGGCTAACGGAAGTGTACTAAATGAAAATTGTTCAAATTGGGACAGGAGGATGGGGGAAAAATCACACTAGAATTTTATCTCAACTAGGAGTTCTTTCAGCAATTTGTGATGCAAACCCTCAAAAAAGTAAAGAATACGGAGATAAGTATTCTGTAAAGCATTATGATTCATTAGATGAATTGCTAAATTCTGAGGAATTTGATGGTGCGTTTGTGGTAACACCAACATCTACTCATACTGAAATTGCAAAAAAATTGTTAGAGGCAAAAAAACATGTTTTTGTAGAAAAACCAATGACCTACAAATCGGAGGATGGCGAATTACTTGCTAAACTTGCAGAAAAGAACAAAGTTATTCTCACATGTGGATACATAGAGAGATTTAATCCAGCAGTAGATGAAGTGAAAAAATTGGTGAAAGGAAAAAAATTTGGTGATTTAGTAATGTTAGAATTTCATCGTGAAAATAGAATGCCTCTACATATCAAAGATGTTGGAATAATTTATGACACATCAGTTCACGATATTGATACTGCTAATTGGTTGTTTGATGACATGCCACACGTAGTTTTTGCAAGGGCAGGTAAAATTAAACATGAACATGAAGATTTTGCAAGCATAATGCTAGGATACAAAGATGACAGAGTCGCAATAATTTCATCAAATTGGATTACACCCAAAAAAGTTAGAAAATTCAATGCAGTATGTACAGATGCGATTATTTCATCAGATTTTATCACCCAAGAGATTATTGTAGAAAAAGACAATCATAATGAAACTATTCAAAATGAGAAACAAGAGCCATTATTACTAGAAATTCAAAGTTTCCTTGGAGCAATCGAGGGCAAAAATGAGCATATTGTAAAATCACAAGAAGCTGTAAATGTGACAAAAATCGCAGAAGCGGCACTCTTATCTAGTTTAAAGGGAATTCCAATTTATCTGGATTTAAAATGAATAAAACAATGATGGATATTTTAGCATGCCCAATTGACAAAAATCATCCGTTAGAATTATTCGAAATTGAAGAAAAAGACAACGTAATTTCAGAAGGTGCGTTATTTTGTGAAAAATGTTCTAGATTTTATCCTATTATAGAAGGTATTCCAATCATGCTTCCAGATGAATTAAGGGACAAAAAGCAAGAGATGGATTTCCTAAAAAATTACAAAAAAGAATTACCTGAAAAAATTATTACGCAGGGAAATCCATGGCACTTGTGAGACAATGGTTACAAATTTCATTTCAGATAAAGCAAAAATAGGTCAAAATGTGCAGATTTGGCATTTTTCATATGTGGGGGATAATGTAGAGATTGGAGACAATGTCAAAATTGGATCTCTTGCACATATTGATTATGATGTAAAGATTGGTGAAAACACAAAGATAGAAGGACAAGCGTACATTCCACCATTATCTAGAATTGGAAAGAATGTTTTCATAGGTCCAGCAGCAGCCCTTACAAATGATCCTTATCCAATGTGCGATAAAATGATTGGAGTTACAATTGAGGATAATGTAATAATTGGTGCAAGAGCAGTAATCAAAGCTGGTGTCACTGTAAGAAAGAACAGCGTTGTTGCAATGGGAGCAGTCGTAACAAGAGATGTTCCTGAAAATTCTGTGGTAATTGGTTCTCCTGCTACGATAAGATACAGCAGAGGAGAATACGACAAGAAACAAAGAAAATGGAAAGAAGGTTAAGATTTAATTTCTTTTTTAAATATCCAATTTTTCAGTTTTGATAATATTAGAATCCAAACTACAACAAGAACAATAGCAACTATAGCTTTGATGATTGATGCTATAAACAGACTAAATTCTCCATAACCAGTAATTGAGATTGGGCCTAAAATTGTAACAAGAATTCCACCTCCAAGAAGAATCAGAATCCACATTGCAAACAAGAATCCAAACAGATCAGATTTCAAAGAGACACTCCCATCAAAAATGCCGTAATTATTGCCAAAATTCCTGAAAAAATAGCCAGTCTAAAGATAGCAAATCCAACCTGTTTTTCAGTTAGTGGACCTCCAGCGAGAATTAATCTCACCAGAGTTACAGGTGCGGTTTTGTCATCAGTTGCTTTTAGTTTAAAATCATCAGTATGCTCTACAGGTTTTCCTTTGATTTGTCTATGTTCAACTATACGTTTTACACTTGACAGAAACAAAAAGGAGTTGATCACTGCAGGCAGCAGTGCTACTGCTGCAATTATTTCAACGCCACCAACGATTGCAATTGCTCCGTACATTGCACCAAGAGTTAGTGCACCAGAATCACCAGGAAAAATTTTGCTTGGGATTTTATGGTATTTGTAAAATGCTAGAGAAACAAATCCAAGTGGCAGACTTATGATTGCAATTTCATAATTTTGAATTATAAACAAACATAATGATAATGAAAAACTAGCAATTACCATAAAGCCACTTGCAACTCCATTTAGAACATCAATTGAATTAATTGTATTACCAGTAATAGGGATCATGAAAATTATTAATCCAAGATATAATGCTGGGATTTGAACAGTTCCAAATAGAGGAAAAGCAAGATCTGAATCATATGCACCAAAAACAATTATTGGAATTGCTGCAATTCCAAGCGCTATGGGTTTAAACCATCCACCCATAACTCTTCTATCATCAACGTATCCTATTAGAAAAGCTGCAAATGTGGTAATAGTTATCGCAAGAATTTCATTTGCCTGTAAAAATACATAAAGTGTAATTTCAGATGCAATAATTCCCACAATAATAGATATTCCACCAGGTCTTGCAACCATCACGTCCTCTTTCTTGTTCATATCTTTGACTGTAAGATTTCTTTTTTCAAGAAATTTAATCAGTGGAGGAGTCATTACAAAAACTAGAAAAAATGCAATAAAGCATGAAACTATTACAGGAAGTATTAATTCAATCAATTATCTAACCTTTCGTAACTCCGTCTTTATGTTATCCGCTATGGTTGAACCAATTTTATCAATTTCTGCCAATTTATTTACAGGAATTTTGGCCAAATCATCCAGATTCTTTATCCCATGTTTGAATAGAACTCTTGCTCTCACCCTTCCAATTCCTTTGACTTTAACTAGGTCCAATAACTCCTCTCGAATTCCATAGACAATTCTATTTCTCAGATCGGCTAATTCTTCAAGCAAATCTGCTCTTTCAACATGTTTTGAAATTTCCCTAAGGCAATATGATAGCCAATTGGCATTTTCAACCATCCTATGCATGTCTCCTGACTCTATTCCAAGGTTGTCAGACAAAGATAATTCAGAAGATTCGGTAATCCAAGACTGTAAGGCCAAAAGGCTTCGTGAGCAGTCATACTCAGAAATTGGTTCAAGTAATTCTGAAGAGTTATTTTCTATCATCAAGCTTGCTGACTCATAATCCTTTTGGCGTAATGAAAATTTTGGAAAAAATTCATCGCAATTTGTAATCAAATGCAAAAATCCGAACGTGTGTTTTCTTTCTTGAGATACGTTTTCAATTGCATCTCTAAAATACGTAGCAGTTAAAGGATCAATGTACAACATTGATGTTTTTTTGCCAAACTCAGTAGCTGCGTATCGTTCACCTTTTTTGATTATCAAAAATTTGCTAGAAAGAAAACGCAGAGATATGTCAATCGCAAATTTCAGAGTGGGTTTTCTTGATTGTAGTCCCCCCAACGTTTGCAAAAAGAATTCCAAAATTTCTTCTTTTTTAATTCCAGGGTGTGTCACTATTACACTAAGTATATGTGTTCGCAGAGATTTATCATCGGTAATCTTTGAAATTATTGGTTCTGGTTCCCCATTAATGTAATACTCTATAAGATCATCAGTGTTTCCATTTCCAACAATTATTGATTCGCCAAAATCGTCATATTGTGGTCTACCAGCTCTGCCACAAAGTTGTTTGTATTCCAGAATACTAATAGGTCTATTTGCACCAACTTTTGCATTATATCGATTAATATTTGAAATCACAACTCTTCTTGCAGGAAGATTTACACCTGCAGCTAAAGTTGGAGTCGAGGACAATAGTTTGATTGTGCCTTTCCTAAATTCAGTCTCTATTATCTCTCTGCATTTTTGATTCAGTCCTGCATGATGAAATGCAACTCCTTTTTTTACAAGGTGTGCTAATGTTTTTACTAATTCTGTATGCTCATTTTCAGATAGAATTTTTTTTGATGTTTTTTCTAATTCAGTCAATTCATTTTTTTTTAGAATCTGAAATATAGCATCAGCAGCTTTTGTAGCAAGGGATTTTGAGCGAGTCCTGGTTTCAGCAAATACCAATGATTGACCACCTTGTTGTACTGATTGCACGCCTAAATCAATTGGCGTTCCACGTAAACTCCGCTCAACTTCAAAGGTCTTACCATCACTCATAGTAACCTCACCACCATCACATACTCCTTCAGAGAGAGGTACTGGTCGCCAGTCATTTCTTACTAGTTTGCAGTTTAGCCAATCTGCAATCTCATCAGAATTGGTAATTGTTGCACTAAGTCCTACAAGTTGAGGCTTTGTATCTAATAGTTTTAGCTGTGTCAAAATTATTTCAAGTGTTGGACCTCTGCTTTCATCTCCAATCAAATGCACTTCATCAGAAATCACCAATCCAATTTCTTCAACCCATTCAACACCATGTCTAATAATTGAATCCATCTTCTCATTTGTCAGAATTAAGACATTGCTTTTCTCAAGATTTTTCTCAATATTTTCAAAATCACCAGTTGAAATTCCAACTTTGATTTTTTTTCCTAACGCAACTTTTTCTAATTTTTTAAATTCTGAAAACTTTTCAGCCGCTAATGCTCGCAAAGGACTAAGATAAATCACTTTACCGTCATTTTTAGAAAGAAAACTAATCATGGCAAGCATTGCAATCAGAGTCTTTCCACTTGCTGTTGGAGCAGAAACTAGAATATTTTTTCCAGATAATAATCCAGACTCTACACTATCTGCTTGTGGCGGATATAATTTTTCAAAACCTTGTGATTGTAAAAAATCAATTGCTGATTTTGGAAGATCTAGTTGCTCAATTTTCATACTCGGTTATAGTGACCGGGTTTTGATTCATAAATAGATGCTTCTCTGAGCATTCTTCGGATATAGTTTCTTGCCTCTTCTTCTGTGAATTTTTCACTCTTTTCAAGTTCTTTGACAAATGCTCTTTCTTCAACTGGAACTTTGTTGTCTCCTTCAAGACTTTTTAGAACATCCATGAATAGTTGCATCTTTGAAACTTCACTTCGTGGCTTTCCTTGTAATACTCCAAGGTCTACCTTTCCAGTATTCACATCAACACCGGCATCTTGAAGCATGCTTTGAATAAGGAATATTGCACGCTCAGCATCTTCTTCTTCTACCTTGTCTTTCATGAGCAATCTTGCTCGTGCAGTAGAAAGTCGAATAATTCCTTCTAGTTGTCTTGGAGTCACAGTAATCATTTCTTCAGATTCTACATTTCTCATTTGAAGGTAATACGACAGAATTTTTTCTTCTGCTTCTTTGGTTAATTCAGGAATACCGCGTTTTGCATAGGATAGGTACTTTGTAAGTAAATCAACCTCAATAACAGATTTTTTATCGGTTCCTTGAGTGGTGTTTCTTTGTATAATGTGTCTTGCAATCTTTTCATCTCTTTCTTTAGTTGGAATGTCTCTTACAACAAAGATCAAATCAAATCTTGTAAGTAATGGAATTGGCAAATTTACATTTTCAGTGATATTTTTGAAAGGATCATATTTTCCATACATGGGGTTTGCAGCAGCTAAGATTGAAGTTCGAGCATTTAGTGTCGCAACAATACCGCCCTTTGCAATACTCGCTGACTGTTGTTCCATTACTTCGTGTAATGCACTTCTGTCTTCTGGCTTCATCTTGTCAAATTCGTCTATACTTACAAGACCTTGATCCCCTAGAACTACTGCACCAGCTTCTAACATCATAATTCCTGTTTTATCTCTAACTACGGCAGCTGTAAGTCCTGCAGCAGTTGAACCCCTACCTGAAGTATACAAACCTCGTGGTGCAATTCTTGCACAGAATTTTAACATCTCACTTTTTGCAGTACCAGGATCCCCAACTAGAAATACGTTAATGTCCCCTCTAATCTTACTTCCATCGCCAAGTAATCTCTGATTAGAACCTACAATGAGTAGCAAAATAGATTCCTTGATTAATGACTGTCCTTGAATGTGTGGTGCAAATGAATCAATTAGTCTTTGATATACATCAGAACTTTGACTGAGAGCTTTGATCATTTTTTCTTCCTCAGGTGAAATCTCTTCTCTTCCTATTTTTCTATCAGTTTTAGAACCACGACCACTCAAAAATTCGATATTATTTCCCTCAATTCTTAATCGATATAATCCGCTGTGACCTCGCTGAATTCCTGCAACAGACTCTTGTTCTACTCTAACTACACCAGTAAGAATAATTCTATCACCAGGTCTTGAATTATCTACTAAATCCTGCCTAATTGTGACATCAATATAATGAGGAAGTTGACCAGGAGGCAAATCCTCAGGAAGTTCCTGTAATCTAAGTATTTGAAAATCAATAAACTTGCTTGCTTCAGGTTTTAACTCAAAATCTCTCTGTTTACAATTTGGATTATCACACACAACAGGAATTTTAACATCCATTCCCTTTAGCTGAATTACTTTTGTTGTATGTTCATCAGGGCATACAAAGACCAGCTCTTTGGCAAGTGGTTTTACTTCTGATGCTCTAACTACCATTCCTGAAACACTTGTAATGTGTCCAATTGTTTCAGCATTGATTTGTCTTAGACTTCGCTCTAGTGGGAAATTAATTAATCTTACACGAACTTCATCTTTGATTTTTTCTGCATAATCAGGAAATCTAGTTTGTAATGCTTCTTTGATTGCTCTAGAGAATGCATCAAATATCCTATCAGGATTTTTAGAAAACATTACTTCAATTTGTGGTTCTACTACCAAATCATTATAATCAACGATAATGTATTTTGCATTTTTTGGCATCATCTCATCGATTGCATCTACATACTTGTAGACACCATTCTTATCTTTGAATCTAGTCAGGAATTCTTTTACTTTATCTGACAAGGCAGAATCTGTAAAAGTACTAGCCTGTTTACTGCTCATTTAAGCCCCCAGTGATTTGTTTTTCAAACTCTTTGCTGTTATCATAGATAGTTTGGTAAAAGATATTTTCTTCAACAGTTAGTTTGTTATATAATTCAGAATTCAGTTTGATAGAGTCTGCCGTCTTTACTAGTTTTCCTCTTCTCATTCTAAATAATTCTAGCATCATGCTTTCAACTTTATCAAAATCATCACGATTCAGTTCTTTCATAGACTCTCTTAATTTTATGTAAAAATGTGGATCAAGTGTAGATATTTGATACTCTCCAACCATTTTTTCTTTTGACAGTGCTTGTTTTAATTCAGTAATCATATCAGGAGAATCCAGTACACCCAAGTTATTATCAGATAGAATCTTTCCTACCCACCGTGGAATATTATCAGTATCACCCTGAGTTGCATCAATTTTTACACCTGCCACATTAAATTTAAAATCCTGATTTACAGTGAATTTAGCATCCTTTAGGCGATATCCAATACTATGAACTTTTTCTACTTTATCAATTTCCATGCGAGACTACTTATCCTCTTTTAGATCCTCAAGTATCGGATCGATCAATTCTGTTAACAATTTAGTGAGATCAATTGATCCTAATTAATCTCAGGCTGATCGCATCTTGATTATAATGAATTTGATTTTAAAAGATGGTATGATACAATAACCAATTCGGATTTATTAATGGGGATTAGGCCTTAAGAACTCATGTTGGGAAGCGGCATGTGGGTTGAAAAGTATCGACCAACAAAACTCTCAGAGATCGTAAACCAAACTGAGATTATTGGGAGTTTGGAGGCCTTAATCAAAGATCCAACAGATATGCCTCATCTGATGTTTTCAGGATCTGCAGGGGTTGGAAAGACAACTGCCGCGCTATGTATCGCAAATCAGATTTTAGGAGACAATTTCAAAGACTACACACTTGAGCTAAACGCATCAGACGAGAGAGGAATCGGCATGGTCAGAGAAAAAGTTAAGAAATTTTCAAGATTTGCTGGAATGGGCGAAGTTCCATTCAAGATTATCATTTTAGATGAAGCAGATGAGATGACAGCAGATGCACAAACTGCCCTAAGAAGAATCATAGAAGACACTGCAAAAATTTGTAGATTTATTTTCATTGCGAATAACATTTCAAAAATTATCGACCCCATTCAAAGCAGGTGTGCTACATTCAAGTTCACAACCATTCCAGAAGAAGATCTCATTAAAAGACTAGAAGAGATTGCAAAGAATGAAAAAATAAAATTTGATAAAAAAGGCCTCAAGGCAATTTATGATTACTCTGAAGGAGACATGAGGCATGCAATTAATCTAATGCAGGCAACTGCAAGTCTTGGTGGGATTACAGAAGAGCATGTAAAGGGATCAGCTGGCCTAACTAAAACTAGCGATGTAGACGAGGTTCTAAAGATTGCTCTTTTGGGTAAAGTTGCAGAAGCAAGAGAGAAGATGATAGAATTAATCAAAGTTTATGGAATGTCGGAATCTGATTTTTTAAAATATCTCAACTCGGCAGTTTTCAAGTCAAAGCATGAAAAGTTATCAGACATTTTAGAGATTATCGCAAAATATGATTATAGAGTTCTAGTTGGCGCAAATTCTGAAATTCAGTTATCCGCAATGCTAGCTGAACTCGGAAAGATAGAAAAATAAGAACGCAGAGAGAGGGATTTGAACCCCCGTATGCTTGCGCACACAGGCTCTCAAGGCCCGCGCCCTACCGAGCTAGGCGACCTCTGCGAAAACTCTTCGATGGAAGTGATTAAAATTTGTTGATGTGAAATAGAAAAATAAGAAAAAAGAAAAAATTTCTTTAATCGTGTGCGTGTGGGTTTTCAGAGCCAGATTTCATAAGTACATATGTACCGGCTGCTTTCTCGTGCCATTCTTGGTTAGCTGATTCAATTCGAATTGCGCCTTCAGGACAGATTTCTTGACATGCCATGCAAACAGTACAATCATGTTCTCTGATTGGTTGTGATTTGTCTGTATAGTCTAATCTTTCATCTTGTTCTGTTTTACCAGTACCTTCAAAAGTTTCGCCCAGACATTTGTCTGCTGGAATATCTTTTTCGGTTCTGTACCATTGGAATGTTTGAACTGGGCATACACTCATGCATGCACCTGCTGCAACACAGGAATCCCAATCTACTGCGACAGTTGTTCCATGAATTCCTAGAGGAACTTGTTTTTCTCCTCGAGCTTCATAAGCTGCCTTCACATCTTCATTTGAAAATGCGGCACCATCAGTTCTTCCCTTGCCCCAAATCCAGTGGAAATTTTCACCATCTGCATGGCTTGTTTTTCCTGTTGGTTTTACATCATTGTGACAAAAGTCTTCTGGTATTTGTAATTCTGCCATATACAAACTACCCCCAAAATATTATTTAAATCTAGATATAATTAGTCAAGACTAAATAAAAAAGAAAATAAAAATTACAGATATGATTTTGTCTTGAATTTCTAAAGAGTTTTGGCTGCAGACTCATGTTTTTCAACATTTGACTGATCAACTTTGATTGCCTGCGGTGGACAAACTGATACACATGCCATACACCAAATACAATCATGTTCTCTGATTGGATCTGCCTTGTCAGTTAGATCTTTTCTTTCATCTTTGACATTGCTGCCAGTTCCGTTAAAAGTTTGACCAACAACATCTTTGGCCGGAATATCTTTTTCAGTTCGATACCATTGGAATACTTGTACAGGACACGCTTCAATACATGCACCATCTGCAACACAAGAATCCCAATCAACTGCAACCATCGTACCACTTACACCTAGAGGAACTTGTTCTTCACCTCTTGCAGCATATGCAGCAACTACATCGGCATCTGCAAACACTTCAGCTTGAGAACCGTCTGTGTTTTTCTCTTTACCTGGACCCCACATGATATGGAAATTTCCATCATCGAGTTTTATTTTTCCAAGTGGTTTTAGGCCTTCTGGAAAATTTTCTGCTATTGGCATAGTATAATTTTTCAGAGTTATTATTTAAAGCTAGATAGGGTAAATTACGAATGCACCAGTAACAATCGATCTTTCAGGAATGAATTCCTTACGTTCATAACGCTGAACGATCAATTCTCTGGATATGGATATTATCAAGTATGATGTATATCGTGGACCAAACATTGGAGTTTACACTAAAGTAAATGACAGTGTAATTTTACTTCCAATGGGATATGCACAATCAAAAGCAGAAAAACTTGCAAAATATCTTGGTGTAGAATATCGATTCATGTCAATTGCCAACACAAGATTAATTGGAGCATTATGTGTAATGAATAACAAAGGAATACTGATTCCAAAAACTGCATATCAAGATGAATTTGACTTTCTCAAAAACGAAACAGATCTGGAAGTAGGTGTTCTTGATTCAAAATTATCTGCTTTAGGAAATGTCATTTGTACTAATGACAAAGGAGCAGTTGTGTCTCCTTGGTTATCTCCTCAAGACTGTAAAAACATTTCAGATGTTTTAGGAGTTGAGGTAATTCAGAAAAAAATTGCAGGTTTTAATCAGACAGGAGCTGTAATGGTAGCAAACAATTCTGGTGCAGCAATTCATCCGGAAGCGGATGAAGAAGATATGAAGACATTTTCCAATTTGTTAGGCGTAAAAATCGAGCAGTGCTCCATAAATAACGGAATTCCATATGTAGCATCAGGAATTCTAGTAAACAATCATTCTCTTGTTGTAGGGTCATTAACTACTGGTCCTGAAATAATGATGTTGACTAGGGCTTTTCTAAATTAAGAATAGACTTTGGATCCTCAGTTAATTTCTCCAGTGAAATGGTTCCTTCAGTTCCATTAACCATATCTTTGAGTACGACATTTCCTTCTTCAAGTTCATCAGGACCAACTATAATTGATAATTGTGCATTGCTTGCAATATCCATTTGTTTTTTTAGATTTCGCCCTGCCAAGTCAATATCAGTTGGAATATTGTTTAGTCTTAACAGTGATGCAATTGAATATGCGACTTTTTGCATTTCTTCATTTATGTACAATACTGCAACTCGCTTTTGTAAAATTTTTGGAATTATTTTTTGTTCTTGCATTGTAAGGATTATTCTTTCAACACCTCCTGCAACTCCAGTTGCACCAATATCATCCCTTCCAAATGCTTTAGTTAGTGTGTCATATCTACCACCACCGGCTAGTGCACCCAGTGTAGAATTTTTGTCAAATACTTCAAATACAGTACCGGAATAGTAATCCAGTCCTCTAACAATACCAAAATTAATTCTAACATTTGATACTCCCCTATTCTCAAGCGAATCAAATAGTTGTTTTAGTTCATTCCATGATCCTAATTGTGTTGTGTCAAATATTTTTTCAACTTCTGAAATTGTTCCTTTGATTTGCGAGAACTCTAGTATTTTTTCAATTTTTTCTGTTTGGTAACCTTTTGCTTGAAATTCCTTTAGGATTTCGTCTTTTGATTTTTTTGCAATTTTGTCGACTGCTCGTAAAATATCAGCAACTAATTCGGGATCATTAGAATTAAATATTTTGTTAATGTATGACTCTACCAGATTTCGGTGATTAATGTCAATGGTGATTTCACGGAGTAAAAGCGAATCAAACAATCTAGAGGTTAATTCAATGATTTCAGCTTCTGATTCAATGCTTGGTTTTCCATATATCTCAATATCCCATTGATGAAAGTATCGATATCTACCTTTTTGTGGTTCATCATATCTGAAGACACCTCCAAAACTGGATAGCTTTGCAGGAAGTTTCATCGATTTTTGAGATGCGGCATATCTTGTTAGGCCCATTGTAAAGTCAAATCTTAATGCAACTTCTCGATCTCCTTTGTCTTTGAAATAGTAAATTTCGTCCCGTATTCCTGGACCTGACTTTGTCTCTAGAGTCGATAGCAGTTCAATGGGAGATGGATCCATAAATGAAAACCCATACAAATTTGATAACTGCTTGAAATGATACCTGACATGCTCAATGTTTGCATTTTCTGCTCCCTCAAAATCTTTCATTCCTCGTGGCAGTTCCAAGATGATTCTTTCTTAGATGGTTGTGATTTAGATATTTCTCTAAAAATGCCAATTTTTTAAAGAGATTTTTTCTAAGAATACTTGTGACAATTGAGAAAATCACTATTGGAGAAGATTTGGAAATTTGTAGAATTCTAAACGGAATGTGGCAAGTTGCAGGAGGTCATGGTCAAATTGACAAAGAATTGGCGATAGCAGACATGATAGAATATCACAAATCAGGATTTACAACTTGGGACTTGGCAGACATTTATGGTCCTGCAGAATCACTAATTGGAGAATTCCAAGAAAAAATAGACAAGACTCAATCTCAAGCACTTACTAAGTTTGTTCCCAATCCAGGTCCTATGAGCAACAGTATTGTTACCTATCATATAGAGCAATCATTAAAAAAAATGAAAACAGAATGTATTGATTTACTCCAGTTTCATTGGTGGGATTATAATGATTCAAGTTATCTTGATGCATTGAATCATTTATCAAAATTACAAAAAGATGGGAAAATTAAACATCTTGGATTGACAAACTTTGACACCAAACGAGTAAAAATAATGATTGAGAATGATTTTCAAATTGTATCAAACCAAGTTCAGTATTCAATTTTAGATCAAAGGCCAGAAAAAATCATGACTCCATTTTTTGCAAAACATGGAATAAAGATTTTAACATATGGAACATTACTTGGAGGATTCTTTTCTGAAAAATATCTGGGTTTGGATGAACCGCATAGAGGAGAATTAACCACATCCAGTCTGCAAAAATACAAGAATATGATTGATGTTTGGGGAGGATGGAATTTATTTCAAGAATTACTTTGTGCCTTAGATCAAATTTCAAAGAAACATGGTTGCAGCATTGCCAATGTTGCAACAAGATTTGTATTAGATAGGCCACAAGTTACAGGAGTAATTATTGGCGCAAGACTTGGAATCAATAATCACAGAAATGACAATTCAAAAGTTTTTGACATAAAATTAGATAACGATGATATTTCAATGATTAATGCCATCACTGAAAAATCAAATGATTTGTTTGAGATTATTGGTGATTGTGGAGACGAATACAGATAAAAATTAGTGAGAAAGAGGTTGTTACTTTTTTGCAATAAATTGTCTGTACGTACATATATCAGAAGGAGTAATGGAATCACATCCTTCAAGAATCCTGTGAAGTTAATTTTTTGCAGGCTTGAGGTTTTGACAAGAATTATTCATGGAATTTTGATGATTGCTCATCAAAACCCATGGTGTGTTAGGTGATTTAATTTTCAAAATTTGTATTTAACCCCGATGGTCGATTTATCCGTAAATTGCAGCAAATTCTAACTAGAGAATTTTAGATATAACTATGCAAAACTATTCAGTTTTTGAAAATGAATTGGTTTGGTTTCAATGCCCCTTAATTTAGGTGTAAAAACACAGTTTTAATTATTATAAAAAAATGTAGAATCAATGTCAGAACCAATTGACAGATCAGAGTATTGTTCTGGATTCAAAGAATAGCACACACTGGGCTCAAATTGTATTACAGTAGATTCTTTTTCAGATAATGATTTTATTTTTGGAGAGGAATTTTTTTGCAATATGTTTTTAATTATTGATTCTTTAATCTCGGTTCTGATAGGTTCATCTGTAATAAAACGTACATTTCCACGAAGTTGATAACCTTCTAAATCATCTTTGTTAAAAACAGCAACAGTGACCCATGAATTTATTTGGAAATTCTTGTAGGATTTGTGTTTAAAAAAATCAAGCCAGTAAATTACATTTTCTTCCACCTTGAAGAATATTCTAGGAGATACATTTGCAATCGTGGTGCCACTAACGGTTCCTACAACAAAAATTCCTTGCGTATTAATGAAATCTTTAATCGTGTCTGGAATCCGCACACCATATGATGAATTGAAGTTGGTAATAAAGACACAATTTTAATTTAAAATATGAGTGATGCTGGATGTTTCTATTATTATCGATAATCAGTTAAAATCCAAAATAAGATTTTCAAGTTCGAGAACGTGTACCTATTCTTATTACACATACATAAATGGATAAATTATGGTCATAAAGTCTTTCAAGTATCCCATTCCACAGATTACTTATCTAGTAAAGAAAAGACTTTGGGCTCAAGTTCTATTTGCATTGTTTTTAGGATTAGTGGCAGGGATAATTTTAGGTCCAGAAATAGGATTAGTTGAGAAAGAAACTGCAGGAGTCATCACTGATTGGTTATCAATTCCAGCAAATCTGTTTTTAAAAATTATTCAAATGATCATTATTCCGTTAATTTTTGCATCAATCATTAGAGGAATAACATCGTCTGGAAGTATGGAACAATTACAAAAACTAGGATTAGGTGTATCAGTATATTTTGTTGCAACAACAATCATTGCATTAACAATAGGAATTCTACTTGTATCAACAATAGAACCGGGAAATTTTATTGACAGTTCTTTGATTAGAGAAAGTTTTGGAATTGAAGATGCCGAACCTGTTGAAAAAGCAGAATTTAGCATACAAGATATTCCTCAAAGCATAGTGAGTTTGATCCCAAGTAATCCTTTAGCTTCTTTTATGTCTGGAGAGATGTTAAGCATCATAATTTTTGCATTGATTGTAGGAGTGTCTATGATTTCAATTCCCAAACAAAGTTCTCTACCAATTCTGGATTTATTAGAATCCATACAAAAAATTACTCTGAAAGTAGTTTCATGGGCCATGCGTCTTGCGCCGTTTGCAGCATTTGGTCTAATGGCAGGAATTACGTCTAAAATTGGTCTTTCCGCATTAGGAGTACTTGGGGCATACATGCTAACTGTTGTGATAGGTCTTTTTGTAATGATATTGGTGTACATGCTAATCATCAAGTTTTTTGCAAAGAGACCACTTTCTTCCACATTTAAAATGATGAAAGATGCTCAACTTCTTGCATTTTCAACTTCTAGTTCGGCAGCTGTTATGCCGTTATCAATTAAAACTGCTGAAGAAAAAATGAAAATCAAGCCCAAAGTTTCTCAGTTTATCATCCCATTAGGCGCTACAATTAACATGGATGGAACTGCACTTTATCAAATTGTAGCAGTATTTTTTCTTGCACAGCTTTTTAGCATAGATTTAGGATTTACAACAATTCTTTTGATAACATTAACTGCACTTGCAGCATCTATTGGTGCACCGTCAGCACCTGGAACAGGTATTGTAATTCTTTCAACAATTCTCATCACTGCAGGCATTCCACCTGTTGCAGTTGTATTATTGCTTGGAGTAGACAGAATATTAGACATGACAAGAACAATGGTCAATGTTACTGGAGATCTTACTGCATGTTTGGTTTTCGATAAGAGGGTAAAAGAAGAAGATATTGTCGAAGATTAATTTTCATATTGATGCAAATTACGCTTTTTTAATTCAACAAATCGGGATTTGAAATTATTCCAATTACTTTTTAATTATCTTTAAGATCAACTGCAGGAACACACCAAATGGATGAGTTCATAGTTTGAATTACAGAATAAAGATAATCATTCTATAATATTATTTCCAAGGATCAGATTCATCATTCCATGATTCTATACCTTTTGATGATTCATCAGCAGGTTTACTATTTCTGATGTCAGATAAAAGACATTCATCAGAGCAATGGGTGGCATCTATATTCTTCATTAATCTTCCACATTTCTTGCAGAATTTACCCATGTCTGATGATTGATTCTAAAAATAAAACAAGTTCGCAGTTTTTCATGCTTGATAATGAACTAGTATTTAATTTGTTTAGTCATAATTTAAATATGTTCATATGATAATATTCGTTCGATGGATGTCTCAACAGTAAAACGAAAACCCCACATCCCAAAAAAGGAAAAAACAAGAACGATAACATATAGACTTTCAGAAAAACTTGTTGCGGAACTAGAAAACGAAGCTATGCAAAAAGGAATTTCTCACAATGTTTTGATGAATCAGATTGCAGAAAAATATATCCAATGGGATAGGTTTGGCGACAAAATCGGAATGATACCTGTTCCAAAAGGGTGCTGACAGCACTTGGCATTGATTTGGAAAGACAGGACATCAACATGGTTGTGGATCTTCTAAAGCCTGTCATCAAAGATAATGTGATGTTCATGAAAGGAAAGTATGATCTAAAAAGATGCATAGAGGCACTTGAGGATTACATGAGGGCATCTGGAATGAAATCAGATCACAGAATTGAAGGATCGTTGCATCATTTTATTATTCAGCATGGACTTGGGATGAATTGGTCATTACTCACTGAACAACTATTAAAAGAAATATTCCATGAATTCTTGCCAGAAAAGAATGTAAAAGCACAGATAACTGAAACTACTGTGATCACCACTATCTCATTGGGCGAGGACTTTAACGAGCATGAATATTAGAAAAATAACTAGTTGAGAATTAACTCAACTTCTGTCTTACCATCATTGTATCTACTTTGAATTCCTTTGATCCTGCTTTTGTACATGAATAGTCTTTTACCATCATCAGTGATGATTCCAGATGTTTTGAGTAATTTGTTGTCATGAAGTGTTTGAATTCTTCTATACACCGTACTCATCGGGATTCCAGCCTCTGCGGTTATCTCAATTGCGGACTTTGGCTTGTCCATAGTAGATTCTAGGATGGCTCTACAATACTTGTCAGATAAAATTTCAAGTAGGCTATCTTTTTGCTCTGCTTCTTCAACTTTGAAGACATGTTGTAATGTTTGCATGAGTAATATCAAACAACATTTGATATAACGACTCAGTACACACTGTATTGCAAATATTTGATATTATTTTTAATGCCTAAATAATTTAAAAAGATCAATAAATCATACCATCATCGCTATAGAACACAATTTTCATACCTAAAATTGGTCTAAAAAATAAAAAAGAAAGATTAGTTAGCAGGAACTACAATTCCCCTATCGATCATCTTAAGAGCAGTGTCTGATTTGAGACACATTGGTACTCCATTTGATGCTTTCATTACCAGACTGAATCCTTCACGACACTCTACGTCTGAAGCATCAATGCCTGCAGTAATTTGTGTACGTGGGGAAATCCATGCTAATTGTATGTTTTTTGCCTTTTCAATGAATTCTTCTCTAAGTTTTTGTTTTTCCTCGTCAGTCATTTCAGATGCTTTCTCACGAAGTTCTGCCTTGAATGCCTTCATGTCAGCCAGTCTGTCATGAATTGCAGATCTTCGCTCATCAGACATTTTGATTTTGACTTTTGTCATGTGATCTTTGAACTTTATCTTTAATTCTGATTTTAGCTCATCTGTTATCTCACCGTGTTTTTCTCTGTATTTCATCTTGATTTCTTCACGTTTCTCATCTGAGATTTCATGGTTTTCCATGATCATTGCCTTGAGTCGTGGGGACATGTCAGACATTCTAATTCTGTCAGTAACTTTGTCTTTGATGTCATCATGATGTTCTTTGTAGTCATCTCTTTCTTCAGGTGTCATATTACACCATTTTGAGATTCTATCAAGTGTTGCAACATCAGTAATTTCTGCGGCTCTATCAGATGCGGTCATTGAACACAATCTATCATAATCCATGACGTCTGTCATTTTATCATGAATTTTCTCGTTCATGTAATCACGCATAACATCTTTGTGTTCTGCAATAAATTTGTCAATTGCGTCATCCCTTTCATTTTCGGATATTTCACAATAGTTCAGAATTCTATCAGAAAACTGTTCTAGTCTTGGATAGTTATCAAAGAATTTCCGTTTGTCTTCGTTTGTCATATCACAGAATCGTTCCAGCATATCATCAAGATCATATTTGTCATGTTCTTTAGTATCGGACACATGTTCTCTGATGAAATCATCAATTTTATCTTCACGTTCATCTTCAGACAAACCACAATAGTTTACTAATCTGTCTGAGAACTGTTCTAGTCTTGGATGGTCTGCAAATAACTGACGTTTTTCCTCGCCAGTCATGTCACAGAAATATTTCAGTCTATCTTCAAGATCTGCATGTCGGTTATATTTGTCGTCTACATCGTTTTCTTCGTCTCTATCATCTTCTAGTTCATCATATTCGTCATCAAAGTCGTTTTCAATTTCGTCTCTAGCTAGAACAACATCAAAAATGAAATCATCAAGAGCATTTTCACGTTCATCCTCATCTTCTATCTCACAAATTACAGAAAGTTTTTCATCATATTCTACCATATCTGGATAGTCGATGAAAAAGTCGCTTCTTTGCTCGATGTTCATTTCACAAAAGTCTTCTAGTCTATCTTCAAGATCATCGGTATCAGCAAATGCCGTACTACTGGCAGTTACTCCAGTAAACATGATCAGTGAAAAAACAACGCTTAGAAGTTGTGTATTTTTCATTACGAGAATTTTTTATTTTAGTATATAAAGAATATCGGTCAATATCATAGCAAGTATTATTACAAATGAGACAATTTTTGAAAAATCATGCCTGACTGGCATTGTTTAATTTTAGTCAAAATAATAATGTGTAATCAAATTGATCTTATGAACAAAAGATAAGTGAATAGTAATTTCTTTTATTCTATAATTGATAATTTTTTTATGTTTTCTCAGAAAGAAAATGAGTTTGTAGATGAGATAGCGAAATGGGCAGAATCAGTCGGGATTAATCTGGATAGAGATCCTGAGCAGGTGTAGCTTTTGAACACGCATTTTGTTAAGTAAAAAAAATTTGAAGGAAAGTCATGAAACTAATAGGACAAACAAAACTACCACATGGAATTGTATATCACTATTCAAACAGTAGTGGAAATATAGAATCCTATTTTATTGAACATGAATCTCAATAGAATTTTTAATGGAATGAATCAA
Source organism: Nitrosopumilus zosterae (assembly GCF_025998175.1). NCBI lineage: Archaea > Thermoproteati > Nitrososphaerota > Nitrososphaeria > Nitrosopumilales > Nitrosopumilaceae > Nitrosopumilus > Nitrosopumilus zosterae. The sequence goes on from NZ_AP026695.1 coordinate 1,517,149, forward strand.
TTCATTTCAGTTGGAATCAATTGAATCGCTAAACAAAAAAATTGCAAGTTGCAAAAAATGTCCCAGATTATCAAAATACATCAGAGATGTTGCAAAAAATAAGGTCAGGCGATTCAAAGATGACAGATACTATGGAAAACCCCTTTCAGGATTTGGGGATGTCAATGCTAAATTACTCATAGTGGGTTTAGCCCCAGCTGCACATGGAGGAAACAGAACGGGAAGAATGTTTACTGGGGATTCATCAGGGGATTGGATCGCCAAAGTAATGTACAAACATGGATTTGCATCAATTCCTACCAGTCAGAGAATTGATGATGGACTGATCCTCAAAAATGCATACATCACTGCTGCAGTTAGATGTGCACCACCACAAAACAAGCCTACACAGGAGGAGATGAATACATGTTTTGGTTACTTGGAGAAAGAAAAAGAGATTCTAAAAAACATCACAACAGTTCTTTGTCTTGGAAAAATAGCATATGATGCTACTTGTAAATTGTACAAGATAAAACCTGAAAAATTTGGGCATAACAAGTTATTCCGATATGATAAAATCAGAATTCTTACATCTTATCACCCCTCAAAACAAAATACCCAGACAGGACGACTGACTTGGGCACAATGGTCCGCAGTATTTGCAAAAGCCAAAAAACTCACTATGGCTTGAATTAATGATTTTTAGCGAAAAATAAAAATATTGTAAATACTCAGACTGCTAAAATGGCCGCAGGTAAGGGTTGTTTGACATGCAATTCAGAGCATGACGGAGATTTTTACAGATTTTGCAAGTGTTCTTGTCATGACAGAATTGCAAGGGAAATTGCAGGTTAGAAATAAGTTAATTAAAATCTAAAACTTTAAGGTTTTTTTCAATCATTTTTTTCATAAAGTCTCTTGATTTGTTCAACAGTTGTGGAATCTAACTTTTCAAAAAACTTTTGTAAATCTTGTTCATCTAATTCTTCATCATGAAATAACATTCTATTTTCTATCTGATTTACCATGTTTCAAAGATTATCTTGTTTGATTACAAACAATGTACCAATGACTCAAAAAAATATACTTTTTCAGAATTTACATCCCATGAAACTCAGACCACTGATGTTCTAGCTTGTAAATTATTTTCCAAGCAAGTCTATCTATGTTTACGTTGGGTTCAGCAATAACCAATAATATATATCTGCCAAAAGGAAAACTCATCATCACAACCTTTTCTCTCCTTGAAGATGAATATTTGACTCTGCCCAAATTGGCATCAAATCCTTTTCTGTTTGCAACTCTATGAGCTAGTTCTTGAAATGTCTGCCTTCGTCTTGCATCATTTTCAAAAGGAATAACTCCTTCTTTAAAATCACCTGCAATTAGTTCTCCTTGGCAATCAATCAAACCACAATATCGAATTTCAGGTTCTGCCAAAATATCTTTAATTTTATTTTTAACATCTTCAATTGAAAATTGCTCATCAGACATATGAAATAAGATGTGTTTTTGTGTATTTAATACAACTATTCATAGATGAGATTAGTTAGAGAGAAAAATTAAATAACAATTAAAATAATTAATTTGATGTATATTTGTTTGAATATTTTATAAATAATGAATAAATATTAAGAATTTTCTTAGAATACTTTAAATTTCATTTTTACATAATGTACATGACGAGGTCTATCATATCTGCCGAAAGTCAAAAGGAGAAATTTGAGGAGGTAGACAGATAGGAAAACACGAAAAAAGATGGAAACATCTAAAGTTCGTAGTTTTCCAGCATACCTCGTTTCCTATTTCGTACCAATTCAATTACATAATTGAAAGAATGTCTAGATTCATCACAGTATCCAAAAAGATATGAAAAAATACCAATGTGACAAATGTGATTATTCAAATTAGATCAAGGAGCTTGAGCATATGTATGAAGAAAATGTGATAGTTCAAGCAGAATTTGAAAACGATTAATCTGTATCAACAATCAAAGAGATTTGTGAATCTTGCGAGAAAGGACAACACAAGGAAACAAAGTAATTAAAAATATAAAATATTCATTAAACCTTAATTGTAAAAGAAACTAACAAACTCTAGTGAAAGAGATAATTTTTGCAGTTATTTTATTTTCAATTCCAGTGTCTTTTGCTCAAGAATACCCTGAAATTGGTGTGAAAGTGGAGACGGTGGCTGAAAATCTAACCATACCTTGGAGTATTGATTGGTTACCTGATGGAACAATATTGTTTACAGAAAGAAATGGGCATCTTAGAGTAATTCAAAATGGAGAATTGTTGGAAGAACCATTATTGTCACTGGGAGTTGGCGGAGTAGAAGGAGGGATGCTAGGAGTTGCAGTTGATCCAGATTTTGAGGAGAATAATTTCATATATCTATATTATACATACAATGAATTTCTATCAACCATAAACAAACTTGTTCGGTTTCAACTTGTAGATGGAAAATTGACTGAAGATAAAATGTTGCTAGATGGGATTCCCGGAGGGCCATTTCATGATGGAGGGAGAATTCAATTTGGACCGGATGGAAAATTATACATAACTACAGGAGAAGCAGGGGATCCAAAATTAGCCCAAGATCTAAATTCACTTGGTGGGAAAATTCTTCGAATAAATTCAGATGGAACAATTCCAGAAGACAATCCCTGGGAGAATTCTTCCATTTACTCAATTGGTCATAGAAACCCACAAGGGATTGACTGGGATGAATTTGGAAATCTTGTTGCAACAGAGCATGGACCATCAGGATGGAGAGGGGTAGCACATGATGAAATCAATCTAATTTTTCCAGGCATGAATTATGGGTGGCCAGACATTATTGGGGACGAAACTGCAGATGGTTTGCAAAATCCAATCTTGCATACAGGGGATGATACATGGGCACCATCTGGTTCAGAATTCTATTATGGTGATAAAATTCCACAATGGACTGGAAAATATTTTGTTGCAACATTAAGGGGAAGTCATTTGCATATGATTGATTTTGATTTGCAAGAAAAAAAGGTGTTGTCACATGAAAAACTTTTCCAGGATGAATTTGGAAGGCTGCGAGATGTGCAAACAGGACCAGATGGCTTTTTGTATATTCTCACAAGTAATCAAGACGGCAGAGGATTTCCAAATGCTAATGATGATAAAATTCTCCGAATCATTCCAATAAATTCAATTAATAATTTTGAGGAGTGTGTTGCATTTGGAAACCCTGTAATGGAATCATATCCTAGACAATGTAGGACTGAAGATGGAAAACATTTCGTGGAAGTGATTTCTGAAATTCCTGATTGGGTCAGAAAAACTGCAAAATGGTGGTCATTAAATCAAATTGCAGATGAAGAATACGCTTCAGGTTTACAATACCTCATAGAAAAAAATATCATTATTGTTCCGGCAGGGACTCTAGCTGAAGGATCCTCCGAGCAGCAACTGCCATCATGGTTAAGAAAAGATGCAGGATGGTGGAGTCAGGGATTAATATCAGATGAAGAATATTTTAAAAGCATCCAATGGATGATAAATAACAATTTTATCAAAACAGAACTTGGGTTAAAATAATAAAAATTACTTTTTTAGAGACTTGCTTAATTCTGCGTTAATTACATGTGAGAAACTTATGTTTTTAGAGGATTCTTGGATCATTTTAGCTTGTTTAAGTCTTAGCCTCTTGACAATATCATCCTGCAAAACTACGGTTATTCTTTGTGCCATCTTAACTTCTCTATTTATGTAAAGATGATTTTCAGTATAAAAACCACATCTATTTCGTATAAAATTATCTCAAAATAAAAAATGCAAACAATTGTTATGAGAGGATTAACAAGAGTAAAACCAACTGTTAATCTCGGTACTTTGAATCTAGTTTTGATAAATTTGACTTTTTGATACAGGCGGAATGTAAATGAATTTGGATTCTCTTTTCTTTTTTAGATTAAACATAGATTAATTTATCAAAATTTTCATATAAACTTCAAGTAGAAATTATCCATTTAACTTTGAAATTATACATATTAACATATGAAAAATATCATAAATACTAAGATCATATTCAATTGTAGCCTTTTCCTTCTCTGAACATTGATTTAAGGTTCAAGTGTCTATTACCAGCACAAAAGGAAACATCATGCTTTAGATCTATAATCATCGGCATATCTGAGAATGAGGATCTACTTTTTATTTAATAACTGCATATAGTACTGTGGAAAGCTGACACAATATCCTATTGTCTGAATGCAGGTGATTGTTTACCGGTCTATGCATACAGCAGGGCTGTGTAAAGATTAATCCGCTCTAGTCAGCTTTCAAATTTTTAAAAACAGAGTTTGCCCTATTCATTCAATGAATATCAAAATTGGGTGCACCGGATGGAGCTATAAAGGATGGTCCGACACATTTTATCCCAGAAATCTAAAGAGTTCAGAATGGCTCAAATACTATTCACAGATTTTTGAAATTACTGAAATTAATTCCACATTTTACAAGATACCTTCTCAAGAAATTGTAAGAAAATGGAATGCAGACACTCCAAGACATTTTAGATTTACAGCCAAATTTCCAGCATTAATTACGCATGAAAAGAGGCTAGAAAGGGTAAATTCAGAGATTTTTTCATTCATGTCATCACTCATTCCAATTCATGAAAAGATTTCAGCATTAGTTCTTCAACTGCCTCCATCATTATCATTTGATGAGGCAAAACCAAGACTGGAAGAATTGTTTGATATTTTGCCTAACGATTTTTTATATCCCATCGAGGGCAGACACGAATCATGGTTTACTGATGAAGCGACATCATATCTTAAACAAAACAAACATTGCCTTGTATGGAATGATGTCGAGGGAGTATCCAATCCAATGCCGGTAACTGCAAGCTATCTGTATGTAAGATTAATTGGAGATCACTCTATTCCAGATTCAGAATTTGGTAAAGTTTCAAAAAGCAAAAAAGAAGCAATTAGAAACTGGGCAGAGAGACTAGGAAACATTCAAGATGTTCCACTCGCAATGGTAATGACAAATAATCACTATGAAGGATTTGGTCCTGCAACTGCTAATTCTTTAAGAATGGAATTAGGAATGAGAGAATTGATGTGGGACGAAAAAAAACAGAAAACATTGGGTAATTTTTAAACAGAAATTCTTCAATAACTAGGGGAGCATTGAAGAATTCCTGTCAAACATCCGCCAAACAATAGGATGGTATTATACATAGAGCATTTTTGATATTTAAGGTAATGATGAAATTACATTGGTACCAAGTCCTACCGCTTCTCCAAAATAATATCCAGACAGAATTGTTCCAGTAGACCAAACACATGATCCAGCAAATGTGTAAGCCACAAATTTGGGAATTCTCATTTTCAATAATCCAGCAGGAATTGAAATCATTTCTCTCATCACTGGAACCATTCTTCCCAAAAATACAGCTTTGTCACCATATTTTTCAAACCATATTTCAACTCGTTCTAATTTTTTTTCAGATACGCGAACATATCGTAAATAACGAATTAGAACAACTCGTCCAAGTTTTAATGCAATTAGGTAAATAGCCGAAGTACCAAGAGTGGCACCAATTGCTCCCAGTATAATCATTGGAATAAGACCAATGACAGAAATTCCCTGTTGTGATGCCAAGAATCCAGCAGTAGGAAAAACAGCAAGTGTCGGGATAGGCGGAACTATAGTCTCAAGTAAGGCAGCTAGGAAAATTCCTTCGTAGAGATGTTCTCCTAGAAAATCTGCAATCCAGACCAGAAACGAATCAAACGGTTCCATTTGCTTCTGCCAGTGAAATCTTACTAAATTACTTTACGAGTGTAAATAGGACAGACTAGTCACTTTGAGATGACAACTTGAGATGATGTGTTAATTAGAATTATTGAGCATTTGTTGATTTTATAATATGGCAAACCACATTATTCATTTTGCAGTGTCAATTAAAAACCCTATTTCAGGTCAGGAAAATGCAGGATCATGTGAATTTGAAAAACTAGCAAGTTTCAGAAAATTAAATATTTTGGATTATGATCGATCTTTTAAAAAATATTTTTTGGAAATTGGGATCACTTGATTATTCGAGTTAAAATTTGTAAAATGAATAAATTTTGTAGATCTTTATTTTGAATAATTGTGATCCATAAAATGAAAAATAACAAAATAAAGGATTTATACTCAAAAATATTTTTGTATGTTAGGGGAGTAATGGAGCAAAAAGAATTTCACCTAATGGTAGACATGTTAAAGACTGCAATTAAACAAGAAAGAGAATTTACAAAAGATGAATTAAAAAAGTTTGATGACTTGTTTGAAAAGATAATAGATGTCAAAGTAACTTAATATTTTAGGTTTTACTGTTTAGTGACTTATTTTTCAGAATTCATTCATTTTTTCTACCGATGTTAAAAAAATCAAGAATGCTAAACATATTGAAGTATTTGTGAATATTTGTACGAATATGGATAAAAGTAATGAAATGTACATTATATTGTGGAAGAACAAGATGATGAAGAAATAACTTGTTTGGTATGCAGTGCTGAGATTATTGAATATTTTGAGGAACGATACAAAGGTCAAAGAGGCAAATGCACGATATGTAAAATTGATTTTCCCTTAGAATGATTCTTGAATTAGGGGAGTATTACCAGAGAATGTCAATACAGAGCAAAAACGTATTGTCCTCTATGCATATACATTGTACAAACCATCTATTTTAGGAATATCGTTTGTCGAACAATTAGCTTGTCTCCTTTTTGACAATTTTCTATATTCACCAAGTATCGAAATGACTGAGAAAGCACAATAGCACTAAACTAGAATAAGGAATAATTCAAATTTTACAATAGAGGAAAAAAGTTTTGGAATTAGTTAAAAATGCAGAATTGTTTGCAAAAGCAAAACATTCTGGACAATACAGAAAAGACAGCAACGCACCATATTCAAAACATCTAGACGATGTTGTTAACAGACTCAAAAGTTTGGGCGTAATAGATCAAGAGATTCTAAGTGCAGGATGGCTTCATGACATTATTGAAGAGACGGATACAAATTTTGATGATTTGTATGAGCAATTTGGAAACAGAATAGCAGTAATTGTATCATCATTAAGTAAAAATAAAACACTGCCAAGAAAGAAAAGAGAGAAAGAATACAGCATACAACTCAGAGAAGCATCATTTGATGCAAAATTAATCAAACTTTGTGATATTTCCGCAAACTTGAGTGATTTAAAAAATTATGAAACATCAAAATCTAAAAAAATCCGTCAAGCAAAACAAAAAAGACATTATCTAACAATAATCAAAACGGATTTAACAAATAGCAACTATCCCAAGATTGCAACATTACTAGAAACAATCAATCAAATCCTAAAGAGATACGGACTGAAATCTGTTTCTCTTCAACCAGAATTAAGATAAATCATAGTTCTCTGTCAACATAGATTCAAAATAGACTAGATTAATAATCAGAAAGTTTCCAAAAAATACAATTGAGTTACAAGTTTTTAGATCATGCAACTGATGCAATTATTGAAGTCACTGCAAAAGATATCAAAGAAGCATTTGCAGTAGCAGCAGATGCAGAAATTAATCTCACACTTGATCAAGACAAAGTTGAAGAAAAAGATAAAAAAGAATTTTCTGCCAATGGAAAAGATTTACGCTATCTTCTTTTCAGTTGGCTTGAAGAGATACCATTTCTTCTAATTACCGAAGGCTTTGCTATTAAAAGGATTGAATTTGACATCGAGGAAAATAATGGATATAAAATTAGTGCAACAGCATTTGGAGAACCACTTGATGTTCACAAGCATAATTTCAAAGTAGAGATTAAGGCTCCAACATTTTATGACATGGAGATTAGAACAAACGGTCAAGTTTACATGAGATTCCTGCTAGATTTGTAGGTTTGGTGAAGATTTCTTTGCATAAAGCAAGAAGAAATTATACGTGTTTTTTAAAAATAAACTCGGAATAAGCATTATTGTGCTCATTAAATTAACAGGATTTCTTGTATTATCGTTGTTTGTTTTAATGGTAATTCCATCATATGCAGAAGTAACAGAAGTATCTATGGGAAAAAGTTTCTACACTATTGATGAAAAAATTTCATTTTTGGGAAATGAAAGCGAAGGTAGTGTGTTGGTCAACGTAGTTGTAAAAGATCCGAATGGTAAAGCAAAATTACTTGGAGGTTTTTCTGATCCTGATGGAGGTTTTGAAACAATACCGCAAACTGTAAAAAATATCTTTTCTACAGTGGGAACCTATAATGCAACTGCATTTGTATATAAAATCGAGAATGGTACAAGTTTATCTCTTCAATTTGATGGAACCAGAGTTTTAAAAATTCAAAATTTTGTATTGCAATTAAATTCTATTTCAGATAAAGAAGTGAACGTAGAAAAAACAGTCACATTTACTGCGAGTCTTACTGATAGTTCAATTACTAATACAGTATTTAGTTTGAATAATGCTCCATCAGGTGCAACAATAGATCAAAATTCAGGAAAATTTGTTTGGACTCCTTCAAAATCTCATGGGAATATTCAAGATGTTTTTTATACATTCGATGTTGTCGCAACCAACGGAAACCAGGAAGATAGAGAAAAAGTCACAATTACTGTAAAAAAATCATATGAAGAAATTGAACCTAAACAAACAACACCTGAACCAGAACCCGAACCTAAAGAATTAGAGATTCCAGCTTCATTTGTTGATGAAACAAAAGATCCACAAAGTTATGTTGACAGATACAACAATGAGGCAAGCTACAAAAAGTGGTTTGACGATAATTTTGCAGAGTATGAGTCAATTTATCAAGCAGTAGGATTGGAGGAGCCGTTGCAAGTGCCGGCTGCATTTGTTGATGAAACAAAAGATCCACAAAGTTATGTTGACAGATACAACAATGAGGCAAGCTACAAAAAGTGGTTTGACGATAATTTTGCAGAGTATGAGTCAATTTATCAAGCAGTAGGATTGGAGGAGCCAAAAGAATTAGCAGCATTTGTCGATCCAAATCTGGATCCTCAGTATTACATTGACAGATACAATAGAGAAGATACTTACAAAAAATGGTTTGATAAAACATATCCAGACATCACAATTTATGATGCAGTTGGAATTCAAGAGCCTGAAATTGAGGAACCAGTAGTTGAAGAATCTGAATTTGGCGAATGTGGTGAAGGAACAGAATTGATTGAAGGGATGTGTATCATTATAGACAATTCCGAAGGCGGCGGTTGCCTTATTGCAACTGCAACATATGGGACTGAATTAGCGCCACAAGTTCAATTACTCAGAGAAATTCGAGACAATCAATTGATGAATACCCACTCAGGCGCATCATTTATGGCAGGATTCAACCAATTCTACTATTCATTCTCACCAATAGTTGCAGACATGGAAAGAGAGAATCCAGTGTTCAGAGAAGCAGTGAAGATTGGAATCACCCCATTGCTGTCATCACTAGTTATTTTATCACATGCCGAGTCTGAATCAGAGGTCTTGGGATATGGGATAGGCGTGATTTTGATGAACATAGGGATGTATTTTGTAGCACCAGTCATAGTGATTTTAAAATCTAGAAAATACATCAAAATTTAGAAAAATCTGGAAATATTGTAAATCTCAATTGATCAAATGAGTAGTGAAATTAATTATTCAGTTTATTAAATTTGTATTCAAGGAAATTACAACTTGAAGAAAAAAATAATTTTTAGTTTATTGTTTGTGCTTTGTATAGCATCTATCCAAATAGCACATGCAGAACCAGAATTTACCTTCAAGTTTGGCACATTAGGTTCAGATGATGATGAATTAGATACTCCAACTGATCTTATAATGGATAAAAATGGAAAAAATATCTATGTAGTAGATAACAAGAACAGCAGAATCAATGTATTTGAAGATGATGGAGATGATGACTTTATTTATGGCTCATTTTGTGATATTACGGCAATTCAGAATTGTGATAACAATGCAGATGGAGCAAATGAAATAGGAGACGGTCAATTTAATGATCCAATTAGCATTGCCAGAGATGCATTAGGAAAATTTTTTGTTGTGGATTCAGATAATTCAAGAATTCAGATATTTGATGACGATGGAGAGTTTCAATCAAAATTTGGATCATCAGATAGTGGTATTGATGAATACCTAGGATCAGCTAAAGGAATTGCAATACAAGAATCAACAAAGAACATTCTAGTTTCAGATATTGAAAGAGATTCAGTTTCTGTTTTTGATTCTACAGGTGATTTTCTGTTCAAGTTTGACTCATTTGATGGAAATGATGATTTTCAAAATCCAACATACATGGTAATTGACAACTCGGAGGAAATGTTGTATGTTACAGACTCAGGAAATGACAGGATTGTAATCTTTGAGCTAGTTGACGGTACAACGTGTCCTAGTGGCACAGAAGAGGTGGTAGATGGCGTATGTTTTGTAGAAGAGTTTGGTTCTTCAGGTGATGACAATGGAGAATTCGATGATCCGTCAGGTCTAGCGTTTGATTCAACCAATAATTTGTTATATGTTGCAGATACAGACAACAATAGAATTCAAATATTTGAAATCATTGATGGTACAACGTGTCCTAGTGGCACAGAAGAAATAGTAGATGGCGTATGTTTTGTAGAAGAGTTTGGTACTTTAGGAACAGGTAATGGAAATTTTGATGCCCCATTAGGAATAACACTAGATCCAACAAATGAATTACTGTTTGTTGCAGACTCGGACAATAATAGAATTCAGGCATTTAATGTGAACCCAGAACCAGTTGCATTAATTCCAGAAAAACCAAGTAATCTCAAAGCATCTCCAATATCACCGACTTCAGTAATAATTTCATGGGATGAACCCGTAATTGATGAAAACGTGCCTGAAATAACAGGATATAAAATTGAATACAAAATTGGCTCAGAAGATTTCATGATAATTACTGCAGATACTGCTAGTACTTCCACATCATTTATTCATCAGGGACTTGATTCAAAGAATGTTTATTTTTATCGAGTGCATGCTATTAATTCAGAGGGAATAAGTGATTCATCATCAATTGTTTCTGTAAAACCAGAACACACCACAGCTCCTGCAGCATTAACGGCAACTGCTATTTCACCTAGTCAAATAAAGCTTTCATGGTCACCACCATCAGAAACTTTTGGACAAAAAATTAATGGATATGAAATTAAACGAGAGATTATTCCGGGCGTTTATGACAATATAGGAGACACAAATGCTAGTACTAGAACATTTATTGTTAGTAATTTAGCAATTGACAAGACATATTCATTTGCAGTAAGTGCAAAGATTGGATTTGGATCAACAGAAGAATCAAACGCCGCATCCGCCACTCCTAGAGAAGATTCTACAGACACATCAGAAGAACCAGTTACATCTACTGCAGTACAAATGACGGTTTCTACACCGCCAATAAAATTAACGGCATCTGTTGTATCTTCAACTCAAATCAATTTATCGTGGAGTCCACCAGTAGAGAATGGAAAAACTCCAATTACAGGTTATAAAATTGAAGTAAAAAAAGACAGTAATTCATACACAACACTAGTTGAAGATACTGAAAGTACAACTAGAACATATTCGCATACAAATCTAGTTACAAATACAAAGTATACCTACAGAGTATCAGCAATTAACAATGTGGGAATTAGTGAACCATCAAATGAATTTTCTGCAACACCAAAATCAACAAATGTGCAGATTAGTCCAATAGGAAAACTTTCAATCGATGAAGGAAAACTCCTATCATTTACAGTCAGGCTTTTAGATAATTCAGTTAAAGATGTGGTATTTAGTTTAGAAAAAAATCCACCTGCAGGTGCAAAAATCATATCAAATACAGGCATGTTTTCATGGATTCCATCCGCATCTGATGCGGGAAAAACCCACACATTTGACGTGGTAACAAAAAAAGATGGGCTAGTAGATAGAGAAACAATCACAATAACTGTAAACGACATTATTGGGAATTCACAACCCACATCAGAGCCTGAACCAGAACCCGAACCTAAAGAATTAGAGATTCCAGCTTCATTTGTTGATGAAACAAAAGATCCACAAAGTTATGTTGACAGATACAACAATGAGGCAAGCTACAAAAAGTGGTTTGACGATAATTTTGCAGAGTATGAGTCAATTTATCAAGCAGTAGGATTGGAGGAGCCGTTGCAAGTGCCGGCTGCATTTGTTGATGAAACAAAAGATCCACAAAGTTATGTTGACAGATACAACAATGAGGCAAGCTACAAAAAGTGGTTTGACGATAATTTTGCAGAGTATGAGTCAATTTATCAAGCAGTAGGATTGGAAGAGCCAAAAGTTGTAGAGAAAAAATTTGGCATATGTGGTCCTGGAACAAAGTTGATTGAAGGAGTTTGTACTATTGTTGTTAAACCATCTGTAAAGCCATGGTGGCAATTTTGGTAATTTTCATAAAAGTTAAGTTTTAATCATAATGCTTATTCAGCATCAGTATGGGGAAGTTGAGTCGAAATCTTAGAATTTGTGGAGACTGTGGGATTGCATACACTTCTGTAAGCTTTACAAAATACATAGATCAGTGTCCTATATGCAAATCACGAAGATTTGAAGCTATTCCCATTAAAACAGACGATGATTGACTTACAGAAATAGTTTAAGATTCAATATTTACTAGATTTCTGAATCACATAAAGAACTAGCAATAGAACAATATAACAAATAAAAAACAGCATCCATTCTCAAATTCAGTGTTGCAATTTTTGATAATTTCATAAGTGAATAATTTTTTTACTGCATGATAGACGAATTGTTTCCCTAGTGTTAATTTGTGATTAATAATGAGGTTAGATTTTTTAGTAGAAGTTTTTTCTTGTAATTATTGTCTGAAGACCCAGAAATTCAAAAAATTATGCAGAAAAAATTAGCAGAGATGCTTAACCAGAAAAATCAACCTAAAATTGAGCCTGGAATAATTGATTTGAACGGTTCCAATTTTGACCAAATAATATCTGCTGAAAATCCAACGTTGGTAGATTTTTGGGCAGAATGGTGTGGTCCGTGTAAATCTATGCATCCAGTATTTGAAAGCCTCTCAAAAAAATATCCAAACATAAAGTTTGCCAGAGTAAATGTTGATCAAAATCAAAATATTTCAATCAGGTATGGAGTTCAATCTATTCCAACATTTATCATGTTCAGATCTGGTAAAGTCGTGGATAAGATGATGGGCGCAGTAGGAGCTCCTGGAATTCACATGATCTGTAAAAAGCATTCAGACTAAAAATCAGAATGTTTATTTTTAAAATTTAATCTAATAACCGTATATTGGTTCTTTTTCTCTCTGAATTCTAACAATATCATTCAGAACTTCTTGTTCTTCAGGACTTAATTTGTGCATGTACTTGGTAAGTAATTTTTTCGCATCAGGTGAGGGAGGAAATGTGTAAAATATCTCTTCTTCAAATATTTGCCTTCCTATTGTAACGTCATTTACAGAACATGCAACCTCATCACCTGCTTTTGCTGATGATACTGTTTTTTTGTCAAGTTGTAATTGATGAATAGTTCCAACTTTGCGTCCAGACATATTCATAAATGGAATTTTATGTTTTAAAGTTCCGACATCTACACGAACTCCAAATACTGCAGGATTGTTATTTCTAAATATCATTCCTTTAAGAAAAGTGAATTTAGCAATAGGAGTTAGTTCTGCAAACATTGCATCTTCTTCATTTGCGGTATCTTCTTCAACCCATGCGTTGTAGTTATCAATCAAACTGTAGATAACTTTGTCTTCAAATATTTTGATATGACTATCTTCTGATTCATCTTTTGCATCTGGCAAAATTTTAACATTAAATGCCAAAACAATTCCAAGATGTCGATCGTTTTCTTTGATTGCCTTTGCTTCCATAATATCACGTCTATTCACAGGTCCAATGTCGGCCTTTGCAATAGGAACTTGTGAACGTCTTAGCATCTCAACTATAGCCTCAAGTGAGCCTATTGTATCACATTTGAGGATTATTCCATTAGTTTCAGTATCAATGAACACAGATTTCATTTCAGCCTCAATGAGCTTGGTGTATTTTTCAATCTCAGCATCATTTGTTGCAACATAAAGAGTACTTCCAGGAAGTACACCTTCAAGATCAGGTGACGCTATTTTTAGTCCTGCTGCTGCATCTACTTGTGAAACGGGTTTGAATTTATCTCGAGGATCTCGCATCTCATCAAGGGGTTTTGGTAAAAGTATTGCTTTGGGTTTTGTGACAATTACAGAATCTCTTTTTGCAACTACAATGCTGTTTTCTTTTTTAATCGTACCATCAATCAAAATGATATTTGCAGTTTGACCCAATCCAACTTCATCATTAACTTCTAAAACAATGCCGCGTGGTTCTTTTTCTTCCTGATTGAGTCTCTTCTGAAGATATTGTTGTGTCAATCCTACTAGAACACTTAGTAATTCAGGAATTCCTACACCAGAACGAGCAGAGATTGGAACTATTGCAATTTCAGATCTAAAGTCCTTGACACGATAAAACGCCTCTGATTGATATCCAAGAATTGACAAAGTTCCTACAACATCATAGATTTTTTGATCAAGATCAGTTTGAATTGAAGCATCTTGTTCTTTGATTGCTTGTGAGATGAATTTTGTTTCAGATTTCCTCCATCCAGAAATTTGATCACATTTGTTTAGCGCAACAACAAAAGGAACTTTTCTGCTCTGTAAAATTTTCAAACTTTCATTAGTTTGTGGTTGAAATCCGCGATTCACATCAACTACTAGAATTGCTATATCAGCAGCAGAACCCCCACGTGAACGAAGATTTGTAAAAACTTCGTGTCCAGGAGTGTCAATCACTAAAATTCCAGGAACTTTGTGTTCTGCCTGTTCAAGTTTTTTGTATAGTATACCACAAGTTTCTTTGATTGTTTCAGATGGAAGAAAACTTGCACCAATGTGTTGAGTGATACCTCCTGCTTCTCTACCTTGAACTCCAGTACCACGAATTCTATCTAAAAGAGATGTTTTTCCAGAGTCTACGTGACCAAGAACTGCCACTATGGGCTGACGAATTTGCAAATCAGATCACTCAAATGCTACCCTCGATTCGTGATCAAAACTTTCTTGTGAATCTGATGCGTGAATAATGTTTTCACTAAATCCTAATCCAAAATCCCCTCTAATTGAGCCAGGTTCTGCTTCAAATGATTTTGTTGCACCAATCATAATTCTAGTAGTTGCAATTGCATTATTTCCTTCAATTATTGCTGCAACAACAGGTCCTGATGTGATAAACGATGTCAGTTCACCAAAAAAGGGTTTATCTTTGTGTACACCGTAAAAATTCTCGGCTTGTTGTTGAGTAAATGTAAACATCTTCAATTTCAATAGTTTGAACCCCTTCCTTTCAAATCGTGATATGACTTGACCAACTAGATTTCTAGCTACCGCATCAGGCTTTACAATGAATAATGATTGTTCAGTCAATTCTATTTCTTTCTAATTCCGCCTTTGACGTATTTCTTTGTCCACTTTAGTTTTCTTGGATCACGTTTTAGGTCTAGCATATTCTTTTTGCATTTTGAAGAGCAAAACCAAAGAACAGTTCCATCATTTTTTGCAAGCATTGTACCAGAGCCTTTGGCGACAGGTCTGTCACAGAAATTGCATGGTTTAACTAAAAGACTCATATCTTATCACCTATTTGATTTTCTTTGCTTCTCTCTCGGTTTCTCGTAGCATTAGAATTTCGCTTACCCTAACAGAACCTTTGACGTTTCTTGTAAGAATTCTACCTTTATCTTTACCAGTAAGAACTTTAACTCTAACTTGAATAACTTCACCAGCAATACCAGTTCGTCCAACAATTTGAATAATTTCAGCTTGAACTACTTCTTCAGTTGTAGAGCTCATTGATCAGTCTTTCCACCTTTAATTTTAGCAATTGATGATACAACTTGGTCTACAATGTGTTGTGCATCACCAGCATCCAAAATTGCTGCAGCGGCAGAAGTAATATCAATACCCAAAGACTTGCCTAATTCTTGTTTACTTGGTACAAATGCATATGCTGCCCCTTGTTCCTCACATAGAATTGGAAGATGTGCTACAACCTCTGGTGGTTCTACATCTTCAGCGATAACAATTAGTTTGCTAGTACCACGCTCTATTGCCTTTGTAGCCTCATTGGTTCCTTTCTTTACTTTACCGCTGGTAGATGCTACTCTAACGGCCTCTAAGATTGGATTTACGAGGTCTTCTGGCGTTTCAAATTTAACATAATACGATTTTCCCATACTTCGTCACCCTTAGGGTTCATTCTCCATTCTCTCAAAACGTTGGAATGGTTTTAAAAGTGTTATCGGGAAATGGTTGTCTTGACTTTTTTGAGGTATTCGGACATCAAAGAGTCTAGTTTTTCTTGACTTTCAGCTTCTGCATAGATTCTAACTATCGGTTCCGTACCACTTGGTCTAATCATTACCCAATTTTTTGGATCTATGGTAATTTTAATTCCATCTGTAAGATCAGAATTTGGAAACTCTTCTTTAAGAGAGGAAATCAATCCTGAAACTTTTTCAGAAGGACACGGTACTTTGTCCTTTGTAGTAAAAGAGGGAGGTAAAAGAGAAATCTCATCAGACAATGTTTTTCCAGATGTAGCTAGGAGATCAAGCATTAGTCCTAACGTCATACAGCCATCTCTTACTTGGTTATGTTTTCCATACATGAATCCACCATTTTCTTCAAACCCAATTAATGCATTAATTGGAACCATCTTCCTTGATACTTCTACACTTCCGACTTTAGTTCGAATAACTTTTGAATTAAATTTTTCAGCTATTTTTTCAATGTTAGATCCTGAATTCAAACAAGTTACGACTAGTGAGTTTGGATTCTTCTTTAAGATATGTTGAGTAAGTAAAAGTGCAGATTTATCGCCAGTCAGAATGTTTCCCTTGTTATCACAGAATATACTTCTATCACCATCACCATCAAATGCTATACCCACGTCAGCGTTATTTTCAATTACAGTTTGTGAAAGCAATGAAAGATTTTCCGGTGTTGGTTCGGATCCACGACCTGGAAAATTGCCATCTATGTATTCATTTACAAGAAATGTTTCACATTGTAGTTTTTTGCAAAAAGTAGGTGCAGATATTGCTTGTGCACCATTTCCTAAATCTAAAACAACTCTAAATTTTTTTGATTCTATCAACGTAGAATCAATGTGGGAAAAAATTCCATCGATATAGGTATCAATAGTTCTATTTTCTATTCCTGTAGTGCCCCATTTTGAAGGATTTGTAATCCAGTTTTTGTTCATGTAAATGTCTTCAATTATTAATTCATCTTCTCTTGAAATTTCCACTCCATCTTTTGCAGCAGGTTTAATTCCATTGTATTGAGGAGGATTATGAGATGCAGTGATCATGATTCCACCAGAATATCCCAAAGTCTTTACTGCAAATTCAAGACAAGGTGTTGGAATAATTCCTGCAACATTGCAATCAATTCCAATTGAATTAAGAGCAGCGCTTACAACCTTACAAACAATTGGACTTGATTCTCTTCCATCATATCCAATTAACACAGGTCCACACTCAAAGTAAGTTCCAATAGCCAAAGTCATATCATGAACAAATTCTAAAGTAAAATCTTCAGAAAACACTCCACGAATTCCATTAGTTCCAAAAAATTTTGCCATGTCATTATTCAATAATAGATAAATTTGTGTTTAATGGCAAAGTCGTTGCGGGAGTCGCCCAGCCTGGTCAAAGGCGTAGGGCTTAGGACCCTATCTCTTAGGAGTTCGTGGGTTCAAATCCCACCTCCCGCACCATTTTAATTTCTGTGAATGATTAATAATGAGAAAATCTTCACCAAACAAAGTCATGAAAAAGACAGTAGTAGGAATTACAATAGTAGGAAAAGATAGAGAGGGAATTGTTGCATCATTTACTAATTTTGCATTTTCAAAAGGCGGAAACATTGAGAAAGTAAATCAAAATGTAATCAAAGGTCTTTTTGGAATGTATCTAGAGGTATCATTTTCAAAATCACTTGATGTAAAGAAATTTGATTCAGAGATTCAGAATTTGGCTAAAAAAGAAAAGATGGATGTTAGTACTCATCATGAAACAAACTCAGAGAAAAATATTGCAGTGTTTGTAACAAAAGAGCCATTGTGTCTTGAAACAATTCTTAAAAATACAAAATCCCTTAAAGGAAAAATATCCGTAATAATAGGTACAGAAAATACATTGGAATCACTTGCAAAAAAGGCCAAGATTCCATTTGTCGCAGTAGAAGAAAATAATCAAGAAAAAGCCGAGGAGAAAATTATTCAGATATGCAAAAAATATGATGTAGATTTAATTGCACTTGCAAGATACATGCGAATTCTTAGTCCCAATTTTGTTTGGAGATATCCAAATAGAATAATTAACATCCATCCATCTCTGTTGCCCGCATTTCCCGGTGCCCTAGCATACGCACAAGCATTTGAGAGAGGCACAAAAATTGTAGGCGTAACTTCACATTACGTAACTGAAAACTTGGATCAAGGGCCAATCATATTCCAAGATTCCTTCAAGGTAGATCCTAATGACACATTAGAACAAATAAAAACAAAGGGGCAAAAATTGGAAGCAGATACACTGCTCAAAGCAATGAAGATGCATCTAGAAAACAAACTTGAAGTACGTTGGAGAAAGGTTCACATCAAATCCAAGTGAATTAAATGACAGATATCAAATCACAGTTAGATCCAGATCTTAGAAAATTAATTTCAAAGAACAAACAAGTTGCAATAATTCCAGTGGGCTCAATTGAGCAACACGGATCACACTTGCCAATATCAACTGACACAGATATTGTAACTGAAGTTGCAAAAAGAATATCAGAAAAAAATAGATATCTTCTCCTTCCAACTATAACCTTTGGAGTATCATTTGAGCATGCACCATTTTTTAATCTGAGTATAAGAGAATCTACTTTACGAACAGTTCTTTCTGATTTGTGTATATCATTATTATCAAATAGAATCAAGACTGTTTTCATTATTAATGGACATCATGGAAATCTAAAGCCAATAAAGAATATAGATATCAGACTAAAGAAACTCTCAAAAAACAAGCTTAAAGTTTTCCCATTATCTTATTGGCATTTTATGAATAGAGAGTTTGATCATGCAGGATTTGTGGAAACATCGCTAATGCTTGCAATCTCAAAAAATGTAAAAATGAAATTAGCTAAAAAAGGACTAACCACAGATAAAATGACAAAGCAACAAATCCAAAAACTAGGGAAATTAGCAAACAAATCATTTCCAAAAGCTACCAAAAATGGGATTTGGGGTGATCCAACAAAGGCAACAAAGAAAGATGGACAGAGAATTTTAGACGAAATCATCAATAATCTATCAAAAAGGTGTCAAACTTGCCTTACTGGGCATAGCTCATAGTTTCACCAATGGAAATTTAATATAACGCCTCAATATCCAAGTCAATAAGTGATTATAGATGTCCGTTGATATGGCAGTAAAAGTATTGGATGAGAGTATCAATCAAGTTGTATTGATAAAACTCAAAGGAAATAAAACCATCAGAGGCATGCTTCTGGGTTTTGACCAACACATGAACCTGCTACTCGATTCTTCAGAGGAAATTCCTACTGAAGGCGATTCTAAAAGCCTTGGAAGCATTGTAGTTAGAGGAGACAATGTCGTTATGATATCTCCTCCACCAGCACAACATTAGGTGATTTGAGATGACTAAAGGCACAACTTCTATGGGTGGTTTTACAAAGAAAAAAGTTCACATCAGATGTAGACGATGTGGTAAAAACTCACTTCATAAACGTCATCATGAATGCGCAAGTTGTGGATTCCCAGAGGCTAAACGCAGAAAGTATTCCTGGATTAAATGGTATACATAGATGCAAGAAATTGTATTAATTCTTAGTTCATTAGCAGGCGTTGCTACTGCTGCTGCAGTACGAAAAATGCCTCGAGATAAAAATCAATTACTTAGTCTTGGTGCAAGCTCACATATCAAAAGTCAAATTAATTCTCTAAAGATAGAAAAAGATATTCTCACTAAAACAATATCACGATTGTATCAAGCAGATACTGAATTTTCTAAAATTCAAAAAGACAAACTTTTACTGAAATACCAGCATCAATTAGGAATTGTTCTAGCAAAGTTAGAAAAACTAGAACAAGCAAGCAAACACCCAGACTTGGGTCCAGTGGGAGATGGTTTGATCACTTTGATGGATCAAAAATTATCAAAACTAGATGATAGGCTTTATGAATTATCATCAAAGATCATCAGCTCAAAAGCTGAAACAGAAAGCACAGTAAAAGAATCAAAACAAGACATTTCAAAATCATTCAAAAATACATTCAACTTTGAAGTTCCAAAGAAAACAGAGACAAAACCAATTGAGATTCCTGCAACAAAATCAAGACAATCATTTGAGTTAACTACATTAACAAACATTACAAGAAAAGAACCAAAGTTTCCACTCTTTGAAAAAGAAGAAAAACAAGTCGTAAAACCAATGCCACAGCCAAGAGTGATGCAAACAGAACTAATCAAACCAAAAGAAGAGATAGTTGAAGAAATTATTCAACCAAAACCAAAAGTTGAGGATAAAATTGAGATTATTCAATCAGTTACTCCAAAACCAGAAGTAAACTTTGAAACTAAACCGGATATTAACAAAGAAGTAGCAAAAATTACCGAGCATAAAGCATTACCAGAACCAGAAAAACCAAAGACTACAACACTAGATGATGACTTTGATGATGATACAGATGATTTAGATAAAATCAAAGGAAACATCATGAGAGTATTATCAAAGCTTGATCAAGCAGAGGTAGAGTGATTGTCTTACGATGATGCCATTGCGGCATTGTCAAATGATGCATTAAAGTTAGTTAAAGACAATTACATCGTTGGATTGGGAAGTGGCAGAGCAGCTACTACACTTGTAAAATCACTTGGAAAACTAATCAGAATAAAAAATTACAATATTAGAGGAGTTCCTACATCTTTGCAAATCAAATTGGTTGCAGAAAAAGTTGGCATTCCACTTGTAGAAGCTGATCAGGTGAGCCACATTGATGTTGTTTTTGATGGTGCAGATCAAATTGATTCTCAAAAATATGTTATCAAGGGAGGGGGCGGTGCACTACTACGAGAAAATATTTTGTTTAGCCTTGCAAAAAAAGTAATTGTCATGGCAGATAGTACAAAATTTGTAAAAAACTTTACAAGATCTGTTCCAGTAGAAGTTCATCCACTTGCAAGAAATTCAGTAATATCATCAATTCAAAAACTAGGAGGAAAAGCACAATTACGTTCGCTTGACAGAGGATATCCATTCTTTACAGAAAATGGAAATATCATTTTGGATTGTGATTTTGGAACAATAAAGAACCCTAAAGTCATCACTCAAAAAATCAAGCAAATCACAGGGGTTTTAGAGTCAGGAATTTTCCTGAGAAAACCAGACATTATTTACAGAGCCAAAACTGGCGGTAAATTTGACATACTATAGAAAGAGATAATTCAGATTTGTAAGAATTTCGTTGTCAAACAGTAAGATAATTCTAATAAGTTACAACATGTCATAAATATGACAACATTAAAATATCAAAAAAAGGTTAATCTCGACAATGCAAATTGCAACTTTTCAGCCAGATGAGTTACAATCAAAACCAAAATCAGAAAGACAAATTACATATTTTTGCAGATTGTGCAGACAATACAAAATTAAAACAAGAAAAGCTCATCTGCAAAATTTCCATAATGCAAATAGAGATACTGTTACAAAAAGAAGCAACAATGATCTAGTTGACGTAATTTTCATTGAATCAAAATGATTTTTGAAAAATAGAAAAAAATTATTGTACAGACACTGATTTTTTGGCCTGTACTTTAGTTGGTGTTGATTTGGGCAAGACGATATCCAACACTCCATCTGTGAGTTTTGCCTTTGCTTGTCCAGAAACTACTTTTTCTGAAAGTGGCAATGTTCTATAATAGGAGACTTGGCTACGTTCCTTTCTCAGATAGTTCTTTTTCTTTTCTTCTGATTCTTCTTTGTGTTCAGCAGATACTTCTAAGGAATTATCTGTCACGTTTAGCTTGATGTCTTTTTTCTGAATTCCCGGAACATTCATCTTTACTCTGAGTTGTTTTCCCTCATCAATTACATCACACGAAGTCTCTTGCATATGTGGGAATCTAGGCATTGAAATCGAAGGAAATGATGAAAATGATTTTTCAAGATCCCTCCTAAAATTTTCAAAGGTTTTGTCCAGTTCTTCCCAACTAGAATGCCACGGAGAAATTCCACGTGAAGATTTCTTTGGTGTATTTTTAGAAACCATGTATTATGTTTTTTTTGGATATACTTATTGTATGAATTTGATTCTCAAATATGGAAATTAATATCTGCTGATAAGAACCAAACTCCATTAAAAATGCCAAATTCACGACTATGAGAAAAATTTCCAGAGAGGAAACATTTGAGTAAAATTATGTAGATTAATTTGCATTTTTAGCAATTAAAACACTGTGAATTCCAAATTAATTTAAAATTCAGTTACTGGTTTCAGGATTTTCATGTCTTATAGAATTCATAAACTCAGGATTCTCCAACATTAATTTTATCATTTGTTGGCGTAAATCTTCATCATCCATTATTGCATCAAGCATTGGATCCATTAGTTGGTATGACATTTGAGCCAAGTGAGTTGGGTTTTGAATCATCAGCCTATGCATATCATTGCTCATTCCAGAATTCACCCATATCGCATGAATCACATCCATCATTCTATCTGAATTTTCAAACCCCATTGAAGGAGAACTAGTGTGCATTTGATAATTTGGACACCACGAACATGTACTATGCATTCCAGAATTCATCATTTCATGATGAACTGAATCCATCCATTCTGAATGCATTTTTAGAGAATTTTCCATTTTAGAGTGACTCTTCATAGATTCAATCATTTTTTCACGCAATTGCGGCTCACTTGTCATCGGACCCAACATATTTTTCATCAATTCAGGTTCTTCCTTCATTTGAGAAACCCAATCACTCATGGTATGCATCAGAATACTAGGATTTTTCTGCATCATCTCATGCCAATGATACATTAGTTTTTCATTTGCGACCATGTTTTGCATGAGTTGGTTCATCATGTCTGGACGTTTGCTCATTATTGATGAATCATAGTTCCCATACCCTCGATCTATTAGTTTAAGGTACGTAGATGGCATAACGCATGAAGGAGTACCATCATTTTTTTGGATCAAAAGATGTCCAGATTTACATAAAACAGAATCAGGATCTGCGTATTTTTTCCATTGATGGTGTGGCGACATGTTTTGCTGAGCAAAAGAATTTTCAAAAACAACAGAAATGCTAAAAACAATCAAAAGAACAAAAAATAATTTGAAATTCAACAGAAAGAGTTAGAGACATATTCATAAAAAGTAATCGTATAAAATCACAAATGTTAAAAACTTAAGCAATTTTTCGCTCAACTAATTTTCCATGACCAATCTTTCCAATAACCTCAAAATTTTCTGCAATAATTTCTCCCCTAACAATGGTCTTTACAGGCCATCCTTTTAGATTTCTTCCCTCATATACAATATAATCAGAGAATCCACCAAACAAATCTGAAGTTACTTTTTTTTCTTTTTTCAAATCAATCATGGTTATATCTGCATCAGAATTTTTTTCCAGGGTTCCTTTTTGCGGATACATTCCAAATATTTGAGCAGCGTTTTGACTAGTGAATTTTACAAACTGTTCTAGAGTTATTTTATTTTGATTAACTCCATCATTAAGTAATATTGGAAGAGACGTTCCAATTCCGGGAAACCCTGCAAGTGCATCCCACACATCAGTTCCACCTAGTTTTAGTTTGAGTTGATTTGCCACATGATCAGTGCCAATTGTATTTATGAAATTCTTTGACAATGCATTCCAAACCGCTTTAGAATCTTTTTCGGTTCGTATTGGAGGCATAACTTTTGCAAGATATCCATTTTGTTTTTCATAAGATAATGTAAGATAATGAGGGCATGTTTCAACATAAATTTTAGTTCCTAATTTTCTCTCTTCTTCAATTTGTGCTAATGCTCGCTCAGATCCAATGTGAACAAAGTAAATCACACAACCATAATCTCGTCCAAATTTTGAGACAGTTTTGATTGCTTTTGCCTCATATTCAGGAGAGCGACTCTCAGACCAGGCATGCAATCCGTCTTGGTTTTTCTCTTTTGCAGTTTTAATTCCACATCCACATGATTCATAGTCTTCAGCATGAACTAATACGGGACAACCAAGTGATGCAGCAGTCTTTACTGTTTGTTCGACGATTTTATCTGTGACATTTACCTCAGATTCAACTAGATGCGTAGAGTCTGGCAACATATCCATGTATACATGACCAATTTCACCTCCAAGATTCATGTAAATTTTAAAAGACGTGATTCCTTTATTTACACACAAGTTCATCTCATTGATTTGTTCCTGTGTAAAAATCGAAGCATGAATTGCATAATCGACATAGTGATTTTTAGATGCAGCATCAAGCTGTGCTTGCAATGACTTGCTGAACGGATCTCCCAGTCGAAGCATCCTCATCATGGTTGTTATTCCGCCTATAGCTGCTGCATGAGACTCAGTTTTTGCAGCTTCATTAATTGGAGAGTAAACACCATAATGAACATGAGGATCAATCGGACCTGGAACTGAAATCAATCCATTGCCATTAATTTTTTCATCACACGCAGGAGTATCATGAGTGAATCCAATAATTTTTCCTTCATCAATTATGATGTTTTTGTCAACCATTCCCTGAGGCAAAATAATGTGAGTGTCTGTAATCACAGTATCATACGTCATCTGAAAACATTATTCTTTGCAGTCTATTATGCGTTGAGAAAATGAATAAAAGTACAGCTCAAAGAGGTATTACGTTGGGCCGGTGATTTAGGGGTATAATGCCTCGTTCGCAACGAGGATGTCGAGGGTTCGATTCTCTCCCGGTCCACCATTACTTAATTAAATTTCTCGTGAACTAAGGTTTGTACTTAATCTGTTAAATTAGCAGGCATTGAAATTATTGGTTTTGCAAATATACGACAATAGAGAAATATTCCTAAAATCTCTACTTGTTCTACTAGTAAAATAAAATACAAATGCTCTAACCATCCTCCTGAAAACTCATTCATTATAGCATATGTAATTGAAAATGCATAATCAAATGTAGAATAAAGTCGATTATCAGAATCATAAATTATTTTAATATTTTTTAGATTATTTGGAGTTATTTGTTCAAAGTCATTTTTTAAAACAATTGCATCATAAAATAGAGCCTTGTCCTCAGAAAAAACAGATTCCCCCCGTTCCATGAAAAACATGGTACTGCCAAAATACAACAAAGATAGAACAGATATTCCAATTACAAATTTGCCAGTCTTTCCAAAAATTGTTTTTTTCATCTGTTTTTCAAAAATAATCCCAATTCTTCCCAGCTTCCCTTTTTTAATTAAAATCAGTAAAATAATACCTAACCCAGAAACAAGTCCAAAATTACCTATCCACTGATCAGAAACATATTCCACAAAAAGCAATCTTAGAGGCAAAAATACCCCTAAAAGAAATCCGATCACAATTAGCTTTTCTTTAAAGTCACCTTTGCCCATAACCCTAACCCAGATACAATAGAGACTCATTCGGTTAAAACATTTCTAATAAAGTATATTCCAGATGTCTGTCAATCGTGATTTTGGTTTTAAAATCATTTTATGATAAATAAAACTTGTCAATTCAAAATCAAAAAAAATATAGTGTGGTCATAATAATTTCATAGTCATTCATCCATAAACATAATATTAAAAAAATTTTTGAATGTACAAAAGAAATTATTTGCAACCAGTAAAAATAGAATGTCTTCATCATAGGTATAAAAACAAACGGTGTACTAGAGGAATAATTTGAGTCAACATGAAAAGAAACGAATGAGAAAAAATAACTATCTCTTATTTTTACGATACGGAATTGAAATACACTTACTACAAAGATAAGATGGATCGGTGAGGAGATTAATACTAGCTTGTAGGTTATCTTTTGATTTACAGCACATACAAAATTTTTCTTTTGTTACTTTCTTTTTTTTCACTTTCATACTTTAACTCTCTTTTCATAATAATCTGCCCTTTAGCATTCATATGAACTCATTATTCGATACTGTTACCTCATCGTATCATACTAATATTAATTGAAACTCTCACCAAGTAACTTTCCTTTATTTCTTAGTTGTCAACATTGTTAGAATAGTATCAATCTCTTTTTGATCATAATCTTTGATTTTCTTTAGTTCATAAGTATAGGTTGATGGATTTGTCTTTATTTGTTCTAACACAATTTCTTGCAATTTGTAAAGCTCTTTGCGAGTATGTTTTGATGTGGCAAGATATCTTTCATCATATTCAAATATTGGAGATTTTTGGTTTTCCATGTCTTTTCTTAATAAAAAAATAAAAAAAGGTTTTGGTCTCCTACCAAATAGATTGTAGCACAGCTACAAGCTTAACTTTATCATTACCATAGATTGGTGTGTAAGCTACTGGAGATGGATAATCTTGTTGTATTGTTGTAGAACTTACTGTTTGTTGGAATGTACCATAATTGTGTACTAACCCATCATTACTGTTAGTAATGTAAGGAGTAAAATTCACATTTGCACCATTAGCACCATTTGCTAGGTAATATTGATACCAAGTGTGTGCATAATCAGCACCCCATGAGCCTACCAAAGCTTGAGAAAATCCATTTGGGTCTGCACTGGTGATTGTATCCCAGTTACCGTTTGCAGTTCCATAGAATCCCCATAGTTTGTAGTCAAAACCTACTTTGACTTTGACAGCATCATCACAAGAAGGACAAAATGACTGAATGGATTCAGAAGTTTCTTCGGGAGTATCATATTGTCTTTCTTCCTTAATGACCTCAAACTGTTCTTCAGTGTACAATCCTACAGAATTAAGAATTACCAAAAGGCGCTCTAACTGCTTTTGCATTCTATCTATTTTGTTAGGATTTTGTTCTGTCTCTAGTTGTTCCATGAGAGCAGTAGCTTTGTTGGCTATTTTTTCTACATATTCCTTGTCGACTTCTTCTGCAACTGCATAATTCATTCCAGAGAAAGGAAGGATCATTGCAGCAATCAAAGAAGCAAACAATATTGTTTTGATTGTTTTTGTAGTCATTACTAATCCCAAGTTTGGAAATTGCTAATAAGACAAACGCACTACATGGTACGTACTGATCAGTACGTAATATTTTTAAGCTAACAAATGTGTCTGTTGTATTTTAACAGAATTGAGATCTTCACTTGCCAGAATTCTTTTTTTGCAAAATAAAATTCCCTCAGCAGAAAGATGTATTGAACTTGCATGTTTAAGATCAACACCTAATTCAAATTCAACAAAGCCCATCTTTGTGTGAAGCCATTTAAGATAACGCATGCAGCTTGTGTATTTCAGTCCAGATTTTGACGTAATCTGAGATTTCTTTAGCGAACCATTCTCATAAAAAGCAAGCATGATTCTCTCAACTACGGACCAATTTATGATATCCATTTCTTTGATATTAGAGTTGATTTTTTGATCCATTTCTTATCCTCCCAGAGTATTATTTTCATATTTTTGAGCATATAAAACATTACTGATGCGTTCTATGTACTACAATGATTTGCAAGGATCATCATATAGGAGAGGGGTAATTTTATAATCAGATAATCAGATTTTGTCCGATCTGAAATATACAATAAAATCGTATCCATAATTTTAAGATATTTATATACTCATAATGTCATATTCTAAGAATTAAATAAAAGATTTATGTGAAAATAATTGCTTTGCTGGAATTCAGATGCAAGACATGTGGCGTGACTTTGACCAGTGAGGGGTTTCTGAGAAGGCATTGCAAAGTGGTGCATAAAGAAAACAATGATTCTTGTTTTTAACAAAATAACGAGTGGTGAGAAACAAATATTTCACTTAGACATTTTTCCAATTATTTTAGGCATATACTATATCCAGAAATTAATTTAATATGATTATATTCTAAAGGATCACTTTTTATTTCAATTTGCTAATCACAGCCTATGGCTGAAGTTAGTACTACTAAAAATTTTAGAGCATTTCTCCATCATTTAGATCGAGAAATTAATGCAACAAAACCCTATAGATATTTAGTAATTGAAGCATTACTCAATTCATACCCAAATCCATTATTGAAGAAAAATATTTCAGATTATCTACGAAATAATCTAAAAACAAATGAACCATTTGAACATTATAACATTTGGTCTCAATTAACTGATAAGGATGAGTTAATAGTTGAAACTGAAAATGGATTTAAACTTAATATTGAAAACATATCAAATAATGAAAAAAATAGTTTGTTAAAAATTTGTATGAAAAGAATTTCAAATGTGGACACGGACTATAAACAAAATCTAAAACAACCTCAAGCATTTTCTACACCTAGTATAAATAATTATAATTTAACTCAACCAGATAGAAATATTTCCAGAATTGGATACTATTTAGTTCGTTTTAGAAATAACAGTATAAGATATGGTGATTTTACCAAATTAGATAAAATTCAAAAACACAGTTTGAATTTGTCCAGAAATAAAATGAAACATTTCAAAATTAATGATAATAATAGAAATCTAGCAATTCTGTACGATACCAAAGCAAGTCAAATTAGAATTTGGGGAAGGGCTGAAATGGTACAAAAGTCACAATTTTCTCATACAACACCAAATATTACATTTAAAAATTTTGAACCACTTTTACAAAAAGATGGAATAATTATTCCAAAATGGCTTTTACAACATGATAAGAGAGAATCTATGTTTGGAAATAAACCTATTCTAGTAATTAATAAAAATGATTTTGATCGAATATTAAATTCTGCTGTGGAACAAGAAGATCTTTTTCCAACAGACAATACTTCTGATTCAGATCAATCAAGAAAAACAAATATAGAAAATTCTAAAGATGGTAAAGCAGTTACTTCAGAATCACAAATGAATGATTCAACTGCAAATGTGTTTGAAGATGGAGATGGTAATGAGTTTATAGAACAAATAAAACATTTAGAAAATATACCATTAGAAATACCTAATAAAGAAGTATTAGAGAATGGTATTAAAGAAATTCAAAAAAGTCTTTTAATTGACTCAAAAACAATAAAAGAAATTGTTATTCATTTAACTAGCGGACGTAATATTTTACTTGCAGGCCCTGTAGGAACTGGAAAAACACATCTTTCTAAATTAATTCCTAAAATATTTTGGCAAAAAGAAGGAAAAGGATTCGATGTTAAAGTATACACTGCATCAAATGAATGGAATGTAAGTGATGTAATTGGAGGAATTGTGCCACGTATGCAAAACGGAAAACCAATAGTGAAAATTCAACGTGGTTGTGTTACTGATACAATTAAACGAAATTGGGACAATAAAATTTTTGGGAATCAATCTCCATTTCGTGGAACATGGTTAATAATCGATGAATTTAATCGTGCTGATATTGACAAATCATTTGGGCAATTATTTACATCGCTAGAATCAAAAGTTCTTCGTGTACTTGATGATAAAAACCCCACATTAATTGAAATGCAAATCCCTCTCGATTATAGGATAATAGGAACACTAAATACATCAGACAAGCATTATTTATTCAAATTATCTGATGCATTAAAAAGAAGATTTGCATATATTGAAGTAAAAACACCATTACGAAAGGATGCTGAACATGAAATTTATTTTGCGCTATCAAGAGCACTTGATGAACTTCCTTCTGATGTTTCATCATTAATACAATTAAATTCAAATGAAGAGAAAGTTAGCAACGAACAATCCAATAATCAATTATATTTGGCAATAAGAAGTGCATATGAAATTCTATCGTTTGTTAGAATTATAAAAGATATGGGAACAGCAATTCTAAAATCAATTTATCAATCTATGTTGATTGGAACACAAATCAGCGGATATGACAATTCCATTTTAGACATATCCTTATGTGGAATTATAATACCACAATTAGAAAAAATTGAAGCTACAAATATTGAAGTTTTGTTACAATTTTGTTTTGATGATGTACATAGTTTCTTCCATAGAAAATATGATGGTACAGATGATGAAGATCGACAAAAATATGTAGAAGAATTTGAATTTTATTTGAAATATCTTCAAATCTCAGAGATTGAAAAATTAAAACAAGGTTTTTCAAGAAAAAACCTATCAAAAGAAAATTGGGATAGGATATTAGATAAATGGAGAATACAAAAATCAAAAAATCAAATTCCAAAAGATCTACCGTTATTTAGAGATGCGTTAAAAGAACTGAAAAAAACATTTGAATTTTTATGAACAGATTAGAAATAATTAAAGAAATTCATGATTTAACAATAAAAGAAAAGAAAAAGAAAATTCGTGAACAAATTAGAGGTAGATTAATTAATAAAAATTTCATAAATTCAGAAAAATCATTTTTTGACGAGTGGGGCAAATCTGAAAACAAAGTTACAGGAGAACAATGGCATCAATTTGTAAGATTAGCAACAAATTTTGATGAATTTATGTATATGTTTCAAAGAGTGAATTGTCTTGTATCACGTTATAGAAAATCCACAGATGGGTATTTTAAAGCAAAATTTCAATCAGGGATAGCTGAATTACCGGATAGATCTTCAGAATTACAACAGATTTTTACTTTTAGTCGAGAATATTTTGAAATATATAAAAAAATTATTAATCGAATGAATTTTGGACAAAATAAAATTGATTTTACTGGAGCAATTAGAGGGAAAATAAATTGGAGTGAAACAATAAAAAATTCATATACAAATTTTCCTTCATCGTTTAAAACTTATGAATGGAAAAGAAAATTTGATGTGCCAGAGAATGTATTATTGGTTTGGATTTGTATTTGGTTAAATAAACAAATTGAAAAATTATTACAAGAAAATTTTAAAGATCCATTAGATTTTGATGAAATAAAAAAATTAAAAGAAATATCTCTTAATTGTAAAAAAATTATTAAGTTTTTTCCATTTCAAGAAGTAATACAAACGGTAAGAGATAACTTTAGTTTAGATATAAAAAGTAAAAAAATACATGTGTTAGAATTAGAAATTAAAAATAGAATTAAAGAGGGACATATAGAAAATGAATCCTATTCAAAACTTCTAAAATGGTTTAGAAAAGTTAAAGGATTTAATTTTCCAAATATAAGAAAGAAAGACAGATCAGGTAAATTTCTTCGTGAAGCAACTAAAAATATTGATGAAATGTATGAAATATGGATATTTTTTGAGATATTGCATTATTTTACTAAATATGTAGATGTGAAACTTGAATTAAATTCAATGCCTCACTTCCTTCAATTTACTCTAAATCATCAGGAAGTGAAATTATATTATGAAAAAACTTTTGTTGAAGATGAAAGTTTTGCATGGGTAAATACACATGAGCCAGATTTTACAATTCAAACAAACCAAGAAATAATTGGCGTATTAGACGCAAAGAATTATAATTTTCCAGATGAAGATGCACCAAAAAACAAAATCTTAGCATACATGACTAATTTAGGAACTGGTTATGGCGGTATAATATGGCCTAAAGATTCAATGGAGTATATTTTTCCTAGAAATAATAAATCAGATTCTACAAAATATCATAAAAATCTCAAACTTGTGTTTTATTCATTAAATCCTAATACCATTATGAATCAAACAAATATTCTAGAAACAGTTTTAGAAAAAATTTATTTGGAAATTAGAAATAGATTAGAATCTGCAACAAAATGTCCAAAATGTGGAATAGTTGCAATAGGTAATTCAGAGATAGAACGATTATTTGGATACAGAAAAATGGGTGAAATCACCAGAGTTCAGTCATGGTGTAGAGAGTGCAGAAGTTTATAATTCAAATTATTGTATAATGAGATTAAAAAAATGAAATTTCAATTAACAAGAACCTCATTACTATCTCTTCTGCAACAGATAAGGTACCACTAAAATCCAAAATTACATCTTTTATTTTCTGGAATTTTACATTTTTTTAAACTCTGCTTTTTTTCAGGTTTGATATTAGAGAGAATTTACATTCTATAAAATATTAGGTTTAGTTACGCATAATTTTTACGTTTGAGTATTTGTTGTGTAAAAAGTGTTCAAAATGAAAAAATTGGCTAAAGAAAATTGTATATAATAATCTTAAATAGAATAAAGATATAGATTATTGTTTAGAGATCACCTATTTGTTAAAACTTTATGAGAGAATCAATTCACACATAAAACTGATAGTACAAAGCAGTTACAAACCGTAAAAGATTTGTCAATAATACTAAAGGTTGTCAATTCGGAAGTTGTTCATTTTGTATATTCAAAGGAAGATCCAAGGGAGTAAGTTCATGTTTGATTGTTCTAATTTCATATATACAATTTTGTAGTATTTGTTCCAATTGTTCTAGTTTTTTGTAATGTTCTTTTCTTAATTTACGGCGTGTTTCTTCAGATTTGTAGACATTATAATCTGTGTTGAATCTATGTCCACACTTACTACATTGCCCATCACTTCGTCTACAAGGGAATATCCATGCACATACAGGACATTGAACATTTCGTTTTTGTCTATCAAGATGATACCACATTCCACCCATGATAAAGATAACAATATAATAATTAAAAAATATTACTATATAACAAAAAATGGCAAATATTAAACTAATAAAAATATTATTATCTACCTAAGAATGTTTTTCATGCCTAATTAAAGATAAAAATTTAGTTATACACCTAACAAAGCGACAAACAGAGAATTTTTAAGCAAGGAAGAAGAGTAATAGTAAAGTGAGACCGGAGGGAATTTCGCCCTCAACTAATCCTCCGTCAATGGATTGCTTTGTAATTAAGCTACGGCCTCACTTTATTCTCACTTAACTAGTATTTATGTATATAAATTAAAAGAATGATCGTATATTTTAGCAAATTAATGAATTTAGGCATAAAATTTACTTGAAAAATGAAAAACATCATAAATAATCTGATCGACAATGTTTTATGTATGAAGAATATAATATGTATTGGAGGATAAAGTAAGAATAAATTACAAACCAAGAAATGAGTGAAAAAAAAGAAAAATCAAACCCCAAAATGGGAAAACGCTCTAAAGAGCATTTATTTCCGCGTGACACGTTAAAACGATCCTTAAACGTATCACACGCAATATGGGAACAGAATGGTGGGAATCCTTTCAACATTTTAGACTTAGCACCACAAGTAGGGTACTCACCAAATAGTAGTGGATTTCGAGTATTATTAGCATCGTCATTCAGATACGGATTAACGGAAGGCAGTCACATTACTAAAATTATTTCACTTACAAATCTAGGCAAATCTATTGTAGCACCATTAGAACAAACAGATGTTGGAAGTATGTTACGACAGGCTTTGTTACATAACGATTTGTTTGCAAAAGTATACAAACATTTTGACGGAAAACCCATACCAAAAAAAGAAGTTCTTCGAAATACGCTAGTACATGATCCTTCAATGGGCGGATTTGGGATTCCAAGAGAAGATGTAGAGTCATTCATAGACATATTCATACAAAATATAATAGATTATAATTTAGAACAAGATATTCGTGGTACAAATTATTTAAGATTAGACAAACTCAGTACGTCAAACAATATAGAAAGTGAAGATAAAGACATGCAAGATGTAGAATTTGAAGAAGAAGATGAAGAAAACAAAGAACAAAAACCAATAATTAAAGAACAGAAATTATCAGAAACAGAAACACCAAAAGTATTCATCTCACATAGCAAAAACAAGAAAATTTTAGAGCAAATTAAACAAATGTTACAGTTTGGAAAATTCGAATATGAGATTGCAATAGAAACAGAAACAACAGCTATTCCAATTCCTGAAAAAATTTTTGGTTTGATGCGAGAATGCACTTGTGCAGTGATAAATGTAAGTGCTGATGAATCAGAGAGAAAAGAAGATGGGAGTTATGGAGTAAATCCAAATGTCTTAATAGAAATAGGAGCAGCATTTCTAAGATATGATAAAAGAGTAATTTTATTGGTAGATAAAAAGGTAAAACTTCCCAGCAATTTACAAGGATTGTATCAAACATATTATGAAGGTAATGAGTTAAGTTGGGACACAGCTATGAAATTACAAGAATCATTGTCAAAGTTCAGAGACAATAAAACTAATGCAAAGATTGAATGAAAAAAGTAAATCACATACGTAATCGAAAAAGAGATGCCACATACCGTATCAATTCATCATTATACCTTTAATTTTTCTTTGAAAATCTTTCTGGGTTCTTTTTCCATACCATTTCTTCAAGGTTTCAGTGCCTTCATGTGACATTTCAGCAACCAGATTGTAATTGTAATCAGTTGCAATAAGCCACATTTGGATTCCAAAATGCCTAAAACCGTAATTGGCTCTGAAATAAAGTCCAAAATCTGATTTTTTAAAACCTATCATAGACAGGATTTTTTTGAAAAACTTGTTATCCCTAGCTACCGAACTAGTCAAAATTTTATCATATGTTTTAAATTCAAATTTAGTATCATTATCTTCCCAAAACAGATATTTTTTTCCTTGTGATACTCGTGTATTGTAAAATTGTTCTAATGGTTCAACAAATTCAGGATCCAAAATGTATTTATCAAAATCATCATGGGTTTTGTTTTCATGGACTTCAATGTGACATATTCTTCTAACGTAAGTGTAGATCTTATCACCTCTAAATTTTGCATATGATATAACTTTTTCATCAGTTAATTTTACACCATCTGTGCCTTCTACATATTCAACTATCTGGTCAATGAAATCCATTTTTGCCAATTCAATCAAGTAAACTGTAGAGGGTCGAACAAAAGTCCATGTCTTGACGCCAAATTTTAGATAATCTTCAATAGAGTAATGTTTTAACAGTAATTTTTTTGCTTGTACAATTTGTTCTGGTGTGATATGCAAGTCTGAGGATTTTTCTTTTGGTTTTTGTCCACTAATTCTTAATTTGATTCCCTCATCTTTGCTAATTTCTATCCCCAATCCATATTTTAGAGCGTGTCTTATTGCCTGTCTGTTTGACCAGCTAGGTTCACCATCAACAACATCATAATTGGCAACATCTATCAATGCATTAACCATATTTGGAATGATTTCTTTCCAATTTTCTTTGGTAATGTTATCAGGATGTATTTTGAATTTGGGTGTTACAAAACCCAATACAATTCTGGCAAATCGTGTCTGATTTTTATATTCAAATTTTGAATGATTGTTTCTAGTCCAATTTTTGAATAATTCAGTCTTGAAAATTTCATATTCTGAGCGTAACTGTTTTTGAATTGTGACAATTGTGTTTTTTTGCCCTGTTAATTGGTAATAGTTGGATCCAGCAACTTTGACAATTAATCCTTCATTTCGCATTGGATATAGATGATTTCTTGAAAATGCTTCTCTTGTTTGATGAAAGTGTTTTGATAATTCAGTAGGGGTATGTGGTTTTTTTAGAATTTTTAAAATTTCATTTCTAATATCGGCTTTTGAGATTATTACTCTACTCTTTCTTGAATGAGTAAGAGGAATTTTTGTACTTAGATCACTGTACAATCATCCCAACCCCTACTAGTGGGACTGAGATTAATCTCATAATTGTATATGAAAAGATTTTGACTCTTTCCCACTTGTTTTCTCAACAAAAAATGATAATCATGCAAGTTTTAAAATCTTACTGAAAAACGGTATCAGCAAAATGATAATCAGGCATCAATATAGGTAAAATTTGTAGAAATCGGTCAACGTATTACTTGATTCAAAACTTTCATGGAATCAGTGTCCGACAGTAGGAAGCCAAAATGAATTTGTTGAGAAAACATAGGGAATCCATACCATCGGACATTATTTTCATGACTTCATTTCTATAAAAAATGATGGATCATGTCATTTGACATGAAAAAGGCAATATCATGAGGCTTTCATTTTTTGAAAATGGTTTCCATTTTCATTTTTTCAAGTGTATGAACTATTTTGTGAGTTCACATTTTTCATTTGAATGAGCGTGTAATAATAAAAAATGATTATTTTTCAAAAGTGTGGGCTCATGAAAAAAATGGTTACAAAATGGAACGTAAAATGAGATTTTTGGTACATTTAATGGAGTGAAAAAACGTGGGAATGAAATATTTCGTGAACATTCACAAATGAAATCATTTTGTTAACATCACGCTATATGTCACGTTTTATGTCACGTTTTGTGCCTAAAAGACAGCAAAAAAGTGTTTCCAGAAACTATTATACATAAATAAAAAATATAATTATCATGGAAGTTTTTGACGGCAAAAAAGCTGCACAGGATTACATGTCAAAACATACTTTGGCGTTTTCAACTCCAGAACTAACTCTAATGAGATTTGCATTTTGGTTAGGTGATTCAGTACCAGATCCAAAAAACGAAGGAAAGGGAATTCCAAGAATGATGACATATTTGACTGAACAAGATTTTCAACCAGTACTTATTGATGATGATAAATACGAACCATCTGGTGCAGTTAGAAGTTCAGCAAGTGTTGGAAATGCGTACAAGGAAGTAAAAACAGATGGAAAGTTTTGTTCAGAATGCGGTACTAGTCTATCTGCTACGGCAAAGTTCTGTCCAGAATGCGGTACAACACAATAAACAGAAAATAATTTTTTGACTAGTTTTATGCTTTAGTTCCACACTTTGTGCAAAACTTTGCATTTGGTCTTAGATCAGCACCACATGAAGAACATCCATTCTCACTATGAGGAGTAGTTCGTCTTGGCATTAAAGATGGATCAGGTGAAGGCAAGGTTCCAACATCTCCAAACGCCTCTTTTGCAGAAACAATTCCTGGTGGACCACCACCTACTGGGTTTTGTGCAGTTCCTGCTCTTGGTGGCACCCCCATTCCTCCTGCCATCATACCAGGATTTCCCATGCCAGGCATCAAACCGGGAGACTGTGTAGTTCCAGAACCAGAACCCATTGATTTTTTCATTTCAAATATTACTTTGATTGCAAGAAATTCTAATGCAGAATATGCAACAGTGTAATCACCTAATTTTTGAAAGAATTCTTTGTCGCTGAGTTGTCCTTTTTTGTACATGTTGTTTGTATCTAGAAATGATTCGTAATAGCCCTGTGATTCATCAAACAGACTCTGCAGTTTATCAAACAGCATGTTTAGCGTATCGACTTCACCAAATGACATATTCTCACTTCATTTTTGGAATATTAATTACTTTAGGATCAAAAAAGAGGAAAACGTGTTTGAGTTTATGCAAGTGCTCTATCAATCATATTTTTGTATGATTCTTTAGAAGCTGCACCTACTTGTTGGCTTACTATTTCACCTTTGTTAAGGAGGATTAAGGTTGGAATACTAAAGACATTGTATTTAGATGCCAATTCATTGGCCTCATCAACATTAACCTTGACAAATTTAACTTTGCCATCATAGTCATTAGCCAATTCTTCAACTACTGGACCTACCATTCTACATGGACCACACCATTCGGCCCAAAAGTCTACAAATACAGGAA
Source organism: Nitrosopumilus zosterae (assembly GCF_025998175.1). NCBI lineage: Archaea > Thermoproteati > Nitrososphaerota > Nitrososphaeria > Nitrosopumilales > Nitrosopumilaceae > Nitrosopumilus > Nitrosopumilus zosterae. Next base: position 1,554,879 of record NZ_AP026695.1, read on the forward strand.
TGTCAGAGTTTATCACATCGACTTCCCATGATTTTGCATCTGAAATTTGAGTAATTCCCATTGTAATGTTGGTGGGTCAAACGTACCTAAAAATGTTCACCAGAATTAACACCATATTTTTTGTTGTACAATAAAATTTCATATATACTTAAATGACGTTTTGGTAAAATCCAGATATGAGTTCAGAACAAAGATTAAAGAAATTACGAGGTTCTGGAGGCTATGTTATGGCCACAGTTACAGATGAACAGCAGATGAAAGGCAATCTAGGCGGTCCTGATCTGTTTTTAGCTCCAATCGGAAGATTAGAAGCTGAAAGAATTACTAAACATTTTTGCAATACTTGTGAAAAAGAATTTGAAGGTTCTCCAAAAATAGAATTTGAAAATCCTAATGAAGAAGTTGCAGAAAATCTTGTTCTATATGAAAAAGGACAATACATTTGCAATGCATGTAATGCATCAATTGCAGAATATAGAGAATTTAGAAAACAGGATGAGTCAGGTGAAGTCGGAGTTGCAAAACCAATTGAGCCATCTACTCAAAACATTCCACAACAAGTTGCAGAACCAACAATTCAAACTCCACAAGAAACAGTAACGCAACCAGGTCCAACAACTTCAGTTAGCTCAATTGAAGGAAGAGTAGTATATGATGAAAATGCAAACAAGATTGGTAATGCAAAACAGGTGGGAATTGACTCTACACAATCGATGGTTCTAGTAATTACAAAAAATGATGGTACTGAAGGAAGTATTCCATGGAGCAATATCAAAAAAGTTGGAGAGATTATTTTATTAGGAAATCCAGAAGAGAAATCACAGCCTGGAAAGTGTTCTAATTGTGGGTTTGGCAACAAAGAAGGGTCTAAGTTTTGTGAAGAATGTGGAACAAAGATCTAGTTAGTAAATGTAATCAATGATATTAAGGAGATAATGGAATTGGCAAAAAAATCCATTTCAAAAGGAATCATCAAGGATATCATCATTGTAGGCGTTGGAGTTTTAGTTATTTGGATAGGGCTTCAAGTCGCATTTGGAACACAAAATCCATTTTATGTGGTTGCAAGCGGAAGCATGATTCCAGTTTTACAAGTATATGATGTGTTAATTGTACAAGGACATGAACCATTTGAAGACATCGAGGTAGGCGATATCATTGTGTTTAATCGGCCATCTGATCACAATCGAGTTATTGTTCATAGAGTTGCATCAATAATTGATGATGATCCTAAAACAGTTAGAACTAAAGGTGATGCAAATCCTGCATCGATTCCAGGTACAGATTTTCCAATTACAGAAGAAGAATACATAGGAAAGGTTGCATACACAATCCCCCAAGTAGGATATGTAACACAATTACTAAAACCACCTATTAACTATGTCATAATTGCAGTCGTAATTGGAATAATGGTTGTAAAACAGATGACAAAGAAAAAAAGTGAAAAAGAGTTTACATTTACTGATCCGTTAGATTCAGAAAAAACAGATACCATTGAAGAATTATCAGACATTGATAAAATAGAAAAAGATTCGGAAAATTCTAAACACATGGAAAAATCTAAAGATGTAGAAAGATTGGAAGATTCTGAATATTTAGAAGAAATGGAAGAGGTAGAAAAAGAAATGAAAGACATAGATGAATCCATTGAGGATTCAGTTGAAAAAAAGAAAGACAGGGAATAGAAAAGATCTATTAGAAATCAGGCAAACAGGTTCACATATGCTTTTGAAAAGCAATAGATCGTCCTGTCTGCTTGGTGATATTATTACGTAAAATTTACTAAAAAAGGATCCTCAGAAATCATCAGTTTCAAGAGTAGAATCATTTATGAATTAGCACAAAAAAAATTGCTCATTGAAATACCTAGCTGTTTTTTCAATATTGCTTTTATTTGGTTCAGCATTTGCACAGACCCCTTTTCGTGATACAGCAGGATTGACAAAGAATGGAATAGAATGGTGTGAAGAAAACTATCAATTGTACAAGATTATGGGAAAAGATTTTTTTGAACATCATAAACATTCAATTGAATCAAGATTATGTGGAAATCTTTACAATGATGACTTGTGGGCATATTCCGAACATGATAGGTATCAAAAATTAATTGAACAAAGTAGAATGTACTACAATTTAGAAATCCAAGAAAGTGTTGAAGAGTCTAAAGAGGGAATTGTAGATACAAATCCTGTAAATGTAAAAGAGATCCCACAAGAGATAGAGCAACAAAAAAAGGAGCAACAGCAAAAAGAACTAAATGAATCAAACATAGAATCAAAATCAGAGGAAGTAATTATTGAATCGCCACAAATTGAAGAGGTGAATTCCGAAGGCGGCGGTTGCCTTATTGCAACTGCAACATATGGGACTGAATTAGCGCCACAAGTTCAATTACTCAGAGAAATTAGAGACAATCAATTGATGAATACCCACTCAGGCGCATCATTTATGGCAGGATTCAACCAATTCTACTATTCATTCTCACCAATAGTTGCAGACATGGAAAGAGAGAATCCAGTGTTCAAAGAAGCAGTGAAGATTGGAATCACCCCATTGCTGTCATCACTAGTTATTTTATCACATGCTGAGTCTGAATCAGAGGTCTTGGGATATGGGATAGACGTGATTTTGATGAACGTGGGAATGTATTTTGTAGCACCGGCCTTATTGTTTTATGGATTTCAAAAAAGAAAAGATCAGATTTAAAATAATTTTCTAAAGAACAGAGTCTTTAGTTTTGAATACTCGCTTAAAGTATTCAGATGGTTCATGTGGTTCTTCAACGTCATTTTTAATTCCTGCCAAATTCTTTGCAAGATTCTTTTTGTATCCTATTTGCATCTGTCTCTGAATTTGGATTCTTTGGGCTTGAGGAGAACCCGCACCATGCATGGATTCTGTAAGATATCCAACTGCATTTCTACCAAGAGTCATATTCTCAATTAATCTAAGTATTCTCATTCTATTTTCAACATCAACACCTTTTCTTCCTGCTAGGTATTTTTTGAGTAATGGTCCTGCTTCTGGATGTCTAAAGTCTTTTTCAGATGGAAGAGTAACTACTAAGCCACCTGCAATATCTTGTGCAAGTCTACTAATTTCGTATGGGAATCTAGTAACATTATGTTTACAAACTTGTGCAAGCATATCGTCATTAAGGTAAACGCCAGATTTCATCTTATATCCTTGATGAGAAGATGCAATTCCGGCAGCAAAGATTGTCTCATTTAGATGAGTCATCTCAATAATTTTGTCTTTGATATGAGATACTTTTGGAACTCCATTATAATCTGCAATTGTGGCTGCAGCACCAATTAGTACATCGCCAAGTCCTGTTTTACACACATAACTACGTCTATGATAACAAGTAAAACGCTCTATAAGCATGGATGCAAATTCAAATTCTCCATTCATGAAAACTTTATCCCATGGAATAAAGACTCTATCTAAAATGATTAATGCTTCTTGTCCACCAAATTTTGAGTTACCATCATCAATATCACCTTCTTCCATACTTCTAGTGTCACAAGATTGTCTACCATAGATGTAAGTAACTCCTTTTGCGTCTGCCGGAATTGCGCCTACAATTGCCCAATCTTTATCATTTTCTGTCAATCTAATTGTCGGCATCAAAATAATCCAGTGTGAGTTAATACAACCAGTTTGGTGTGCTTTTGCACCAGACACATAAACTCCTTTTTCATCACTATCTACAATTCTTGTGAATAGATCAGGATCATCTTGTTCTGCAGGTCCTTTGCTTCTATCACCTTTAGGATCAGTCATAGCACCACCGATTACAAGATTTTCTTTTTGAACCATCTTTACAAATTCTAAAAATCTTTCATGATAATTTGTTCCGTGTTTTTCATCAATTTCAAATGTAGTAGAGTGTAAAGAATTCAATGCATCCATTCCAACGCATCTCTGGAAACATGTTCCAGTGTTTTGTCCAAGTTTTCTTTGCATTTTATTTTGTAAAACTAAATCTTGTGCACTTTCTGCAATGTGTAAAAATCGGTTAACTCTCAATCCAGTAAGAGATGAATCAGCAGATGCCAATTCTTCTTCACGTACTGCAAGGTCATAAGTTTCTGCAACCGCATTAATTGATGGCCTAATCATGGGATGGTCTACTGGTTCTTTTACCAGTTCTCCAAAAAGGTAAATTTTGAGATCACGGCCTCTAAGACTTTCGATGTAATCATCGCCCGTTCTAATAGTCTTCAAGACGTTTGCCATCTAAGATTATTCAGTCCTATGTTGTATAAATATTCTAAAATGTAAGAATAATTTTTAGGAATGACTGCGATCAGAGTCCTATTCGGACATCAAGAATACGGCAACCCTTTCCTTTTTCCATGACTAAAACAGGATTCATGTCTAATTCTTTGATCTCTTTAAAGTCGGAAACGAGTTGGGATAATCTCTGAATGCATTCAGAGAGTTTTGCGATATCAGATGGTTTTTCACCTCTAACACCTTGCAGAAGTTTTTGAGTCTTAATTGACGCTATCATATCATCTGCTTCTAAATCAGTAACTGGTGCAAGTTTGAATGTAACATCTTTCAGAACTTCAACATAGATTCCTCCCATTCCAAGCATAATTACTGGACCAAAGCCAGGTTCTAGTTTTGAGCCTATGATTAGTTCTTTGCCGCCTTTTACCATCTCTACTATCAAAACACCTTTGATCTCGGCATTCTTGTTGTATTTTTTAGCATTTTTGATAATTGTTTTGAATGCATCTTTAATTTCTTCATCATTTGTGAGATTTATCTGAACACCACCAGCATCAGACTTGTGAATGATCTGTGGTGATGCAATTTTCATAACAACAGGATAGCCAATCTTCTTTGCAATTCTTACTGCTTCTGTTTCATTTTTAGCTAATGCACTTTGAGGTAAAGGTAAGCCATATGCTTTGAGAACTTCCTGTCCTTCTTCTTCTAGAAGATTAGGCCTCTTTTCTTTTTTTACCTTGTCAAAGATCTTTTTTGCTTTATCTTTGTTTACTTTGAATTTAGTAATTTTTCCATTTGGAGACTTGATCCAATTAGAAAACCTAATCATTGCAGAAAGTGTTCTTATTGCACCTTCTGCATACGTGTAATATGGAACATTGCCCTCAGCTAGAATTTCTCTATTAGTAATTCCTTCATCCAGTCCCATTAAACTTGCAAGCATTGTTTTTTTGTATTTCTTTGACATTTCAACAATGACTTCGGCAAGCTTGTCATAGTTGAGAGTGCCAGAAGGAGTACACATTGAGATAACAGAACCAACTTTTGGGTGTTTTAGTACACGATCCAAAACATTACGGAATCGATTAAAATCTGCATCTCCAACAATGTCAACAGGATTTCTTGAGCTTCCCCAAGGCGGAATTACCTCATCAATTTTTTTTCTAACACTAGTAATATCTGCCATCTTAATTTTCATTTTAGAGCATGCATCAGTTGAAATTATTGCAGGGCCACCTGCATTTGATACTATGACAAGATCACCTCTTGCTGGCAGGGGTTGTTTAGAAAACGCAGTGGCATAATCAAAGAGTTCTTCCATGGTGTCAACTCTGAGAGCACCAGATTGTTTTAGTAAAGCATCATAGATCTCATCTGAACCCATCAAGGCTCCAGTATGAGACATTGCAGCCTTTGCACCTTCTGGACTACGTCCAGATTTGAGCACAAGCACTGGTTTTTTGAGTTTTTTAGTGATATTTTTACAAACTTTAAGGAATTCCTGACCATCCCCCATATCTTCAAGATACATAACTATGACTTCGGTTTGTTTGTGGTTTGCGAGAATTTTTAGAACATCAACTTCGCTCATTGCAGCTTTATTTCCAAGGCTTACAACGGCCGAAAAACCAATTCCCTGAGCACTAGCATCTTCAACTAGTGCTGCACATATTGCTCCACTTTGAGATACAAGTGCAATTTTTCCAGACTTTGGTGTAACTTTAAGAAATGTAGAATTCATCATTGTCTTTGGATCAAGATTCATCACACCAAGACAGTTAGGTCCAATGACATGAATGTCATATTTTTTAGCAATATCTTTTAGTTCCTGTTCTCGTTTTGCCCCTTCTTCATCGACTTCTTTGAAACCTGCCGTGATGATAATTACTCCTTTGATTTTCTTTTTACCACATTCTTCTAACACCGGTGCTACCAATGTATTTTTAATTACAATTACTGCAAGATCAATTGGTTTAGGAACATCTAAGACACTTTTGTATGCTTTTTTGTAAAATACTGTTTCTCTTGTTGGACTAATTGGATAAACTGAACCTTTGAAACCATTCATAATATTAGATGTGATTGTAGCACCTACACTTCCTCTTTTGTCAGATGCCCCTATGACGGCAATTGATTTTGGTGATAAAATTACAGATTCTACCATGATTAATTGAGTCTAAGGATTTTCCATAATAAAGTTATTCATGGATATTGCTGATCTCTATGTTTTTAGCTTCCCAACATCTTTCCAGCTAGATTCTCTTTTCGTGGAACCCATTGAATTGAAAGATTAGAGAATTTTCCCATGACACTCCAAGCTTCACGTGCAAGATCCCGTAGTTGTTCGTTATTTATTGCAAATTCATGGTTTAATTGATTAACGGTATTTTTAGAATCACTAAAAATTTTAATTTCTTCATCAGAATCTACAAATTTGTTTAATGCAGATATTATTGCCATATATTCAGCCTGATTATTTGTAATTTCTGGTTTTTTTTCATAAAATGATTCTCCAGTTTCTTTAACAAAAAATCCAAAGCCACCATTTGGACCTCCAGATCCATCTACATAAACACTAATTCCCATCTTTGTACAACCTCGTTATCTTCACACTTAGATTAACTACTAACATGTAAATTATTGTTGATATTCCTTGGGATGTAAATGAGGCCAAGTAAGGATCATAGTTAATCGTCAGAAAATAATATTGCAGAACCCACCTAACAACAGTATAAACAACTTCTGCAATTCCAAGTGATGTCACTAGTTTTTTGAGATCATGTTTTAATTTTGCAGTGTCAGTCCTGCCAGACGCTAAACGATATTTTTTTCGATTATCAAAATAAAATAACATGCTAAAAACTGAAAAATAAATAACATAATCTGTAATTGTGGTAAAGGTTGTGTTAAGGTAAGCAGTTTGTTCAGACAAAATTTGTGCAATTATTGCAGAAATTATGATTGACGCTGCAAACGCAATTAGAATATTTTTATTAAGTTTGAGATATTCGTGTAACACATTTTTGTATTTTGGTTGTTACAATTAAACTCAATCTAAAGTAATCTTGAGAAATATCAATAATCCTGCAAGTTCTGCAATTCCCACTCCTAACATGTATGGAAATATATCATGAGAGAAAATTTCTTCCATTGAAAAATATGCCAAAGAACCAATTACATTATGTAAAAATAACATCCCTGCAACTACAATCATTCCTAAAGGAAGTTGTGCCCGTGTCTTACTGTACATATTTCCAAATATTGCAATTAAAATTCCCAATATCCCCATATTTGCAATTGAAACAATAGATAAGATTAGAGAAGTTGTTTCCATTTAGACAAAAACACCTCTTGAGCTTTTATTTACTTTTGTCCAATTTTGCTTCAATTTCTTCAAATGTTTCCATGTTTACTTCAAGAAAATTAGAGATAAAGTAGGCAACTCCATATTTTTCTCCAACTTTACTAATCATATTATTTTTTTCAAGAACCTTAATGTGATGCTGAATTGCTTTATAATCCAAATTCATCTCTTTTGCCAGCTGATTTGTATTGAATGGTTTTTCTTTTAATTTTGAAATAATTTTTAATCTATTTAATCCTCCACGTGAACCTGCAAAAACAAACCAAAGCAGTCTTTTTGCATCAGGATCATTTGCCATAACTTGTGAATTTCTTCTTGTTTACTACTAAAAGGTATTTTGAGATTAAATCAAAATAGAAACTATAAAAAACATAATCAAGCAAATTTCAGTGAGATACATGATGTTAAATTATGATGCACCGTTATACAGGCCCCCATCAGAAGCTAGATCATTAATTTTTCAAGTAACGTTAGGCTGTTCATTTAACGAATGTTCTTTTTGTGATATGTATAGATCAAAAGAGTATTCTGAAAGACCATGGGATGATGTCAAAGCTGAAATTGACATGATGGCAAAATACCTTCCAGACACTAGACGGGTATTTCTTGCAGATGGTGATGCATTAAATCTTGATTCTGGATATATGGTAAAAATTGTAAGATACATTAGAGAGAAATTTGCAAACATTGAAAGAATTTCTTGTTATGCAATGCCAATGAATATTCTAAAGAAAACATCAGAAGAACTAAAGAAAATGAATGAAGCTGGATTAGATATGTTCTACTTGGGAATTGAAAGCGGATCAGATATTGTTTTAAAAAAAGTAACAAAGGGAGCTGTTGCAAAAACAATCATCAAGTCTGTTAATAAAGCAAAAGAAGCAGGATATGTAATGTCATGCATGGTAATTTTGGGGTTAGGAGGAAAAAAATACTCAAAAGAACACATCAAAGGAACTGCAGAAGTAATTAGTGCATGCTCACCCAATTATGTAGGCGCACTTACACTTTATTTAGAAAATGGAATAAAACAAGAATTTCTTGACAAGTATAATGGAGAATTTATAAGAATTAATGATGATGAATCGTTAGATGAGCTTCATGACTTGATCAGTCAGATAGAAACAAAAGATGAAATTATTTTCAGAGCAAATCATGGTTCAAACGCATATACAATCAAAGGCACTTTTCCCCAAGACAAACAAGAAATGATGGATAAAGTAGAATGGATGAAGCAACATCCAGAAATTATGCGTCCACAAGGTTTACGTGGATTCTAAATTAAATTCTCTTGATTAAGATAAACAACTTTGAATATCTTTACGGAATAATCTCCTTCAAATATTTTAGTTGTATGGCCTTTATCAGAATTTAGAACTCTGAATTTGTATTCATAAATACCATCATCTCCAATATCAGTCTGTGCAAAATGAACTGCATGATTATTCTTGAAGATTTGAATTATTACAGGATAGCCTTCAACATGATTTGCAACTTTTCCTTCAACAAATCCCCAAGGCAGTTTATTTGCTTGAGGAGCATGAAAGAATATGGTTGATTTTTCAAGTCCTATCATTGAATTAATTGGAATTATTTCAGTTTGTGGTTCATGTGTATGATTATTTATCATGATTTGACCAGAATGGGGATGAGCAAAAGCTGAATCTGCTGAAAATGACAAAAGAATGCTCAAAGTCAAAATGCTTAAAAAAATAACAAACTTGTTCATAGCAAATCTACCATTAAAGTGATTTAAGAATTTTTAGATTAAAGATCTTCAATGATAGATTTTAGATGTTCTGGAAGTTCTGGAAGTTCTGTGTGACTCTCATTGTTTTGGAGATTTTCAGGACCTATTCTTCTAACTCGTTGGGTTCCAATAAGAGTGTCAATATTTCTTTGAATATCTTTTTCAGGTAGGATATTCTTTAGTTTTTCAAGTACGATTTCCTCATTTTCAAATTTTTTAATTACATATTGTACAAGAATGGTTTTTTCTTCTGAGGAGAATTCAGTCATGTTTTTGCCATGTGTATTATGGCTAAGAATCTTTGGTTGGTAAAAGATAGTTAAAATACGATGGGCTGTAAATTAACCTGATTGGTAAGTAAGTTACAACTAATTTCAAATGTGCTCACTTTGAAACGATATGCCGCAATTGCAATAATTAGTGGCACAGGATTAGGAATAATCTATTATTTTTTGACAATGTCAATGTTACCATCTCATCTAGACATTACAATGGAGATAATGCCATCTTATATCATAACATCAGTTGGATTAACCATTACAATTTCTGCTTTGGCTGGAATTAATTTTGCAATGATGGCATTTAAGATGAAAAGAATGAAGATGATGAATTCGGTAAAAGGCAATTCTTCATCGATTGTAGGCGGAGTATTTGCAGCATTTACACCTGGTTGTCCTGCATGTACTGCGCCACTGGCAGTTGTTTTAGGTGCAATAGGAGGATTATCACTATTTCCAATGCAAGGATTAGAATTGAAATTTGTTTCAGTAGGGGTTTTAATTTTCTCGATCTTTTGGATTGCAAGAGGACTTCAAAGTAAAAGTTGTTGCAAGATAGGATGAATGAACATAGTTATTTTGCATCATTGAAGAACAAAGAATTTTTGATTCTAGAAAAATTGTGTGATGAATCAATATCTCCGACTGAAAAGGAGAGAATGGAAAAAGAGATTAGACACATTCGCTTAGAGATTAAGAAATTAGAATGAATGTTTTTGAAAAATACTTATCATAACAATTATTCTAAAGAATTTAGTTAAATATGGACAAACTCTAAAACGTGCATGAAAAAATCACTCTACATGAATATTTTAGTTCCTCTTGATGGCTCAAAGTATTCGGAAAAAGCCCTTATCCATGCATGTGAAATGGCAAAGAATTACCAATCTCGTTTGATACTTGTGTATGTTGTTGAGAAATCAATTCCAATTAATCTTTTAGATAGAAAAGAATATCTTGAAATTCTAAGAAAGTTTGGAAATAAAGTTTTGACTAAAGGAAAAGAAACAGCCACTAAACGTGGTGTTGATTCAAAAATTGTTATGAAAGAAGGGAATGTTTCATCCGAGATCATAAAACTTGCAAAAAAAGAACAGTGCAATATGATAATTGTTGGAAGTAAAGGGCTTGGTTCAGCAGCAAGATTATTTCTTGGGAGTGTTTCAAACAAACTTGCAAATAATTCTACTTGTTCTATCCTAATTGTGAAATAGGTAGTTTTTAAAAAATTATTTTACTATCATTACAGGCACAGATGATTTGTGAACAACGTAATTTGATACACTGCCGAAAAATTTTTCCTTGATACCACTCATCCCCCTTGTTCCAAGGATTATAATGTCAAAATTCAAGGATTCGGCAAATTTGACGATTTTAGATCCAGGATCGCCAAAATCTATCTTTCTCTCAAATAAAATTCCATTTTTCGCACAAAGTATCTTAGCAGATTCCATCATATTGTCTGCAGCTAGCAAAACAGGTTTTTCTGGATAACTCAAATGATGATATTTTTTTGGAATATTTGATATTACATTCATTCCTACTAGTTTAGTATCACAATTTCTTGCCAAGGAAATTGCCATTGAAAGTGCTCGTTGGGAATTTTGGGATCCATCCAAGGCAACTAAAATTTTCTTAATTTGTTTCTTTATCATTTATTTTTACCAAATGCACCCTGATGATCACTTAGGCAACACGTACATTGTTTTGTATAGCACTCATCAGTTTTTTCATGTCCACAAGAACCACAGTGACAGAACATATCATCTCGCATAATTTCATATTATTTTCTTGATAGTTAAACTAATTCCAAGTTATCATTATTGAAAATTAACGTATTTATGATAATTTTACTGAAATCATGTAACAAACTGAAATCGATCTTCTTTGTAGCCTTTTTGTAGTTTTCCTTCGATAGGAATTTTATTTCCACAAAACTGACAACAGTTGTTTTTATCAAGATGCCAACCTCTTATGCTAAACCCATAACGATTTACGACTATTTTATTACATTCAGAACAATACGTATGTTCCCACTTGTGTCCGGGAACATTTCCAAGATAGACATATTTCAATCCTTGATCTTTTGCAATTTGATAATGTTTTTCCAAAGTTTCTACAGGTGTGCTAGGATATTCCATCATTTTGTAGTCAGGATGAAATCGTAAAAAGTGAATTGGCATCTCTGGTCCAAACTCATCATAGATGAATTTTGAGAGTTTTTTTGCATGCGTTAAATCATCGCCAACTTTGGGAACAATTAGATCAGTTATTTCAATGTGGATTTTTGTCTTATCGCGAATTTCTAACAATGTATCAAAAATGGGCTGAGGATCAGGAATGCCAATGAATTTTCGTGTGAATTCTTTCTCTGCACTTCCTTTAAAATCAACAGTGATTCCATCAAGAAATTCATTCATCATGGATACTGATTCAGGAGTATCATATCCATTTGAGACAAAAACGTTGAAGAGTCCCTTTTTTCTTGCAGCAATACCACAATCACGTGCAAATTCAATGAATATTGACGGTTCATTATACGTATATGCAATTCCATGAGCACCATATTTTACAGCAGTATTTGCAACATCTTGAGGGGTCATATCAATTCCCTCAACTTTGCGTCGTTGACTGATATCAGAATTTTGGCAATATCTGCAGAGCCAATTGCATCCGGTTGTTGCAATAGAGTATACTTTGCTACCAGGGAAATAATGTATCAATGGTTTCTTTTCAATAGGATCAACATGACCTGAAATTACTTTTCCATATGCATATAGATGTAGTTTTCCATTTTCATTTCCTCGTATTCCACATAAACCGATTTGTCCCTTTCCAATTTCACAGTATCTAGCACAAGCAGTGCACTTTACCTTATCATTTGGAAGTTTTTCATATAGTTCAGCTTCTTTTCCGAGTATTGTCGTCATGTTTTTTATTGTGTTTTTACGTATTTAACAAGTATGAAGAATATCAGAAATTTTACAGATGAGGATGGAAAAGAGTTAGTCAAAACTGCCAGAAAAGCAGTTGCTGAATATTTGAAAAATAAATCAAAGATTGCTGATTCGGATTTTCATTCAAGGTTTAATTTTGAATCAGGAGTTTTTGTGACAATTAACAAAAAAGATTCTTTACGGGGCTGTATTGGTTATCCTATTCCAATCAAAAAATTATCTTATGGATTAATTGATGCTGCAATTTCTGCCGCAACGCAAGATCCTCGTTTTACACCAGTAAGCACTGATGAATTAGACAAAATTGTTTTTGAGGTAACAGTGCTTACTCCCCCAGTTGAAATCAAGGTAGATGATCCTTTGGAGTACCTATCCATCATCAAAGTAGGAAGAGACGGACTGATAGTAGAAAATTCATACTCTTCGGGTTTACTTTTACCTCAGGTTCCAACAGAATATGGTTGGGATGTAGAAGAATTTCTACAACATACATGTGAAAAAGCTGGCATAAACAAAGACTCATGGAAAGAAGGCTCAACTAAGATATCCATATTTGAAGGCGTGATATTCAAAGAAGAGTCGCCTAATGGAAAAATAGTTCGAGAATCAACTAACAATTTTTTATAAAATAAGGCATAAGTCCTAACATGATAAGAGAACCAGTTGTTGCTGGACAGTTTTACCCAGATACAAAAAAGGAGTTAGAAAAGATGATAGAATATTGTATTGAACACAAGTTTGGCCCTGGAAAACAAATCAAAGAATCAGCTGAGAAAATATTTGGGATTGTTTGTCCCCATGCAGGATATGTGTATTCTGGTCCCACAGCATGTCATTCCTACAAAGCAATATCATCACAAAAACCAGAGCTTGCAATAATTATCGGACCAAATCATTTTGGGATAGGAAAAAATGCTGCCACAATGATAGATGCAAAATGGGAGACTCCATTAGGTTTGATAGAAGTAGATTCACAGGCATCTCAAGAAGCTGTAAAAAACTCCAATGTCATCGAGATAGACAATTACTCTCATTCACAAGATCACAGCTTAGAAGTACAGGTTCCAATGTTACAATCAATTCTTACTAATGAGTTTAAGATTCTCCCAATAATTTTACTTGAACAAAATCTGCAAACAGCTACAGATGTAGGAAACGTAGTATCAGAAATTGCAAAAAAAAGAAATACAATAATTGTTGCATCATCAGATTTTACTCATTATGAGGAAAATTCTTTTGCACATCGTCAAGATAAAGCCCTAATTGAGCCAATTTTAGATTTGGATGTCGATAGGTTTTATCAAGTGTTAATGGAGAAAAGAGTGTCTGCGTGTGGATATGGGGCTATCGCGTCTGCAATGATTGCATGTAAAAATTTAGGTGCAACCAGAGGAGAACTTCTTAGTTATGCAACAAGTGGAGATGTTTCTGGAGATACAGACTCTGTTGTTGGGTATGGTGCCATAAAATTTGTTTAACAAAAATAACTAGAATCCAATGAGATAAAATCAGAAAATGTTTTTAATTCAAATTTTTTGTAAATGATAAACCAGATTGTTCGAATCCTAATTTCTTGTAGAATTTATGGGATTCCTTACGTTTATTGCCAGATTCGAGCCTAATTCTATGACATTTTTTCTCTTTTGCAATAGATATACAAGAATTGATTAGTTTTTTTCCAATTCCTTGATTTTGAAATTTCTCTCGAACGATTAATTCTGGAATGTATAATTCTCTGCTAGTTTGGTTAAGTCTTGATAGTAATACAATACTCACCATACCAATAATTTCAACACCATCAAATTCTGCTACGAGTATTTTTTTATCAGTGTCATCTATGTATTGCTTTACTAATTTTCTAAATGACTCTATTTCAGAATCTTTTTGTGGTCTTGGACGTCCAAGCTCATATAACAATCCAAGAATAACAGGTATGTCTTTAGCCATAGATTCTCGGATAACTACATTTTCCACGAATAGTTTTTCTCACCATACTTTAAGAATAGTTTGATTCTAAAGATAAAGTTGGAGAACAATGGATGAAATTACATCACATACAATTTTAGCAATATTAATTATTGCCGCAGTTGGAATCTTTGTCGGCTCTAGAATTTGGATGCTTTTTAGGAAATAAAATACATAGTTAGAATTAGGACAACATACCAATCATTAAGTCGATAGATTTAACGACATATTTTAGTTTGAAAATTAATAATTTCAGTATTAAACTAATTTAGTTTTTAATTTAAATAACTATGTACTAATTTTAGCTTCAGTATATTGTTCAGCTAGAGAAAGTAACTCATCTACCCCAAGTGGTTTTGAAATTACTTTGATCAGTCCTTCTTTTACTGCCTGTTGATTCTTTGGTTCAAGTTGAGAGTATCCTGTAACAATTACTACTTTGGCGTTTTTATCAATCTCTTTGATTTGTTTGAAGGCTTCATATCCATCAAGTATAGGCATATCCCCATCCATTATTACTAGAGAGGGATTTGTATCTTTGAATTTTTCAACTGCTTCTTGCCCATTATTTGCTGTTTGAAGATCATATCCATGTAATTCTAAAATTTCTTTATAGATTGAAATCAAATCTGTATCATCTTCTACCAACAAAATAATACTATTCATGCTAAAATAATATGCTCATACTTTGCTATTAAAGACTACGTTTGTTATAATAATCACAAACAATTTTCGGTTATTTTAAATAAAAAATTGAGCCTAAATGAGATTAGCATTTTATGCAAAATACAACTTTATACATTCACATAGTAGGTAATTTCCAGAGGATTGGACTTGAGCAATAGTAATTTTTTATCAAAATCAACAATAAACTATAGAAGAACTTTATTTGTTTTAATTACAATTTTAGTTGCAATTACTATCATATATCAATCAAGATCATTTCTTAATGATTCTCAATTCAGTTGGATTTCAATTCCAACATATGTTATTCTTCCAGGAATACTTACTGTATATTCTACAGTTCTTGCAATAAAATTATTCAAGCAAAGACATTTTCAGGCAAAAGCATTTTTTTTCTTTGCATTAGGTGCAGCATCATGGTTTATAGCTGAGCAAATTTGGCAAGCTTATGATCATATTTGGGAAGGCGAGCCATTTCCATCTGAAGCAGATATTTTTTATGTTGCATCATATCCGTTTATCACTGCATTTTTGTTTCTTTCAATTAAGCCGATAATCAGTTCAATAAGCAGAAACGTTTGGTTGTTTGCAATTGCTTTGTCTTTCTCTTTTTTGATTCCATCTCTCTTAGTATCATATAATGATATTTCAGGAGAAGATTCTTTTGCAGTATCAATTGCTCTTACATATCCAATATTAGCATCAATTAAATTAGTTCCAGCAATTATTGGCATACTATTTCTTACCAAAAAAGGTGCAAATTTTTCTTGGATGCTTCTTTTATTTGGACTAATAACTTATAGTGTATCAGACACATTTTTTCTTTTTGCAGAGCTTGATGGGTCCTATTTTGATGGGCATACAGTGGATTTGATGTATGTCTATAGTTTTCTCTTGTTAATTTTTGCTCTTCATGTACGTTTAAGGATTGCAAAATTACCTGAAAATGAAAAACAGGCAATGTTTTTTTCAGAAAACATACAATTTGAAACTATCAAACAATTTGTAATTCCCTTAACGTTGGCTATTGTTTGTTTGGTTACCATCATATCACTAATCAATGTAGTGTTCATTCAAGAAAATAAGGAGATATCAACCCAAAATCTAATGCTTGGTATTGTTGCAATGTTGGGTGTTTTTGTTATAATTGTTTTAACTATCAACAAAAATCTTTCACAATTAGTTAAAATGAGAACCGATGAACTTGTAAAGCAAAAAAATAATCTTGAGAATATAGTAGAAGAAAAAACCCACAAGTTGTTAAAATCTGAGCGTCTTTCTGCAATTGGGGAGCTATCAGGGCGCCTGGCACATGATTTGAGGAACCCATTATCGGTCATGAAAATGTCTGTAGATTTGATAAATCAAAGTCCGCATGATACAAAAATTTCAGATTCCAAGGTAATAGAGCGATTAGATTTGATTAAGAAGAGTATTGACAGGATATCTCATCAGGTTGATGAAGTTCTAGGTTTTGTTAGAAATTCTCCAATAAAATTAAGTTCCATTTCTCTATCAGAACTTGTTGAAAATTCAACAACAAAAATTAATGTTCCAAAAGATATAGAAATTAAATTTAATAAGAATAATTTAAAAATTAAATGTGATCCAATCAAACTAGAAGCTGTTGTCATCAATCTTATTGTAAATGCGATTCAAGAGATGCCTAAAGGAGGAAGCGTTGAGATAAAAACATATGAAGAAAAAGACAATGTGATTTTAGAATTTATTGATTCAGGTAAAGGAATACCAGATAAATATCTGGATAAAGTCTTTGAACCGTTATTTACAACAAAACAAAAAGGAACCGGTTTGGGATTGGCAAGCTGTAAAAATATTGTAGAGCAACATCTGGGTAAAATTTCTGTAAAAAATGATCCTACAACATTTACCGTAATAATACCAAAGGGATTAGTTGAAGAAACTTCTAAAATTAAAAATAAATTACAATTTTCTTAAAAGAGTAAATCGAGATTTATCAGGTTCTATGTCTTCATGCATATCAACATTGCTTACAACTCGGACATTATAGTTCAGCCATCTTTTATACACATTTCTAAATTTCTGATTTTCATCTATCTGTTTTTCTGTTTCTTCAAATTTCTCACAATTCATAATGTATTTTCTTGCGACTCTGTACATTTCTGCAATTCCCTTATCCAAGGTATCATCATCTAAATAATTCAATAATTGATGCGTAAAAACAAAATCGATTGAGGAGTCCTCAAAGGGCAAATCAGTAATGCTTGCTTTCTTAAAACTTGCAAATGAGATTTTTGATTTTGCCATTTTCAATGCATTGTCATTTAGATCAACTCCGTGAATTTGAAAACTTTTAGGAAACAATCTCAAATCAATTCCAGTACCGCATCCAATCTCAAGGACACTTGTACAATTCAAGGAAGTGACCAAATCTCTAGTGTATTTTGCAAATTCTTCATTGAATTTTGCTTCATTTTCATCGGCGTACTTGTCCCAAAATTCCTTATTGTAACTCATAAATTCATTCAAACAAAAGCCGTATTTGTTACTAATTGTTCAGTGCTGACATTTGCACGGGACAAGTTGTGTGTCAAAAGTACAATCATGCGGACCATCTGATCTTCCTTGTGTGGGGATTTCTTTCATACAATCATCATGACGACCCTTTCTGCAAAACCAACAGATTTCAGGAGTGTCACCATTATCGCACGAATCCATGGTTTCTACTCATTTTTGCTGGTAAAAAACTTCATGGAAAATTAAATAAATGTTAACCAAGGCAAGAATCTCTCATCTTTTCCCATTACCACATCAGAGAAGGATTTTTGAAGTGCTTTTGTGATGTTACCCATCTTCCCGTTTCCTATCTTTACTTGATCTATTTGAGTTACTGATTTTACTTCAGCTGCAGTGCCTGTCATGAAAATTTCATCAGCTGTATAAAGATCATCTCTTTCAAGATCTCTCTCAATTACAAATCCACTATTTTCTTCAATAATTTGAATAACACTGTCTCTTGTAATTCCTTCTAATCCTCCTGCTGAAAGTGGAGGTGTTTGAATGATATCATCTTTTACAACAAATATGTTTTCAGCACTTCCTTCAGCAACTTTCCCATGTGAGTTTAACATTATTGCTTCATCATAACCATTATCCAATGCTTCCATTCTTGCAAGTGCAGCATTTGCATAATTTGATGCAGCTTTTGCTTGCATTGGTTGAGATCTAGAATCAATTTTCACCCAGCTTGACATTTTACATTTTGCTCCAGAGAATTTACCTGCTTTTGATTCACCCATTTTCCATTCCCAACAAGCAATAGAGACATCTACTTTGTTCTCAGTAGGAGTTAACCCCATTGTTCCATATCCATAGTATGCTAATGGTCGAATGTATGATTCTTTGAGTCCACTAGCTTTCACAGTTTTAATTATTGCATCAGAAATTTCTTTTTTTGTAAATTGCATTTTCATTGAATATAGTTTTGCAGATTTGAATAGTCTGTCAACATGTTCAGGTAATCGAAATATTGCAGAACCACTAGGTGTATCATAACATCGGATTCCCTCAAATATCGAGGTGGAATAGTGCAATGCATGAGTCAATACATGGACTTTGGCATCTTTGAAGGGCACTAATTTTCCATTCATCCATATTTTGCCAACCTCTTTCATAGGAGTCGAAAAAAACACTGCTAATTTAAAGAATTAACTTTCGACAAAGATTTTGGTCAAATCTGCAAACTAAATATCTAGCAAAAGACAAATTATACCATGGAATGGATGTTAGGTTTTGTCGCTATCGCTCTTTTAGTGATAGGATTGGTGGGTCAGGCTTTTGAGATGAGAAAAATCAGATTAACAACATACAAAGATGAAGATTTAGGCTCGACAAATATTTTCATGAATAAAAAAAATCTAAAATGGTATATCGTTTTGGGCATAGGAATTGTTTTGTGGTACGTAGCTGAGCGTATGTAAATTATCTATATAGATCAGCTCTATATACTAGAAATTGTAACATATAGTATCGCGTGTTTAGGGTAACGCCCGGACTGAATCTAGATAATGGTCCAAGAACAAACCCTCGATGGCGCTTACAGGTGTAAAAACCCGTACGCCACACTTTCACTAAATAAAATTAATTTTTGAAATCTCTTGATGAATTGCTTTTATTGCTTTTCTTATGTTGTCATCAGCATCTTCTACAACAATTATAATTCGTGAAGTTTCTTCTTGTGCATCCATATTCAAAATATTTAATCCTGCATCACCAATCTTTGCACTAGTTCTTGATGCAACTTGTTGAACTCGCCACATTTCATCACCAATCAATGTAATCACTCCTCGATTGTATGTAATGGTTGCAAGAGAATCAAATCCTAACAAGTATTTTTCATTTCTTTTTACATAATCACCATCCAAGAATAAAATTCTAGAGAACTCTATTCCGTCTTTGGTAAATGGGGACAGCATTACAAATTCACTGTAACGCTTATCTTTTTCCAGAGATGTCAATAACTTTTGGATTAAATTAGTTTCAATTCGAAAGATTGCGCAATTTTCTTTTCCTGTAACTATTTTGATCGGATGTCCTTTTTGTTCATCTAATATCCTCTTTATTGTAGTGGTTTTTTCGGGATCATTCATGTTTGTAATAATTATTGGAATGTCCACCCCATTTTCTACAATCTCTTTAATTGCTATAGGATCTAAAATTTTCATTCCAAACATACCTGCTAGTCTTGCTTCATTGTATGACAATTGTAGAACTTGGGACAGATTAGACTCTACAATTTTTGGATCTGCAGAAACCACTGCGCTATCTTTCTCAAAATCTATACTAGTTTCGTATATTTTATGAAATAATATTCCAAGATCTGCTGCAGTCCTATCTGAACCGCCACGCTCGTATGTAGTTGTAACGTTTTTAATTGTTTTTCCAATAAATCCTCCCATAGTAACTACTTCGTTTTGTTCTACTAATAGCGCAATTTTATCCATATTTTCTCTGGATTTTGAGGCAAGAAAATTGGTAGATTCTATGTTGTTATCTGTAATTATTGGCCAGTCATCAAAATCTACAGAATCAGATTTGATGCCATTGCTTTTTAGAACATAGTTCATTACATGAGACATCAATATTTCACCTGAAAATGCCAGAGCCCTAGAACGAACTTCATCTACAAATTCTTTAGCATTTAGTGCATCATCAAGTGCTTTGCTGGCCTTTTTTAGATTCAAATCAATAGTATTTTTGCAAGCATCCATATTTTCAGGATTTACCAATTGAAGGATTTTGTCATAAGTAGATTTCACAATATCTAAAGAAGGACTTTGTCCATTTTCTGCATTTTTTCCCTGCTCCAAAATTACATCGGTAAGCGAGCGTGTTTTTCCATTATGTGTTGTTAGCGGTGCTGAAAAAACTGCAATTACCTTTGAATCTTTTTTCAAATTGTTGATGCGGTTGATTATTTCTGGAATCAGCATACCATCAGGACCAATTGCACTCCCACCAAATTTGGCAACGACTAGTTTAGTCATGGTACTTTATCAAAAATCAGGGGCCTTCTATTAAGCATTTGATTGTTTGATTAATTTTTCAATGATATTTGATGCAGTTTTTGCACCATTTGTGTTTGTTTGTTTTCTCTTTGCTTCTAGTTTTTCTAAAATTAATGTGTCTAATCTTTGGAGATCATCAAAAACATATCCTTGTTCTAGAGCATTATCTTCTTGTTCAAAATGACCTTTAATTGGAATAAATATTGCAGGTGTGCCGTAAGCATTTGCCTCATCTATTGTGGATTTACCAGCTAGTGAGATTAAAAGATCTGCTGCAAAAATTATTTCATGCAAGTTATCTACAAATCCTAAATTTCGGACATTTTCAAATTTTTTAGTAACTGCAGGACCAGAGACTAGAACAATTTTGATGTCTTGATTTATTTTTGAAATAGACTCTAATGCTTTTTCAATTAGAAATATCCCAGCATCTGTTCCTCCAATGGAAACAACAATTGTTTTTTTCTCAAATAGGAATTTTTCTCGTAATTTCTCTCTTGAAAAAGCGGTGGTTCTAACTATGGGTCCTACTCTTTTGATATTATCAGAATCATCTCCATTTTCAGGAAGAATCACTAAATCGCATTTTTTACTTATTTCTTGCATTGATTTGTTCATTTTTTTCTCAATTAGTGATGCTAATCCTTTTGTAAAATGAGTCTCCAAGATATCGGTGACCAGTATGGTAGGGATTTTCATTGTTTGAGCAACGGTCAATGATGCAAAATCCTCATCACTGATGACCAAAGTTGGATTGTCATCTTGCAGAATCTTCTGTGAAATATTTTTACATTCTTTGTAATAATTGTAATAACTCCACAACCATTTTGCTGGATTCTTTAGAGTTCCATTTTCAACAATAAATGAAGGTGGATTGTATACATCTTGAACTTTAAAATTCAAATTTTTTAGAATTTCAGCTGCTACACCGCCTGTAACAAAATTTGTGGAAATGTTTTCAAAATTATTTACAATTGCAATATCTCTAGTCACATGACCTAATCCAATAGGGCTAGAAAAAAAATTGCAGACATTCATGAGATTCTTATTTTTTCATCAAATTTGTAGATTCTCACATGTCTCAAAGTTTAAATGGTTTTTAACAAGGTAGGTTTCTGGGCTCATAGTCCAGGTCGGTTATGACGTCGCCCTTACACGGCGAAGATCCGGGGTTCAAATCCCCGTGGGCCCATTTTTGTCCCCAAAATGATGGTTGTCCCATATGGATCTATTTAATTCACAGAACATCAGGCTTAAAATCATTATAATTATTCTCAATCATAGCTAAATCTAATATAGTATAATGATATGAATGTCATACTATGGATATGATAAATTACAAGGTACTGATAGCAGATGATTCAGCGTTTATGAGAACATTACTGTCAAAAATTTTTCAACATACAACAGGAGTGGGAGAAATCGTTCAGGTAAACAATGGTGAAGAGGCTCTAAAAGCATACAAGGTACAAAAACCAGATCTGGTGACAATGGATATAGACATGCCAGAGATGGATGGAATTGAGGCTGCAAAACTGATTAAACAGTATGATTCAAAAGCAAAGATAGTGATAGTTTCATCATCAGATAAGAAGAATACAAGAGATGAAGCAGAAAAAATCGGAGTTTTTGGATACATAAGAAAACCGTTTGATCGCTTAGAGATAAAGAGAATAATTGATGATTTATCAAAAGAATAGAACTCATCGAATTTTAGTATATTAGAAATGATTACACATGATAATCTAATCTTTGAATATATTTTCAATATATTGTAAAATGAAAATTATGATTAGTGATTCACGAGAAATGAATTCATCAGATAGTGGGGCAGTATTACAAAAAATTATGCTATACTAAGAGATCTTAAAACTTGATCCAGTTTGATCAGCGAACAAGGTTTTTCCATTATTTTAGATACATTAAATGGTTTAATTTTTTGTCTATTTTTTTCAGTATAATGTCCAGTCAATATGATGACTTTGGCATCAGGATTAATTTTTTTGATGTTTTCGAGACCATAAATTCCATCATAGTTAGGCATCGATAGATCCAATAAAACTACGTCTGGGCGGTATTCTTCATACAATTGAACTGCTTCTAATCCATTATGACCGCATCCTAAAATATTGAATCCCTTCATTTGAAGAAAGTCAGTTAGTGAATCAAGTAAATCATCATTGTCATCCACTACTACAACCGAATTATTCATTATAATTGAAAGAAATCAAAATTTCATATAGGTATGAGTATGTATTTTTTAAGACACATTTTTGGCAAATGAGATAATATAAGTATCAGATTAACAATTACTATAAGAAATGGAAGACGAGGTAGATTTTGAGAAATGTGCGGATCCATTGATGATCATACTAAATTCATTAGAATTGATTAAACTCCAATATGATGGAGTGATGGATGATGGAATCAAGGCTTATCTTAATCGCATAGATAAATCTGCACAAAAAATTGAACGTTTACTGCAAGAATTGAAAACAAAACACAAAATTTACAATTAAAAAAGTACAAAAATTTTCTAAAATTAATCTAAAATATTGAGAATTCAAGATGGGATGTATTGCAATCATAATCCAGGTAACAACTCCCTCAAAACTATGATGACTTTTATTTGGTAATGAGGTAATCCTTTCATGGAAACTAATATTGGGATTTCCTCTGATAATGCAAAAAACATCGTTGATATTTTGAACAGACTTTTAGCCGATGAGTACGTGTTGTATACCAAAACAAGAAACTATCATTGGAATGTCGTAGGAATGCAATTCAATGATCTTCACAAGTTCTTTGAATCGCAATACGGTGAACTAGATGGAATTATTGACGAGGTTGCTGAGAGAGGCAGGTCTTTGGGTGGAAAGACAAAAGCAACTCTTTCTGAGTTTATTGGAAATAGCAGAATCAAGGAACAACCAGACACATTCCCAGAAGCACAAACAATGCTGAGAAATCTTCTAGTTGATCACGAATCAGTCATTCAAACATTAAGAAAAGATCTTGAGACATGTACAAAATTGGGTGACGCAGGAACTTCTGATTTTCTCACAGGGCTTATGGAACAACATGAAAAGATGGCTTGGATGTTAAGATCATTCCTTGAATAATCTTTTTTTATTTTTTAACCATCAGCAAAACGGCATCCAATTACACATAACATTTCTGGCAATGTATGTTACATCAATGTTTTATGATTTGAACACAAGCATCCCACCTGGATTAGATTTAATTTTTATTTCAGAATAATGAAACGCAGAGCAAAATAGTTTTAAAAACAGCTTCTGAATGCACTTATTTCAATAAAAAAATAGAAAAAAAGAGTTAGACTCTTAGATTGATTCTAGATTTTGCAGTAATTGCAATAATGCTTGTGATTGCAACAACTAGTACCATCATAGCTATTGTTCCAAATTCTGGTACAACAGTTCCAATGGTTTTCATTTTAGCTTGAATTGCATCAATCTGGGCATTAACTTCTGATATTGGTTCACCATTTCGAATCATACCTCGGAGTTCTTCACGCAACATTACTTCAACTTCTTCCATCAACTCTCGCTGACCAAGTTCAATCAAAGGTGCCTCAAGAAACTCATAGTTATCAAGATATGCCTTTGTGGCAAGACTTAATGCCAAATCAGTATCTCCTTTTGCATATTCTTGTTTTGTTTGATCAAGCAATTCTTCAATGGTTTCTACATATTCTAACAAATCATTGCCTTCATCCTCAACTCCCAAGACTTCATCAATTTCATGGATAACGCCTCCAGCTAAAGTTTCAACTTGTAAAGGATTGGCTCTTGCATCATATGCATTCCACAAGTCTTCATAGGATTCATCAATCTCTTCTGCAATATGAGCATCAATGTCAGATTCTATTTCAGCAAAGATTTGCTGTGACCTCCATACAAATGCAGAACCGTCTTGGAATTCAGCCATTTCTCCAATTACGCCATCAGAGACTGCTTCACCATATTCTGCTATTGATGTATCAAGTAAAACCTTCATCAAAATCAATTTTGTATCAACTGAGTTGCTTAGATAATCACCTACAATAGTAGAGCGTGCAATTGCAACAACACCTTTTGCATCGTCAATTGCCTGCTGAGCTTGTGCTCGTGATATAGTGGTATTTGCCTTGTCTTTCAAATCCATCAATGTCTTCTGAACTTGTGCATCAAGTGCAGGATCTGCTGCCTTTAGCTGTGGTTTCATGGAGTCATACAATTCTGAAATTGGATGTGTAGCATGAATCAATGCCAGTTCAGCATTTTTATCATCTAGGTTTTGCTCAAGTGCCCAAAAGTGACCTAATGTTTCCTCAAGAGAGGAAGCAAACTCTATTTTTGCTTCTTGTGATTCATCTAGTTCATGAATAATTCTATTTGCAATAGTTTGAATTTCTAATGGATCAGCTTTAGCATCATATGCATTCCACAAGTCTTCATAGGATTCATCAATCTCTTCTGCAATATGAGCATCAATGTCAGATTCTATTTCAGCAAAGATTTGCTGTGACCTCCATACAAATGCAGAACCGTCTTGGAATTCAGCCATTTCTCCAATTACGCCATCAGAGACTGCTTCACCATATTCTGCTATTGATGTATCAAGTAGAACCTTCATCAATTGTACCTTAAAGGCAGAATCATTACTCAATTCATCACCTACAATAGTAGAGCGTGCAATTGCAACAACACCTTTTGCATTGTCAATTGCCTGCTGAGCTTGTGCTCGTGATATAGTGGTATTTGCCTTGTCTTTCAAATCCATCAATGTCTTCTGAACTTGTGCATCAAGTGCAGGATCTGCTGCCTTTAGCTGTGGTTTCATGGAGTCATACAATTCTGAAATTGGATGTGTAGCATGAATCAATGCCAGTTCAGCATTTTTATCATCTAGGTTTTGCTCAAGTGCCCAAAAGTGACCTAATGTTTCCTCAAGAGAGGAAGCAAACTCAGATTTTTCTTGAACTGATTCAGCAAAAGCAAAAGACGGACTTGACAAAATTATCGAAGTCATCAAAAGCGCCAATGTAGTTATTTTTCTCATTAAGAAAGTGGTCTTGAAAATTATCATTTAAATGCATTACACATTATTTGGAAATATTCCAAGTTTGTAGAACAATATTTTGAATGAATCAAATTTCAATTATCACTGCGGCTTTATCATTTTCACTGATTTCCTGTCGTACGGCATCAATAATATGAGAATTAGACGTGAGACTGGAATAATCAATGAGTTTGAGATCTGTTAAAAGATATACTTGTGGTGCAATATCACTGCTTCGAGATTCTAAGAAATCATCAATATCTTCTAACATGCTAAGCTTGCCTCCTTGAAAGATCTTTCCATTTTTGATTGAAAGTTTTAGTCTTCCAAATCTATCCAGAATTATTATATGATGTCTGTTGTGTTTGCTAAACATTCTCTTTTTTTCAATATGACCTGTAAACACAAAGTAATGCTCAGTTTCAAAACTTAACTCAATAAGAGATTCAGGAAGTTTAATTATTTCAGAACATCGTGTTAGGGCTTCATCTAATGTAAAAATAGTCTTTGAAGTAGTGGAACTATCAAGTTCCACATTTCCAGTTGCAATAACACGAAGAATTGATTTTTCAGGGATATACTCGCTACTTATCGTTATCGATTCAGATAATGCCCCTCTATCAATCATAATGTTGTGAATTTTTTTATGGGCCACAGATATTTTATCAGGTGTTGGCTCTGCCATAGTAATTTCCAATTCTTCTTGAAGCATGGATGAGGCCACTCCGATAGAAGATATTATTTCAGAATGTTTGCACTTTGAGTATTTTATTCCTAGTTGCTTTGCAACAAAAGGCACCAATACTGATGCCCCTCCCCCACCTCCAACAATCTGAGTTGTGGAAGGAGATATTTGAAATTCTTTTAGAATCTTACTGATTTCTTTCGTGATGGTAAATGACGCAGTTTGAATTATCGACATTGCCACCTCAGAATACGACATTCCAAGATGTTTAGACAGTATCTTTAAAGCAATCTTGGCAGAGTCGGGAGCAGCATACGCATAGTCATCACTATCAACCATACCCAAAGCGTTTGCAGCACATGTATTGGTAATTGCAAAGATTTTACCTTTTGATGAAATTGCAACATATTCATCATTATCGTTTTCAGTTGGCTTTATTGAGATGATTTTGCCCCCTTCAAGTTCAGAGGGATCCGCAAAACAAGAATATTTCAAACCAGCAATATGAGCACTCCTAGGACCCACACCAAGTATCCTGTTATCCTTAATTTGACACATACTGCCTCCTGCAACCCCCAGTATCCTAACATCAATGGATCTAACACATGTGGGATGATCTTTGATTGTAACATAACGAATTTCCGGCTTTCCATTTTTGATAACACAAATGTTTGTACTAGTTCCACCAACTTCAACAAAAATACCGTTAGTAATTCTCTGATAAAGCAAAGCTCCGGCTACACTGGCAGCTGGTCCTGAGAGTATGGTAAGTATTGGTTTTGTTCTAAAGGTGTTCATATTTGTAACACCTCCATCGCCTTTCATTATCATCAGGGGGGAGTTTATGCCAAAATCTCTTATTGCATCCTCGACATAGTTTGCAACTTGAAATGTTTTTGGCAAAACACTGGCATTAACTGCAGAAGTTAAGGTTCTAATTTCTAGCCCATAAATTCCAGAGATTTCATGTGAGGCAGTAGACGGAAGCCCCAGTTTAGAACATACATTCATTACAAATTTTTCATTTGACGGATCATCAACTCCAAATGCCTCAGTAGCGATTATAACTTTCGCACCATCATTTTTTAATTTTTTAATTGCTGTTGTAACCTCTTCTTCCGAAATCAAATGTGAGGTATCAAGAAAACAATGACATGTGTTTATATCATGTTCAGAATTGATCTTGTTATCTGAGAGTTTTGTGCGTTTAATTATATTTTTTTTCTCCGGACCAACGCCCATTGCAACAATACCAACTTTGAAAGTATCTTTTTCTAATAAGGCATTGATTGCTTGTGTTGTACTGTGAGATATTAATTCAATATCATCGATAGAAATTCTCGATGTTTCTAGAATATTAGATAGTGCATTTACAATTCCTGCAGAGACACCTCTTTCATTAGTATGAGTGGTCATCACAGTTGATTTACCCAAGATAGTTCCAGTTTTGATGTCAATAGCTACAGCTTTGGTAAAGGTACCTCCCACATCAATTCCAACTCTAATTCGATTTTTTTCAGTCATCAACAGTACTTCTTGACTTACGCATCATAGCTATTTGTTTTTCACGTTTTGGTCTAACTACCAAGACATATGATGAGGCAGCAAGATAGACGCCCAATAGGATGATTTGTGATACAACAGTTTCAAGAGTTGGATAGATTCCTGTCATCGTGGCCAAATTGATGTCAAGACGGGGTATGACTCCGATCATTCCAGTATAAGGAACAATATCTAAAACTTGTAATTCCCTTACTGCATTTCCCAAAAATGCTATTGAAAGATATGCACCAACACCCATCGTCAACCCAAACAATGCACGCAAGGGTAATTTTCTTCCTAATCTACGCATTCCGTAATAGATTGCTATCAACGATACAATTCCAAGTACAAACCCAAGACCAACTTGTAATTCCATATACTTTGCAAATCCAGACATTGCCTGATAAAATAAGACAGTTTCAAATCCTTCTCTATATACGGTAAAGAAAGCCAACATAACAAATACCATCACACTACCAGTTGCAGAAGCTTGCCAAACTTTTGCCTTTACAAACTCCATCCATTTTTTATGTTCAATTTTATTTAAAACCCAAAAACTAACATAAAACAAAACAGCAGTTGCAGACAATGCAGCAATCGCTTCTATAAGTTCCCGATTTGCACCAGAGATTTCAATAACATATGATGCAATCACCCAAGTGATTGCAGTTGCACCAAATGCAGCAAGCACACCATAGTACACATATTTTTTGAATTGGTTATTTCGTGATGCTTCAAGATAAGACAGTACTGCACCTAAAATCAACACAGATTCCAAACCTTCTCTAAAAATAATTGCAAATGACGATGTAAAGGCAATCATAGGTGCAAGTGTGCCAACACCACTAACGAGTCTTTCTGACTCGTCAAGATTTCGTTTTATTGCAATTACAACTTCTTGTATGTCTTCAGAAGGAGCTTGATTTTGTATCATGTTTCGTAGCTCTGCAAATTGAAATTCCACCTCAAGGGTGAAATCAGGATCAATTGCACGTAGCGGGATTTCAACAAATTCATAGCTGTCAAGATATGCAGTTCTTGCAGATGTGTAAGCTGACTGAAAATCACCCTCATCATACTGAACTAACAAAGCCTGAAGAGTGTCTCTAATGAAATCAATTTCGTTCCTGACACTTTCTTTTGCACCTTCAGATGCATCACCCATATCTTTTAGTTCTTTTTCTAAAACAATATCAGACAATCCAGTATTCCCAAGAACTTTCACCTGTTCTTCTGCGTTTGCAAGATCAGGCAAAATAGAATCACTGATGAATGTTTTAATTCCCTCTACGTCTTGTTTGTTTTGAATCATTTCTCGAAGTTTTTCACGCATGTCTATCTCCAACTCATAAAGTAACTTTGGGTCTACTTTTTCAATGTCAGCTTCCAGATACTCAAAATTTTCCAAATATGCCTCAATTCCTAACTCTTCTGCTTTAGCGTAATCTCCTTGGTCTAACGCTGCAAATAATTTTTCATATAGAGACCTGATGTTTTCATAGAATTTCTGTTTGTCATACACTACAGTTTCAGTTCCAACAAAATCTCGATTTATGACCGAGATTAGTGTTCCAACGGAATGAAAATCATCTTTATTTTCAATTTTTATTTTTAACTCATCAAGAAAAGAACTAATCTCAAGAGTTAATCGTTCATCATAATTTGTATTTCCAAACAATTCAATTGACAGATCCACAAGTTTCACAGATAGTTGATATGATGACGGAACATCATTTTGAATAGAAAATTGGTATTGTTCATCAACTAGGGTCAATATTTGCGCAATAGTTTTTCCAAAGTCTGGAGAATCATGTTTGTATCTCTCCAGCAACGTTTGAACAGTGTTAATTTCAGAAAGTATCTTTTGGTTATCTGATTTTCCTATATTGCTGTGTATGTCTAACAGCAACAGATGGATTTCATCAGAAGTTTCAGGATCGTGTTGTCTCAAAGTCTGCAAATGTAAGGGAAAATATGTTGTAATAGTCATTGAGATATTTTTTGCACTTTCCACATCTCCTTGTTCAACATAATTTGCAAGCATGTCAAGGGAGAGTGAAGTCACACTTTTGATAAAAAGTAGAGCAGTATCAGGATTATTTGACTGTCCATGAACAGAAAAATTAGGTACAAGCAATGTAGAGAAAAGAAAAACCACCATGAAAAAAACCCATTTAGAAACCAAGATATTTTGAAAATCAATGTGTTCAGTATTTAAAAGAGAGACTCATTTCAAGAGTTTAGAATAGAATACTTTGAACAAATTTTTCAGACTTGGTCTAGATTTTAAGGATTAGTAATACAACAGATAGAAGTGGTTTGCCTTCAAAAGTTCCTTCAAAATATTCTATTGAATAAAGGAACTCTTTGTGTAAGCGGTTTTTGTTTCCTGTGATTTTATTCCACTAAATTTCAAAGGATCGTCTTGTGCAGATAATTCTAGTTTAGCAAGTGAGAAGAGTTGTTTTGGGCTAGACATTGTTACACCTATAAAAAATAAAATAGTAAATTCTGGTAGTTAGATTCCCGAGCTTTTGTTCGTAAAAAAATCATTTTGTAAAATATTCTAAGATTCAAGATAGCGGGTCTAAAGGGATTCGGACCCTTGACAACCGGATTAAGAGTCCGGTGCGCTACCTGGCTGCGCCATAGACCCACCAAAATGGATAAAGCCCAGAGTTGTTATTAATCTTAAGATTTTAAAATAAATGAAAATTTAGTTTTGGGTTTTTGCTTCAATTTCATTGTACTTTTCAATAATTGCAGTAAGTGCAGTTGAAACTGGAACATCGTTCATCTTTTTCTTTTCGGCAAGAAGTTTTTGGTATGCATCTAATGTGATGTAAACCGGAATTGAACCATTTCCTTCTAGTAAACCTCTAACGTTGTAAAGAGCAGTTTCCATTCCTTTCTCAGCAGATTTTGCAAATTTTGCTTTATCCAAAATTGCTCCTAACGGACCAAATGGCATTTCGTAATCTACGGACATGGTTACTCTAGTGAGATTATTTCCCAAGGCTTTGAATTCATTCGTGATTTGCCATCTCTTAAATGGGCCTTCAATTTGTTTTGCTGCAATCTTTTCATTTCTGATAAATTCAGTTGTTTCACAATCCCATTCTAGACGTTTACCGCTAAAGTCACCGATAATTCTAAAGGTTGTACCTACACCCATTCCTTCTTTGATATCCATAGGAACCACTGTCATGCCTACCGTGTCATTTTTGATTTGGTCAGAAACGTGTTCTGGTCTTGCAAAGTAGGTAAAAACATTCTCTACAGGTGTTTTAATATCGATTGATTTTGTAACGAGGGTCAACGATTGGGTTTCTTGCCAATAAGGATTTAAAGGTTTTGAAGATTTTCTCACGTTCATTGATTTACAATATATTCATGTAAAGTTAGATTTCATTTAATGAGTAAAAAGCGATCAGTTTTTCTGATCTTTGTTTTGATGTTTTCATCAAGTATGTTATTTCAAGAAGCATATGGCCATTCCATGTTTAATTCAGCAGAGCAGTTTGAGGCAGGTTATAGGGTTCAAGTAGCCACATTGCCTGAATTTCCGCAAATTGGAGAACCATCTCAATTTTTAGTCAAAGTGACTAAGGGGTTTGAATATGAAGATGTTGATAGATTTACAATGGGAATTCGAGTTTTTTTTAATGGCCAACAAGTAGATGCAATCCCTCCCACATCCATTGAAGGGAATCATTGGGATTTTGATTATGTCTGGAGACAACAAGGGAATCATATTGTAAAAATTGACTTGTATGATATGTCAGAAAACGGAGTAATAACGTATACGTTTAACATGGGAACTCAAAGCCCATTCGGGATGATTTTCTTTGGTGCGATAATTGTTGGTGCCCTAGTTTTCACAGGGGTAATGATTTACATCTATATGCCAAAAATTTTCAAAAAATCTAAGCTGTAGGTTTCACAGTTATTCTAGAAATTCTAAATGCAAACAATGTTGTCAATAACACCATAGCAAAAAGCCAGATTCCAATGCCCAAGTGAATTGCAACTAGGACTGCATGAAGTTTTGTATCAATTACCAGTGCACCTAAGGTAATTTGAGTAATTACCAATCCGGTTGCAAGTGAACTTGTGATTTTTATTTTCAAGTTAGAATTCTTGTTAATCAGACTTGCAATCATGGTTGAAATTACTAGTAATCCGGTGGTTGCAGCAGTTGTTCTATGAATCCATTCAATTAGATATTCCTCAGAAGGCATCACTCCGTTAGGGCACAGAGGCCATTCAGGACAAGTCAGGCCAAGTCCTGCAGCTGAAATATAGCCACCAATAAACATCAAAGAATACAAAACAACCAATGTCGTTAATGCAAGATATTGTATAGCCAAAATTTCTCGTTTCTAGTTTACTGTAACTATACCGACCATCCAAGGATGAACCATACAAAAGTATGGATATTCACCTGCTTCATCTAGTGTTACTGAGAATGTATTTCCTGCCATAAACAAACTACTATCAAAGTTTCCGTCAGGGCCACCTGAAGGCGTTCCACTTGTAACAGTGTGAGCTGCTGAGTCATCATTTGACCAAGTGATTTCATCACCTGCTGAAACTGTAACATGATATGGAATATAGCATTCATTTGTTTCATCACATCCTGGAATGGATGAACCATCTGGGATGGATATTACTCCATCATATGCTACAGGTTCTGGTTCTGCAACTTCTTCCATTACCTCTGGTTCTGCAACTTCTTCCATTACCTCTGGTTCGGGTGCTGTTTCCATAACTTCTTCAACTGGAACATCACCTACAATGATTTTACCAACCATTCCTTGTTCTCTATGACCTGGAACAGTACAAATGTAATAGTAAGTTCCTTCTTCACCTGCGATAAATGTGGATTCTCCACCTTCTCCTGGTTTTAATGGATTAGATGCTGCTGCAACTTCACTTCCTGGAATAATTCCTCCAAATCCTTCATCTGCTGCTGTAACACCAAAAGAATGAAATGACTTGCCATGATTAACTACAGAGAAATTAATTTCATCTCCAACATTCATTGTAATTGTTGGATTATGATTTGGATCACCAGGTAATGCATTAAACGCTAAAGTTCTAAAGTCAGGAGATTCTATAAATGAAAGTTCAACTGGAATATGAACTCCGGTAAAAGCAGCTTGCACATCATGTTCAATAGTTTCACTCATCATACCCACAACAGGAGCTGGTTGTGAAATCCAATAGTCCCACATTGAAAAGAAGATTGCTCCGCCGACAATACAGATACCTAACATGATTATCATCATTTTTCCAGTTCTAGCTGGGGTTGTTCTGTAAACTTGGGAATTATCGTGACTCAACTTCATTTATCTCCTAGTGTGATGGGTTCTTTGCCTCAAATGGATAGTAATACTTGCCACCTACTCCGAATGGGTCTTCGGTATTTGCAAGTTTTCCTTTTCCTGAACTGTAAATCATGTTTGCCAAAAAGATTGCCATGCTGACACCAATAATCATTGCACCTACTGTAGCAATCTGGTTCATTGCAATCCATTCTGGGATTGGCGGATAATCGAAAATTCTTCTTGGCATTCCGTACAAGCCAAGTACGTGTTGTGTAAAGAATACCAAAACAGTTCCAATAAATGACATGACAAAATGAACCTTACCCATTGTTTCATTGTACATTCTTCCTGTTACATATGGGAACATGTAGTAGAGAAAACCAATTGAACCAAATGCAATGGTACCCATCACAAAGAGATGGAAGTGACCGACTACCCAGTATGTGTCGTGTGTTGTAAAGTCTAATGGCATTGCAGCGTTTGCAACACCGCCTGCACCTGCTGAAAAGAATAATGCAATGCCTCCAACTGCCCACATCATTGGGGTTGCAAATTTAATTCTGCCATTCCACATTGTTGCAATAAAGTTGAACACATGCATGGCAGATGCTGGAACTGCTGCAAGTGTTCCCACCATAAAGACTGTTTTTTCGGTAAATGACATTCCAGTTGCATACATGTGGTGTGCCCATGATGAAAAGCCGACAATAGATAACAAAACAAATGCAAAGACGCCAGAGTTGTAGCTGTAGATTGGTTTTCTTGAGAATCTTGGAATAATTTCATACATCATACCGATTGCTGGAATTACCAACACATACACCTCAGGATGGAACGTAAACCAGAACAAGTGTGCATATGCTATTGGATCCCCTCCCATTGCAGGATTGAAGAACCCACTTACACCAAGTCTGTCAGTTAGCAACATCAAAAGTGCTGCTGCAAATGTTGGAATTGCAACTAGAATAATCAAAGATGATGACAAAAATGACCATGCTAAAAGTGGGACTTGTCCAATTGACATGTCGGGGTGTTTACATTTGAGAATTGTAACAATAAAGTTGATTGCCCCTAATACGGATGAGATGCCAAGAATCTTTAATCCAAAAATCCACATGTCAGCAGCTGGGCCTGGTGCACTGATAATAGAGTATGGCGGAGTTGCATACCAAGTAAAGTCTGCAAATCCCAACCAGATGAGTGCGCCAGCTGGCGGAATCATCCAGAATGCAATTGCGTTGAGTTTTGGATATGCCATGTCTTTGTATCTAACCATGATTGGAACGTAGTAGTTGCCAACTGCAGATGCAAATGGAATGATGAACAAGAAGATTAGCGTTGTACCATGAACTGTAAAGATTCTGTTAAAGGTCATTGAATCACCAATAATTTGTGCACCTGGCAAGAACAACTCTGCTCTAATTGCAAGAGCCAAGGTTCCGCCTAAGAATAAGAATGCCAGTGATGAAATAAGATAAAGTAAACCTACATCAGTATGATGTGTTGAAAACATAATTTGCCAAATTGGACGTGGTTTTTGCAGTTCTAGAACCATTAGCTAAGTCCTCCAAGTGGTTGTGATAAAAGCGTTATCAAGATGAAGGCTCCTCCACAATTAACTTGCCTCTCATATTATAGTGAATCAATCCACAATACTCCCTGCATTGAATATCATGTTCTCCCACATCAGTTGGTGCAAACCATACAGTGTTAACTCTACCAGGGATCGCATCCATCAAAACAACGTAATCATGAATATTAAAAGAGTGATTGACATCTTTGGATTCTATTTCAAATTTGTAGGCTTTGCCTTTTTCAACATGTAACTCGCCAATTTCTTTTGTACCGTCTTCATGTTCAAAAGACCAGAACCATTGCTGTCCAGTAACTTTGATAATTTCTGCATCAGCAGGAACATGCTCTACTAGTCTTTCAGCCTCCCAAGCTTCTGCTCCTACCCAAACCATCAGTGCAGTTACGACTCCAATGTAAACCCATTCAGGCCAGTTAGAGTGTCCGCCCAATTCTACCAGTCCGTCCCCTCATATGGAGTTGGTTTTGCTTTGGGATGAGATTCTCTGAATCTCCAAACTTGCCAAATTATAGTACCGGATACAACAGCGCCAACAACAAATGCGATAGTCATCATTCTAAAAAATAAATTCCAAATAATTGCTCTACGATCAAGATATTCTCCAGGCTCATCACCTGCAGCAAACGCTGACTCTATAGCTGGAATAACCACTATAACTGCCAATACCAAGAATAATCCGACCAATTTCTTCATTAGCGATTGAATGACGTGGCCAATAATTTCTATTTAAGGGTTTTCAAGATTACTAGTTATATTCTAAGATCGAATCTTGATGGATGCATTACGTTAAGTCCTGAAAGTGAAAACTTTCGATCTTTTTCTCTAAAGAGATTAAGAGATGCATTCTCTATAATTAGCTCAAATAAATTAGTAGGAGACAAATCAACTATAGTAGACAGCATTGCTTTGATTGGATCCATATGAGTTACAAGAACTACATTTTCATCCGGATGTTTTTCAATGACGTGATCAACTATTCCCAAAACTCTTTTTTTGACTTCGGCAAAAGTTTCCACACCGTTATGAGCTATTTCTAGTTCACCATTATAAAATTTCATAAAGACATTACCATGACTGGTAAAAATTTCATCATATGGAACACCAGTGAATTTTCCCATATCAAGCTCAATCAATCTATCATCAATTGTAACATCAAGAGAGTTGTGTCCTCCGACAATTTCTGCAGTATGTTTTGCTCTCTCAATTGGACTAGAGTAAATTGCTGAAACATTCATGTGTTTTAGTAGTTCAGCGGTGTGTTCTGCTTGTTTAATTCCAACATCAGTTAATGGGACACCTTCTGTTCTTCCTGCTAGAATTCTCTCAACATTATTTTTTGCCTGACCGTGTCTTAGGAAAATGATATGTCCCAATCTGAACGGAATTCAAATAAAGATAATAATAAGATTGTCAGACGAATAATAATGAAGGTGGGAATTATTGGTGGTACTGGTGGCATGGGCAAAGGTTTTGCTCTGAGATGGTCACAAAATCATGATGTCATAGTTGGCTCTAGAGATGCTGCACGAGCGGCAGAGTCAGCAGTTGAATATACAAATCTTGCAAAAGAAGCATTTGGCGAAATTAAGGGATCAATTTCTGGAGGCGACAATGTTACTGTTGCAAAAGAAAGTGATGTTTTGATTTTATCAATTCCCTATGAGAATATTGATTCAGTGTGTTCTGGGATTTTACCTGAAATAAGAGACAGTTGTGTTGTAGTATCCCCAATTGTTCCAATGACAAAGACGGATGTTGGATTTGAGTGTGTTTCAATTAAGGAGAACAAGCCATTTTCATACAAACTTGTGTTAAATCATATGAAAGACAAATCAAAACTAGTTTCTGCATTTCATGTCATATCAGAGAAGAAACTAATCAATCCCACACTGGAATTAGATTACGACATATTTGTCTGCGGAGATGATGAATCAGTCAAAGTTGTCAATACTTTGATTGATGAAATAAAAGGATTGAGATCAATTTACTTGGGACCAATTGAGCTATCATATCTTGCTGAAATGTCAACACCGTTACTACTTAATGCAATGATTAGAAACAAGATAAAGAATCCTGGAATCAAAATCATCTAAATTTGATTTTCATTAATCATGAGTTACGAATACTACAGACGCGGTAGAAATTGGTTTACCGCAATCGGGGTATTATTTTGTGTGATGGGCGGAATTGTCCTGATTCAGCAGTTATTGATTTGGGGTCCGGAATTTGTTGAAGAGTTTCTGATAAATTCTGATTTTACCAACGAAAAAGTATCTGCTGCAATGATTGCCTTTGGGATTTTTATGATAGTATTGGGATTTAGAAAGCATGGGCAAAAGAGATGAATTCTTACAATCTCAGAAAATATTACGATTATCAACTATTGACAAAAAAACTCCGCACATAGTTCCTGTCTGGTACAGGTATAGTGGAAAAAAATTCTACATTGGAACAAACACTAAAACTGAAAAAGCAAAGAATGTAAAAAGAAACAAACATGTTGCATTTTGTGTGGATGTGGGAATAAAGTCACCTGATATTTATGGAGTAATGGGACAGGGAGAAGCCAGTCTGATTTTGGAAAATACCAAAGTAAAATTAATTGCAAAGAAAATTCTCTTACGATACTTTGATGATATCGAGAACAAATCTGCAAAAGAATTGCTAGATGATACTGATTGCATCATAGAGATAATTCCAAAAAAGTTTTCAGTTTGGAGTTACTGACTAACAAAGTCTTGGATTTTGTTCATTGCAGAATCCAGTATCTCAAGACTTGGAAGATACACCAGTCTGAAATGTCCACTGCCATATTGTTCTCCAAATCCTGAACCGTGGACTGTTAGCACACCTTTAGTTTCAAGTAACTTTGTTACAAATTCTTTGTCAGTTCCAAATCTATTGTCTTCAATTTTTGGAAATGCATAAAATGCACCTTTTGGATTGGGGCAAGAAAGTCCTGGCATTTCATTTAGCCGCTTTACAACCAAGTCTCTTCTTTTTTTGATTTCAGATACAAACTCGCTAATGTAATTTTGAGGACCGCGAAGCGATTCCAAAGCTGCATGTTGCACTGGAAGACTGGTTGCAATTCTTACTCTTGCTAATTTTGGCAAGTGTTCTCGTAGATTATCTAATTTGGATGATTGGTTAAATGCAATGTATCCAATTCTCCATCCAGACATCAGATGTACCTTGGAGAAACCATTAAGAACAATTACAGGCGAGTCTCCTGCGACTTTGCCAATCCCAACAAATTCATCATCAAAAATTATTTGATCATAAATTTCATCGCAGATAATGTATAGATTGTTTTGGTTTGCAATGTTTACTAGTTCTTTGAGGGATTTTTCGTTGAATACCACACCGGTTGGATTGTTTGGACTGATTAAACAAATAGCTACTGTCTTTGAGGTAATTTTGGATTTGATATCTTCAATGTCAGGTGTAGAGTTTTCCAAGTCTACTGCAAACTCTATTGGAACTCCGCCATGCAATCTAACATAGGAGGCATATGGAGGATAATACGGTCCAGGTAACAGCACTTCGTCACCTTCTTCGACAATTGATGATATCACCATGTCCAGTCCTTCAGAGACGCCGTTAGTGATTAGAATTTCATCAGATGATATGGATAGTCCTTTGGTATTTTCTTTTTTTGCTATCTCCTCTCTTAGTTCCAAGAGACCTTCAGATGTGGAATAGTAATTTTCACCTCTGTTAATTGCATCAATTAGAGCTTGTTTTACATTGTCAGGTGGCTGAAAGCCAAACTGCACAGGATCACCAATGTTCAGATAATCAACATTCATTCCTTTTTGTTGTACTTTGCGTGCAGCAACTACAATGTCTCTAATTGCATATTCCACTCCTACAACTTTTTTTGATACCTTCAAAGTATCTAGACAGATATTTAGGCCCGTTAAAATCTTACTTGTTTGGACTCGTTGCACAGTCTGGATAGTGCGAGCGGCTTCGAACCGCTAGGTCGAGGGATCGAAGCCCTCCGAGCCCTTTAGATTATCTTATAAAGTAAATTAATTGTAATTATGATGAAATGAAATTATCGTTATTCAAACTGGGATTGAGTTTAGTGATAATAGGAATGGTTTGGTGCTCATTTATTTTTGCAGAATCTGAAAAAACTAGTGATTCAATAATTCTAAAGCAGTCAAACTCTTTTGAATTAAAATCAGAGTTTATGGGAGAAGACATTGGATTTTACAAATTATTCATGCCAGAGTTTTCAGGCGAAGAGATTTTTGTGCAGATATTGGATTCTCAAGACAACGTAATTCAAGAGGAAAGAATTCAGACAAAAATGTCAGTTGGGTATTTTGACTTTGAAGACGGCACATTTACAATCAAAGTGACAAACATTTCAAAAACTCCAGTCGATTTGCAAATAGAATTTGGGGATACAAATTCTCATGAGATGGTTCCTGCAGGCATTTTGGTTCTTGCAGGAGCTGTTGCAATGATAATAATATCATATTTTAAAATTCAAAACTACAAGATAGAGCATCCAGAGGAGAATATCTCATAAACTTGAATGCATTGAATGGTATGGCCAAAAATCAGCACCAGATTAAAGATCAGCCAGGTTGTAAAAAACAAAAATGTAATTATTGAGAATGGAAGTAATAGTTTGAGTTTAGTGTGTTCTCTGTTTTTTAGGATTAGCACTCCGCCTAATGATGCAAGAACTAGACCCAGTTCCAGAGGCTGGTGAGACCAAGAGATCAAACCGTCAATACCAAAGAGATCATGAGATATTGAATCTCCAAATCCTGCAATTATTTGAACTATGGATCCTGCAATAACTAATTTAATTCCGGTTTTAAGAGAACCATGAACTGATCTTCTTAAAATCAACATGCTGCCCATGATTGCAGCACACGCAGTCATTGAGACTCCAGTGTACACTACCATGTGAGAAGGGCTCCAGAAAAATTCTGGTTCTTTTTGCAGATGAGATATTGCATCCCAGAATCCTGCTGAAACTACCACGACAGGGCCTAGTACTGCAAGAATTGAAACAAGAAAAACCAGAGTGCTAGATTTTGTAAGAGTGGAATTTGATAATCTTTGAATTAGTTTCATTTGTATTATTTAATGAAAGTGGGTTATTTGTAATATTGTAAGAATATTAGAAAAATTCGACATTATGGGTAATTTTGTGAATTAACTATATTAGATGATAAAATCAAGTTACTTTATGAGTCCTGGAATAGGATTAATGAAAAGGAGATTGGAAAAGGAAAAGGAGGCCATAGCTTTGGCAGTATCAGGTGTTGCAAAAAAATATGATGTAAAGCCTGACGATATCCAAACTTTGGAGACAAAATATCATGATGACGCAGGTGATTGGTATGTTGCATTAGGTTGGGGTGAGAAAAAGGCTGTTATTCAGATGGATTCTGTATTAGGTACAATTACAGAAATTAAGGAAATCTAAAAAATTCTCATTAATCTGGTTTTTAATTTTCATCTAACTCAGGTCATGATCCGTGCTAGTTATTTTATATTCATATGTGTCGCCAGTGAAACTGAAACAAAATTCAGAAGATTGAAAAACTCTAGAGTTACAAGAGATTTAATTATCTTGAATCGTTTTGAAAATATATGACCAGCGCAATTATTCTTGGCGGCTCCAGGGGAATAGGAAAGGCAATTGTCGAATCACTAAAATCCATAGATATTGACGTCTTTGCAGCCTCTAAAAACGACATAGATACATCAGATTTGGATAGTGTCAGGAAATTTTTGGGCAGTCATGGTAAAACGGACATACTGGTATTGAACACTGGCGGTCCCACACCAAAACCGTTCCATACCATTACTGAAGATGATTGGAAATTATATCACAATCAGTTGTTTTTGGGATTTTGTATGATATTACAAAACATCAAGATTAATGATAATGGGTATATCTTTTTGATCAGTTCAAGTGTAATCAAGGAACCGAACATGAAATTGATAATCTCTTCGGCTTATCGTGCTGCATTCAGCGAGGTTTTCAAAGTATTAAGCAAAGAATACGCTCAAAGAAACATCAGTTGTGTAAATATTGCTCCCGGACCAATCAATACGGATAGAACTCGAGAGTTAATTGAAAATATAGAGGAATACAAAAAATCATTACCCATGAGAAGACTAGGAGAGCCTGAAGAGATTGGAAATTTTGTCAAATCAATTATTGAAAACAAGATAAAGTATCTGTCAGGTGTAACAATTAATTTTGATGGTGCAAATTCAAACTATATTTACTAGAATTATTTTTTAAATTCAACATTTGGTGTGTCTGGTTGTCCTGCAATTGCAATCAATCCGCCTTCTCGTAGCTGTTGCAATAACTGCATGACTTCTTTTTCTACTTGGTTTCTCTGTAGGCCGGTTTGTTGAGCAAACACCTCAACTAGTTCTGTGACTTTGCGTTGTCCGTTACATGATTTCCAAAAATCAACTATTGCCTGATTCACCATGAATCCTTGATCATGCTCGTTGGCCAATACCATGGAGCCGTCTTCTTGTTGTACTAGTTTTCCAACTCCTTGAGGTAGGGCAGTTTCATAGTTTATTGGCGCAGGAGTATTCATTGCAGCGCCCATGTTTTTTAGTTTCATTTTTCCCTCATCAGTCATTTTATCCATTGACCATGCAGGTTCCCATACGATGTCAATTTTTACATTGTTCACTCCAGGAACTTTTTTTGCGTATCTTGTTGCATCCTGGACCAAAGTCTCATGTAAGGGGCATCCTTGAGTAGTCATTGTCATTTTTATGTTGACATCATTATTTTCTGCAACATCAATTCCATAGATTAATCCCATCTCCACTATGTTTAGAGGAACTTCGGGATCCATGCATTGTTTTAGAGATTCTTCAATGGCTTGTGGAGAAACGGTACTCATATTGTATATGGGACTTTGAAAAACAATAAAAACTTTCTATTAATTAGCTTGAAATAATTTTGGGATTGATTCTTCATATGGTGCTCTTGCAACGCCTTTTTCTGTGATAATTCCCGAAATTAGTTCAGGCGGAGTCATGTCAAATGCCGGATTTATGACATTAATATCATCAGGTGCCGTCTTTTTATCACCAATTCCAGTGACTTCGTTTCCTTTGCGCATCTCAATGATTACATCTTCTGCTTTGGTTTCCAAATCAATTGTGGATAACGGTGCTGCAACATAGAACGGGATTCCGTGCTGTTTGGCCATTGTTGCCACCTGATATGTTCCAATCTTGTTAAAGACATGGCCAGTCTTTACAATTCTGTCAGCCCCTACGACTACTTTGTTTACAAGTCCGTTTGCCATAGAGTAACCAACTGCAGTGTCTGGAATTAGACTTACATCAAATCCATCATGCTTTAGTTCAAAGGCTGTTAATCTTGAGCCCTGCTGGATTGGTCTAGTTTCCGTTGCTATGACTTTGATATTCTTTCCACTCTCTCTGGTTGCTCTAATTACACCTAGTGCAGTACCATATGCTACGGTAGCTAAAGCTCCTGCATTGCAATGAGTCATTATAGTATCATTATCATCAAAAAGAATAGAACCATTCTTTCCCATTGCCTTGTTGATTTCAATATCATCTTCGGCCATTTTTTTAGCAGTTTCAATTACTAGTTTTTTAATTTGCTCAACTGTTTCTCCTGTTTTTGCAATCTTCATGATTTTGTCCAATCCCCAACCCAAGTTTACTGCGGTAGGTCTTGTAGAATAGAGAATTTTTCTTGCTATTTCTAAATCTGAAATTAGTTCATCTTTTGTAGTTGCTTTGCTTTGCAAAACTGCTAGTGCCAATCCAAATGCACCGGACACTCCTATAGCTGGAGCACCTCTGACTATCAGAGTTTTGATGGCATCTGCAACTTGGTTAAAATCATCATATTCCACAAAGACAAGTTGGTTTGGAAGTTTGGTTTGATCTATCATTATTACTTTGTTGTTTTTCCACTCTACCGTTCGTAAGGAGGAATCAACTGCAGTATTGTCCATTATTCATATCAAAATTAGGCTTTTTAAAAATCAATTGGAAAAATGCTTTGTTAAATAATTCTCATTAATCTGAAAAATAATCACATCTGGAAACTAAAATAGAAATTGAATATACAATTAAAATTAGTCATTAAATTTCTTTCAAGAATTACTCAAGATAACACGCCAAAGTACAGGTGCGTATCAGATTTGATGGAACTTGAAAACACTAGAATTAGTATCACGCGCTTACTCTCGCGGCAGGAGAGAATACGATAAAGAGTACAAGTTTAAAGTAGATTCTAGTATTGTTGGTCCTTCGATGAGTGGGGAGTTTTATGATTCGTAGGTTCAGAGAAGGGCAGAAATAGATAGTCTCAAAAAATATCAGAAATCTATGAAATCATTAGGCAGAAGCAACCTTGCAAACATGTACTCTAATCTTCTCAAGGATTCTTAGATTTACAAATATCAAAACTATAAAAAGTGAATATTATTCATTGGTAAAAAATAACAGGTTGATGTATAGATAAATTTGCTGAAGAAGAAATGTAATTTGATCTTATATAAGCACCCATCTAATCACATCAGTACGCTAATGAAACACAAAAATATTTTAGCCATGATAAAGAAATAGACTTGTCAATTTGTATGAAAAATATTTATAAATCAATTAGTTTGATTGATTTTTTGGGTTTTGAGAGATAATTTTCTATCAAGCCATTTTCCAAATTATTTTTATATTTCAATAAAATTTCTTCGTTAAAATCAATTGTTTTATAGTATTTTTCATCAATACTCCATTGTTTAATACGATTCAATTTTTTACCTTCTTTGATCATTTCCATTATTTGTATCAAAGAATCAACACTTGATTGAATCACCTTGCATCCTACTGTGTGAACGTTATCTCCTAATTTGATTTTGGGTCTTGTATGACATATTATGTCGCCAGTATCAATACCAGAATCAAGATGTAAAATAGTTGAGCCGACATATTCCAATTCATTATTTACAAAAGGCCAAAAATTTGTTCCACTTCCTCTATAATATGGAGACAATCCCAAGTGAAGATTGATTGTACGATCAGGGGGCATTAAGGATAACAGTGGTTCTCGTATAATATATGAACCAAAAATAAACATCACATCAGGCTGAAATTTTTTGATTGTTTGATAAACATATTCAAGATTAACTTCTTTGTAAAGTATGGGTAAAGTTTTTGCAGTAAAGAAGTCATTGTTTGGAAAGAAAATTTTTTCAGTTTCATTTCGTAGTCTGAAATGTTCGCTTATTGTGGATTGATCTTCTAATCCAGTGCTTACGGAATCATTTTGTTTACATTCTGAGATAATTAATGTATCATCAGCTTTTGAGGCCAAAGAATTTGCCAAGAATTTGTGTCGAAGTCCGTTGCTAGTCAAAATGACAATTTTCATTCTTATTTTCCTATGATAATCTCTTTTATGATATTATTTAGTTTAAACGAAGTGTCACTGCTAGTAGGCTGATATCGACCTAATTCATACGGCGATGTATTTTTTGTATTAAGAATTTCTTTAACTGTAAAAGCAAGCTTGTATTCATTAGTTTTTTTGATTAATTCAGATGAAGATAAGCAATCATCTTTTCCGCCAAACGGATAACTGAATGAATTAACTTGTGTGTTAAATTTTTGTTCCAAATAATTTTTTGGAAATATGATTTCTTTTGCAAAATCGGCAAGATTTAATTCAGTTGCAGCAACAGAAATGTGTGAATGTGTGTGAGTTCCTATATAGTGACCCATTTCAAGTATTTTTCTAATTTGGCTTTCTGTTAGATGAATAATATCAAGTGGGTTTTTGTATTGAGTACAGAATAAATTTTTGTAAATATCTAAAAGAATTTTTCTAGAGTTATAGAATCCTAGTTTATACTTGAAAGTTG
The DNA here is from genome assembly GCF_025998175.1 of Nitrosopumilus zosterae. Classification (NCBI taxonomy): domain Archaea; kingdom Thermoproteati; phylum Nitrososphaerota; class Nitrososphaeria; order Nitrosopumilales; family Nitrosopumilaceae; genus Nitrosopumilus; species Nitrosopumilus zosterae. The sequence continues at coordinate 1,599,803 of NZ_AP026695.1, forward strand.
ATTTTATTTTAGATATTGTATCCCAAACATTATCTGTATCTTTTGAATACTGTATATCAAATAATTTTTTATCAAGTTTATTATTTTCCAAAATTGTTCTAAATTCTTTTAAGAATTTTTCTACACCAAAAACTGCGATAGTGTAGTGAATTATTATTGGATTCGCAGGTAATTTTTCTTGCAATATACATGTAGGTATAAAGAAAATTGCAGATATGTTTAGTTCATATAGAATTTTTGCAGCAGTAAAGTGATCAGATAATCCGTCATCAAATGTTATAAGAACTCCCGAGCTTTTTTCATGAAAACCAGTGCCACCATAAGAAATATTCATGGCATCTTCAAGAGAAATTATTTGATAATTTTTTTGCAACATTGATAGATGATTTTGAAATTCATCAATATTTGTTCCAAGAATTCGTGGAAATGGGTCGGTTTGTTTACTTTGACGTATATAATGATAACATAGTCCAACATAACTCGAATTGATTTTTTCTAGATTATTTGATTGCAAATTATCCCTATTATTTTATTCAAATGCTGTGTTGCTTAATATTTGTTGAAAATTGTTTTAGATGATTTGGAGTAGGATAATTTCATCTCAATATAGAAAGAATCAGAAATTTTCTTCCAAAAAATATTTTGGGGTAATTTTATAGTCATAGAAAAATACGTCATATATTATAAAAGACAGATAGTCATAGTTGAACAACAGGGATTTATTTTGTGCAGCTAGATAAATACAAATTAGTAAAACAATTGTAAGTTTGTTGTGTTTTTTGGATGTATTTAAATAATCTTTAGAAAATATTAACACAAATTGAAAACAAATTTCCGAAAAAATGAAAGCACACCATCACAATCTGAAGATAGCAATGAGGATTCAGGAAAAAAAGATCTCACTCAGAAAGAATTTGAAGAATATATTGCTAAATCAGGTGCCAAAGGCTCATTCATGGTTTATAGATCGACTAAAAAAGATGAAGAATTAGGGTTAGATGAATTATAATATCATTATAGGTAAAAATGTCTAGAAATTTGTCTTCATCAAAGGAATTACAAAAAAGTATAGAAGATATAATGAAGAAAAAACAATATGAAAATTTTAATGAGTGGGTTACAAATTTTGCATCAAATTTACCTGATATTTGGAATGAAAAATCCGCCAAAGAATTAAATTCATTAGCAAATCAAAGTGAAAAACATTCTGCAATAGTTATTGGACGAGGACCGTCAATCAACAAACATGAACATCTAAAATTGCTTGCTGCAAGTGACTATCAAGGTACAATAGTATGCTGTGACGGAAAATTAGCTGATGCACTAAATGCAGGAGTCACTCCAGATAAATTTCCAAAATATTTTGTTGCAACAATTGATCCCTATCCCACCATCAAAAAACATTATGAACATGAAATTATCGATTCATATGGTTCTAAAATTAAAGGAATTTTTACGATCATTACAAATCCTAATGTAGTTGAACGTGCACGACAATCTGGGATACAAATACATTGGATTCATTCTCTTTTTGATTATAACGAAGGCATAAAATCATTCAATAATTTGTCTGCCCTAATGATTAGAGCAAAAAATAATTTGCATGGTTTACCAGGAATTCAAACTGGAGGTAATGTTGGTACGGCATCTTGGTTTATCGCTTGGCAAATTCTAAAGTGTACTACAGTGGCATTAATTGGAATTAATCATGGTTGGGAGGAGGAAGATTCTTGGGAGACTATTATTTATCATAACAACAAAGATGAAATTTCTAAAGGGGTAGATAGAAACAGTCCTTCATTTAATAGATTATTTAAAAAAATCTACAATCCGGATTTTAATTGTAATTGTATTTTAGATCCTCTCTTCCAATTTTATAGTGAGGCTTTAAAAGAATTTATTGCACGTTCTCCAGAATGGGTGACAACCATTAATGCAACTGAAGGAGGCTCTATTTTTGGTGAACGGATATTATCTATGAAATTCAGTAATTTTCTAGAAAAGTATAATTCTTAATGAAATATCTAATTGCAAACTACACTGATTTAAATATTGAATTGTCGTCTTTTTAATATTGAAAGTCTTATTTGTGGTACCTGAAATTAGGCTAGATAGTTCACCTAATCATTTTCCATTCTGGGCAGGAATTTTAGCAGCAATTGTTGAACAAAAAGGTGGAGAAGTAGGAATTTTAGATCTTAATGCTCTGAGAGTTAAATATGGCGGTAATCAGGTTCCATCAAAAATTATTGCTGATGAGATTTCATCAGAAAAGTGGGATATTATAGGGATTGGAGGTTTAACCACAACCTATGCCAGAATTAAACAGCTTGCACCACTAATTAGAAAATTTGCCCCTGATTCGTTATTTGTTGGAGGCGGAGGTTGGAGTTCATACAATCCTACAGAGATTCTTGAACTGATTCATGAACTAGATGTAATTGTTATTGGAGAAGGAGAAGAGACATTTGGAGAACTTTATGATCAAGTCAAAAATGGTTCAAGAGATTTTGAAAATGTTAATGGATTGTGTATAAGAAATTCAATTTCAAAATATGAATTTACATCTCCTAGAGCTCTCATTTCAGATTTAAATACAATTCCTTTTCCGGCTTATGATTTGATGGAAACTGAGATTTATTTCAGATTTTCATCAATTCCGTTATCTGCAGATAGTTTTAATTCAAAAAGACGTGTCTCAACAGTTTGGGAAAGGGGTTGCCCTAGAGGATGTACATTCTGTTCGCATAATGGAATGTCTAGAATAGATTTACAAAATATTTATGGTGAAGGAGATAGAAAACAAGGAGAAAAACTAGTAAGAATTTCTGATAAAGAGAACGATACCTTTCAATTACCAGCAAGATGGCCTTCACCAGAATATGCCGTAAATAATGTAAAATTGTTAAAAGAAAAATTTGATATTGATTTTGTTTCAATTTTGGATGAAAATATGACTAGTAATCTTAAATGGACAAAAGAATTTTGTGATTTGTATGTAAAAGAAGGATTGAATGAGACTGTAAAGTGGGGCACTTTAGGGGATGCTCCCAGTGTAGCTGTAAAACCTGAAATAATTACAATTATGAGGGATTCAGGTTGTTCATACATTTCATTTGGATTTGAATCTGCATCAGACAAAGTATTAAATCAAGACATACAGAAAGGACAATTACGTACACATTTACAAAAAACAGTGGAGACATTAAAAGCTGCAAAAATGACACCGATTACAACTTTTATGATTGGTAATATGCATGAAAATATCAATGATTTGATGGAAACGGTAGATTTTTGGATTGAAAATGGAGCTGAAATTGATCCATTTATTTGTACACCATATGTAGGAAGTCCAATATTTTATGATAACAAAGACTATTTGTTACAACAATACGATACCAAACTAAAACTTGTAGCAGAAGGACATGCTAAAGTTGATGATAAAACTTTACAAAAATGGAAATTATCAGCGTTAGATAAATTTATGACCGAATGTGGAGATGCGACAAAATATACAGCTACAGTAAGCCAATACTTTACAATTCCAGAATTATTTGCATTAAAAGAATTTATGTATAAACACGATACAACAAGAATGTTACAAATGGCACATCAAAAATTTGATGAAACAGGATTAGAACAATGGAAACATGACGACAAATGGAATAAATATTGTGAAGTGTGCAAGGCCAAAGAGGAATTATCTCTAAAAATTTCTTCATAAATTAAGGAAATATTTTTTGAGAGTTAATTGTTTGTAACATTTTTACTATATCATAATTTGAAACAATTTTGGGATTGTAATCAAGATGTTTTCTATCAAACTGTATAAGGTTTGCAGCTTCACTCAAATTTTGAGTTAATTGAATTGGTTCAAAATCCAATTTAAAAACCAAATCTTTAAACCGTTTATAAAATTGAGAGTTATTGAATTGGTGAGCAATAGTAGTGGTAAATGCTAATGCATGACCATGTGAATAACCTTCATTTGAAAAAACGTATGATAGTGCATGACCCAATGTTGTTGATGAATTTCCAAATCCTAAACCTGAAAGCATGGAACCATATGCTAAATTTGATAAGTTATTGCTAAGTATTGCATTTTCTAAAATATTAAATGCTTTTAAACACAAAAATTTTGTGAATGTATTTGCAAGTTTACTGTCATATGCTTCTGAACATTGTGCACATGCATCTATTGCAGAATTTTTGATTACTTTGTCTGATGCAGAATTTAAAAAGAAAGGATCTACAATTGCAACATCAGCTAATAATTCATCAGCATGAAAACTTATTTTTTTACCATCTATTTTTAAAACTGAAATTCTTGTTACTTCACTTCCACTTCCAAAAGTAGTAGGAATTAAAATTTTAGGTTTTTTTAATTTAAATGCAACATATTTTGCCACATCTAAAGAGCTGCCTCCCCCAATTCCTATTATTGAAGAATAATTATGAGTAAATTTTGAGAGAATTTTAGTTACTGTGTTCATTGAAGGGTTTGATTCAACCGAATCAAAAACTTCATAATTTTTGATTTTTAAATAATCAATCCATCCACGTGATATTGCTCCTGATGAGGTTATAACTAACGTGTTTTCTGGATAAGAAAATTGACAGCAGGAATTTTTTCCAAAAATAATTTTTTTAGGTTGACGTATAGTATACAATTAACGATACATATTTTCGAATATGCTTTATAAGTAAAACAATCGAGACTTGATAATATCTATGACAAATTGTAAAATTTTGAAAAGAATGGTTCAATCAAAACCGATTGTTAAGATTGGGGGGGCATTTGATGCATTATCTGCAAAATTAGTTGAAACCTCGGGATTCGATGCAATTTGGGCAGGAAGTTTTGCAATTTCAGCAACTCATGCTCTTCCAGATGCAAGTATTCTAACAATGACAGATTTTTTGAGATCTGCTGAAAATATGGTTGATGCATGTAATATTCCCGTTATTGCTGATTGTGATACAGGTTTTGGGGGTCCACCAAATGTAAGTCATGCAGTAAAAAAATATGAAAAAGCCGGTATTGCGGGAATTAGCATAGAAGATAAAATTTTTCCAAAACAAAACAGTCTTTTAAAAAATTCAAGACATGAATTGTTACCAGAAAAAGATTTTGTTGCAAAAATTATTGCAGCAAGAGAATCAAAAAAAGAGGATGATTTTATGATAATTGCCAGAACTGAAGCATTAATAGCTGAAAAAGGGATGGATGAAGCTCTGAAAAGGGCAAATGCATATGAAAACGCTGGAGCAGATGCAATATTAATTCATTCAAAAGAAAATACACCAGAAGAGATTTTTGAATTTTCTAAAAAATGGAATAGTGAAATTCCATTAGTTGTAGTTCCTACGTCATATCCATCTGTAAAACTAGAGGAATTGATTACTCATAAAATAAAAATGGTAATATATGCAAACCAATCATTACGTGCAGCACATAACGTAATGTCAAAAGTATTAAAAGATATTATTCAGAAAGAAAGTATAGATAAAATAAACATCGAATTATCAAGTATGGAAGAGATTTTTAAACTTCAAGAAATGTATAAGATAAATGATCAAGAAAAAATTATTGAAAGTAATTTAAAAAAAATGGGTTATATTAATTGAAAGAAAAAACACAGAGAGATATTTTTAAAATATTAATGAAGAAAGGTATTGAAAATTTTATTGGTGTTCCAGATTCAACAATAAAATATTTTATTGATGAAGGGTTAAAGGAAAAAAAGATTTTGATTACAACGAGAGAAGAAGAGGCAATAGGTATTGCATCAGGAATGAGTCTAGCTGAAAGTGCATCGTTAGTATTTATGCAAAATGCAGGTTTTGCAAATTCACTTAGTACAATTACTTCACTTATTCAACTTTATGAAATTCCAATGATATTATTAATTGGCTGGAGAGGATTTTTGAAAAATGATGCTCCAGAACATGAAAAAATTGGAAGAATACAACAAAAGTTGATCAAAACGATGGAAATAGAATCAAAGATAATTGATGATAAAAATTATAGAGATGTTTGTGATTGGGCCATAATAAAACTGAAAAAAGGAGAATTGGTGGGTTTAATAATTAAGAGGGATTTTCTTGATTAGAAAAGAAGCTGTACGACTTATTGCTAAAGAAATTGGTGATCAACCAATAATTTCATCAAATGGTTTTATGAGTAGGGATGTATTTGAGACAAATGAAAAAGAGAATAATTTTTACATGATTGGTTCAATGGGTTTAGCTTCGTCAATAGGATTGGGAATTGCATTAAAAAAACCCAAGCAAAAAATTCATGTTTTCGATGGAGATGGAAATATTTTAATGAATTTAGGTTCTTTAGTGACAATAGGATCATTAAAACCAAAAAATTTAGTTCATTTTATTTTTGATAATAAATCACATGAATCTACTGGAGGTCAGCCAACTAGTTCTGATAAAATAGAATTAAAAAAAATTGCCCAGGCTGCAAAATTTAAAACATTTGAAATTATTAATAAAAAACAAATAAAAAAAATAATGTCTAAAGTTAAGAAAGAATCAGGACCAATATTTGTCATTGTTAGAATTGACAAAGGAGGAGAAAAAAGTATCAGAGTAGGTATTGCACCTCCAAACATTAAAAATAGATTTATGAAGTCATTAAAATAAAAATGAATGCAATTATAATAGCTGCAGGTTCGGGTAAGAGAATAAGTAATGAGGTAAAAGATATTCCAAAATCAATGGTAAAAGTTAATGAAAAATCAATTATAGAACATCAAATATCAGTGCTGAAACAAGCAGAAATTGATGAAATTTATGTGATTACTGGTCCTCATAGTGAAAAATTTGATTTAAATCATGTAAAGTACATTAAAGATCAGAACTATACCGAACATGATATTTTAGGAAGTTTAATGGAAGCAAAGAATTTCTTAAAAAATGATATACTGGTGTTATATTCAGATATAATTTTTGATTTACCAATTATTCAACAAATGTTAGATTCAAAAGATGATATTTCAATTGCAATTGATATGAATTGGGAAAAAATGTATGAAGGAAGAACATTACATCCTAAATCAGAAGCAGAAAATGTAGAACTTAATTATGCAAAAAAAATTATCAAAATTCAAAAAAACATACAAAATAATAATAATTGCATAGGTGAATTTTTAGGAATTGTTAAATTTTCGCCAACTGGATCAAAACTTTTTGTAAAAAAATATGAAGAATTAGCCAAAACACATATTGGAAACTTTCAGCAAGCAGATTCCATTTCAAAGGCATATCTAACAGATATGATTCAAGAATTAATTGACTCAAATATTCACGTGGAACCAATATTCATTTCTGGAAAATGGTGTGAAATAGATACCATACAAGATCTAAGAAATGCTGAAAAAATTTTTAAAAATTAATCTTTTGTTTTAATTATTTTTTCTAATTCATTCCAAAGAATTTCTTCAATATCATTTTCCTCTCCAATCAAATTATTGTTTTCGTCAGGATCATGTTCAAGATCATAGAGTTCCTTTGTTCCATCAAATTCATTAAAAATTAACTTCCACTTTGAATTTCGGATAGATTTTACGTTTGGCTCTTTAGGAGGAGCTTTTTCATGCAATGGATTGCCTGTTTCTGAAAAAGCATAAAGTTCAGGATATGAGGCTCCATTAATCAATGGAAGAAGAGAAACTCCATCTAATTTACTATACTGATCATCCAAAGGAATTTCTAAATAATCTAAAATTGTGGGCATAAAATCAATTGTTCGTATTTGTTGATTGATTTCTTTAGAATTATAATTAGGAATTAAAAAATAAGTAAATGTTTTCAACGTATAATCATAACAAAATGCACCATATGCTCTCTCACCGACTTTTTCACCAATACTAATTCCATGATCTGACATTACCAAAATAATGGAATTGTGATCAAGATCTAGTAGAAAAATTTTTTCTAGAATTTCATTTAGGTATATTTGAGCATCATTAAATAAAGAATCATATCGAAAATTATTTTTTTCTTTATTCAAAAAAAAGTCCTCACTGAAATTATCATATATTTTTAAAACTTCATTCATTATCCCAGTATGGATTTTACTATAATGTAAATAAAGAAAAAAATTCTCACAATTAGAATTAGAGGTTATCTCATCTAGCAAATTCTTATGTCGTTCAATTAAATTGTCATTTAACTCATCGTGTATCACATAGTTATCAAAACCTTGTTTTGGAACAACTAATTGGTTAATTACGTCTGCATGAGTATAGTATTTTTCATCTTTCAGATATTCTGTCAATGTTTTAAATTTATTTTTTTTAAATTTGTAAGTTGACCAATAGCTGTTAGTACCAGTTCTTGAACCATAACTTCCACTAAAAACTGCATGCATTGCAGCTATTGTATGAGGTCCATAAGTGATTGAATTTTTGAAAAAAATTGATTTTGATTGTAAGTTTTGAAAAACAGTAGAATTTTGTGCTTTATCCAGTCTTCCACCATCAATCATTATTATGATAACATTTTTTCGATTCATGATTAAAAAAGTGATAATTAGTTTTTGCCTTGTGGATCAAACCATTGCATTGTTTCTGAAATTGCTCTTTGTGCATTTTTTTTTCCAACAATAGACAATTCTCTTTGAGAATCTCCTGCTATTTTACCTCCGATCCTTAAAATCAATAATTTTCCATTACCCCTAAAATTATGACTAATGAATGGTTTTCCATAGATAGAATCACCTGGATTGATTCTTTCAGAATAATTTTTTTCGCCATATTTCCAGTTTACAGTGATAGTTGTATCTCCAACATTGTACACATATTGATGTAGACCAGATTGTAAATCATATTCAGAATTTTCAGAATTTCTTATAATAACTTCAAATGCTTTAGAAAAAGGTAATGCAGATGTACCTGCCAATTCAATAAATTCGTATGCTTTTGAATTTTCAGGGTAGAGCCATTTCCTACATTTATCATGATACTTCACAATTACTTTGTTTTCAGTCTTATCATTAGGAAGTAAATCTCGAATATTGATAGTTAGTGCATTAGCAATTTTTTGAAGATCAGACATCTGAGGAAATTCTAGTTTATTTTCAAAATTTTTTATCTTATCAACATCTAAGCCAGTTCGTTTAGATAATTCTTCAATGGAAATATTAGAAATTTCCCTATGAAATTTGAGTAATGAGCTACTTGCTGATTCTTTTGTAGAGAAATCAAGTGCAAATTTTGAACCTAATTCAACTGATAATCCAGACAACTCTTGTTGAACATCACCAGTAAGTTTTCCACCATAAGTTAGAGCAAGAATCAAACCATTTTCTTTACATCCTTTTCGTGAAGTAAATGTATGAGGCGTAAAAGGAGTAATATACATAGAATCACCAGTGTTCATTATCGCAACTTTTTTGTTTCCAGATTCATCTTTATAGTAAAAATTCACATCACCAATAAAGTAAGTAAATTGATGCATAAAATGGCCATTATTCCATTGAACATCAAGATTAGTAGGTTCATTATCATCAACATAACATAATTCAAGTATCCATTCCGGTCTAAATGGTGCTACAGTACTCATAGCAGTATCTCGGTATTCATAGTATGGTCTTCCAGCTCTGTTCATAATTCGACTAGATTTTTGAGATTCATCAGCACGCATGATTTTAATTCCCAATGGGCAATCATCTTGAACAATGTAAAAATCCCTAGCATTAATTGGCCAAATTTCTATTGCTTTATTGATTAATTCTGGAGTAAGTGGTTTTGTTCCTTCTATTATTGCTTGAATTTCTTCTAGCGTAACATTCAATTCATTTGCAGCATCTTCAGGTCTTCTTTTAATATCATTTAAAATTCCAAGGAAATTTTTTCCTGATTTAATTTGATGTAAATTAATAATACTTTCTTCTTTCTGCATAAAATTTACTACTAATTCTGATAAATAGTCTTTTCGTATTTTTTGAGTTAATTTACAAATTTTTACTTAATTATCCAGAATTAAATGATTAATCAAAGTAATAAACAAGATAATAAAAGACGAGTCATTGAAATTAATCAGAAATTTTGGTTCTATGGTGGCCGGAGATACCATTTCTGGATCTATTGGAAGTGTTTTTTGGTTATTTTTAGCCACATTGTTAACTGTTAGTGATTATGGTCAGATTCAATTTTTGATAAGTATTGCAGCTTTAGCAGCTGGTTTCTCAATGATAGCCAATAGTAATACAATAACAGTTTTTGAAGTGAAAAAGAAAGATTTGACAGGAATTTTATTTTTAATATCATTAGGAATTGGTGGAATTGTATCTTTAGTTTTAGTTATAATTTATTCTAGAATAGACATCATTTTCCTTACATTTGGAATCATAGTAGGTGAAATGGTAATTGGGTATTTTTTGGGGAAAAAATTATTTTATAAGTATGCAACATTTTTAATTTTACAAAAAATCTTAATGATATCTCTTGCATTAGGATTATATTTTTTCATGGGTTTAGATGGAATAATTTATGGAATCAGTTTATCATATATTCCTTTAGTAATAATTGTTTTAAAAAACATCAAAGAATCTGAATTTGATTTCAAATTACTTAAAAAAAATTCAGGTTTCATAATTAATAATTATGGAACAAGACTTGTAGTTTATTCAAAAAGAAATTTGGATAAAATAATTATTGCACCAATTTTAGGATTTCAAGTATTAGGGGAATTTGCTTTAGGATTTCAAGTCTATCTTGTAATGATGTTATTTTCAAGCATATCTTTCAAATTTTTGCTTTTAAAAGATTCAGAAGGATATAATTCAAAAAAATTCAAGATGTTTGTTTTTACAATTTCAGTATTAATTTCTATTCTAGGTGTTTTTATAGCACCAATTGTGATACCAACTTTATTCCCAAATTTTATTGATTCAGTTGAAATCATTCAGATTCTTAGTTTAGCTGTAATTCCAAATACAATAGTATTATTTTATTCTTCAAGTTTCCTAGGAAATGAAAATAGTAGAGTTGTATTAACAGGTGTTATTATGAGCACAGTAGTGTATTTGTCATTAATAGTGTTTTTAAGTCAAACTTTAGGATTGCAAGGAATAGGGATAAGTTTTGTATTGAGTTCCATCATTTACGCAATATTTCTATCAATCATTCATAAAAAAACCAAAAATCTAAAAATATAAAAAATATTTTACATATAACCCATTTTTTTTAATTCTTCTTCTATTGCACCTTCGTCGTCTTTAGAAATCTCATATTTAATAGGAATTGAATTTTTTTTCATGTTCACAATAATTTCTTCCATGGAAATTACTACTGATTGATTTTTCTCAGCAATGTTATTTTCTTCATTTGGATCATTTTCTAGATCATAAAGAGTAACATTTTTTGTAGAATCATTTCTAGACCGCCAGTATTTGTATTTTGGAGTTCGTAATCCTATAATGTTTCCATGTAAAGTAGGATTTTTCGCATTTTTGAAATTTCTAGCACCTGTTTCAATATACGTATAAGAATCCTTTTGAGACGGATTAGAAATTAAAGGGACTAGGCTTTGACCATCAATATTTTTTATATTGGAAGAAATTTCCACCAAATCAACAATTGTTGGAAAAATATCAACTTGTTTAACTTGGTTTGTAATTATTTTTGGATAATTTATTCCAAAACCGGTAAAAATCAAAGGTATTCTAATTAACTCATCAAAAAGATGGTTTTGGCCTCTTCCTTCTAATGCAATAAGTTCCCTATCAGAAAGTTCTTTTGAAAGTTTGGCAGACTTATATTTTCTTTTTAGAGATTGATATGCTACAAACAATCTTAAACCTAGAGGCTCCAATATAGGTAATTTTTGTTTGCCTTTTTTCAATAAAATATTTACTTTAGGAATTTTTCCCCAATCATCTACAACTGGAATATGATCACCATGATCTGCACTAATAATCAATAAAGTTTTTTTTAAATCAATTTTTTCGAAAAACTTTCCTATCCAAGAATCAATTGCCGAAATCATTCTATCATAAGGAGTTTTTCCAAATTTTTCAGAATCAAATTCTTTTGGAACGTAAAAAGGTGCATGTAAATCCATTAAATGAATATAATAAAACCAGGGTTCAGTAAGATTTTTTTCTAATCGTTTAACAATTTGTTCACCTATTCCACCTACAAGTTGAAGCCATGATTCTCGTTTATCATAAACATATGCATCAGTTTCTGTCATATTTGCTGTCATTTTAAGAAAAAATGAAGAGTCAGGTATTGTTGCATATATTTTATATCCATTGTCTTTTAAAATTTGAAAATATGTTTGTGTGTTATTATCATAACTAAAGTGTGTAATTCCTGTTTTGAAAGGATATTTAGCTGTGACTAAACTACCGATGCTTAATCCCGTAGTATCAGATGTACTAATAGCTTGAGTGAAACAAAGTCCATTTTTGATCAGATTATCAATATTTGGTGTTAAAGAGCTCTTATTTTTTCCATAAATTTTATCTGCTCGTAAAGAATCAATTGTCAATAGTAAGATATTTGGTTTCATAATTCTCACTTTTTATCTAGTATATTGAAGAGAAATCATGTAGGTATATTAAAGAATTTAAAAAAACAATAATGCATAGATAAAATTATCCGTTAAGATATTAAAATCAATGGTGTAAAATTAAGGGTTATATTTATTAAAAATATCAATAATCTGATTGATTAAATTAGAAGATTTGAGAAAAATCGATGTAAAAGGCATGTATAAAATTTATGATGAATGGCCTAAAATTGCAAGAGAAAGTTATTTTTCAAATTTATCAGAAATAAATTTTGAAAGATGTTCACATATTGTTTTTGCAGGAATGGGAGGCTCTGGGGCAATAGGAGACATATTTTCTGCGATTTTATCTAAAACAAATACTCATGTAACAGTTGTTAAAGGATACCATCTACCTAGAACTGTAGATTCAAAATCAGTTGTAGTTATCACAAGTATTTCAGGAAATACTGTTGAAACTTTAGCAATGTTAGATGATGCCAGAAGAATTGGCTCAAAGATTATTGCATTTTCAGACGGTGGAAGAATCTATGAAATTTGTTTGAAAAATAATATTGAACATAGAAACGTTTCAAAATATCATTCTCCAAGAGCATCTTTTACATCTTTTCTATATTCAATGTTGAGAGTTTTAAAACCTATCATCCCAATAGAGGAATCAGATATTTTAGAATCAATAGAAAATTTAGAAAAAATTTCAAAAACAATAAATTCTGAAAATATATCTATGAGTAATCCTGCCATACAAATTTCTGAATGGATTAATAATTCTCCAATAATATATTTCCCATTGGGTTTACAACCTGTTGCAATTAGATATAAAAATTCTCTTCAGGAAAATTCTAAAATGCATGCAATGATAGAAGATATTATTGAATCTTCTCACAATGGAATTGTAGGATGGGGGACTAAAAATAATTTTCAGCCAATATTGCTTAGAGGTCAAGATGACTATACTACTACCAAAGAAAGATGGGAGATTTTAAAAGAATTTTTTGAATCTCAAAATATTGAATATAAAGAAGTTATAAGTGAGAATGGAAATATCTTGACAAAAATCATTTGTCTAATTTATTTGCTTGATTATTCAAGTATATTTCTTGCAGTCAAACTTGGGGTAGATCCCACTCCAGTAGTTCCAATAAATTTTGTGAAAGAAAGATTACACTAAATATAATTAATAATAAAATTATTGATAACATATATGAAATATAATCATAATCAAAAAATATGAGAATTTTAGTAACAGGGGGAGCTGGATTTATTGGTAAACATTTAGTGAATTATCTTTTAAAAAAAGGAAACAAAGTAACCATTTTTGATAATTTTTCTAATTCAAATAAAAAATCAATTGAAATACTTCAAAATGAAGATGTAAAAATTATTGAGGGAGATATTAGAGAAATTGAAGACATTTTAAATGCAGCAAAAGATCAAAATATCATAATCCATCTTGCGGCAAAAATTTCTGTTGAAGAATCAATCATGAATCCTTTTGAGACATTTAATGTTAATGTAGATGGAACTAAAAACGTTCTTGAAGCTTGCAAAAAAAACAAGATAAGTAAATTGATTGTAGCATCATCTGCTGCAGTTTATGGTGATAGTTTATCAGATATTAAATTGACAGAGAATGCAAAAATTAATCCTGTTTCACCTTATGGAGAAAGTAAAGCTAGAATGGAGAAAGAAATAATAAAATTCTTGACAAAAAATGAAAATATTGATTGTATCATCTTAAGATTTTTTAATATTTTTGGGATTGGGCAAACATCAGAATATGCTGGAGTAATTACAAAATTTCTGGAAAGAATAAAACAAAATCAGGCATTACAAGTATTTGGAGATGGAACACAGACAAGAGATTTTGTTTCAGTTAATGATGTGGTGAGTTCAATTTATGATGCAATTATTTTTGGAAAATCAGGGACATATAATATTGCAAGTGGGAAAACAATCACTATTAACGAATTAGCAAAATTAATGATTTCATGGTCTAGAAAAAACCTTGAAATTCAGTATTTGCCTCAAAAAAAAGGAGATATAAAATTTAGTCAGGCAGGCATAGGTTTAGCAAAAAAAGAAATTAAATATTCTCCAAAATTTGGATTGGAAGAAATTAAGAAATTTTTATGAAAAGAAAATGAATCTTTTAAACAAATATTTGTTTAAAACAGATATTTAATATCGTAATGAGATAAAAAAACATAATTGATTTGTTGCATAATTCAGGCACGCATGGGATCATCAAGATTACCGGGAAAAGTAATGCGAAAAATAGACAATAATTTCACAGTTATTGATTATGTAATTCGACAATTAAAATCATCTAAAAAAATTGATAAAATTTTAATCGCTACCACTAACTTGAAAGAAGATGATGTAATTTGTGATCATTTATTTTCTCAAAATGTTGAATATTTTAGAGGTTCATCAGATGATGTATTAGATAGATATTTTCAATGTGCAAAAAAAAAATCTGCCGATATTATTGTAAGAATTACTGCAGATAATCCTCTAATCGATCCAAATATTGTGGATTCAGTAATTTCCGATTATGAAAATAATGATTGTGATTATGCATCAAATACATTATTAAGAACATTCCCTTATGGAACAGAAGTAGAAGTTTTTTCATTTAAAACCCTTCAAATGGCTTGGAAAAAAGCAAAAAAACCTTCTGAAAGAGAACACGTTACACCGTTTATTTATGAACCTCAAAATAACTTTAATCTTAAAAATACAAAACACTTACACAATTTATCACATTTAAGATATACAGTTGATAGAATTGAAGATCTTATATTAGTAAAAAAAATTATTAAAAATGTTCACGACAGACCAATTTTGCTAAAAGATATTCTACAATTGTATAAAACTAATCCGAATATATTCAAAATTAATGAAAAGGTTAAACATGATGGTTATATAACATCTTTAAAAAAAGATGAACAGCATCTTAAAAGACAAAAATAAAAGAAAAAAAGATATGCAAAAAATAAAGCTATTTGATCCGCATGTAAGCAACTCAGAAGAAATTGCAGTGAACAAAGTTTTGAAAAGTCATTTTTGGGCTTCGGGTTCAGGTGTAGGCTTAGTAAAAAAATTTGAAGAGGAATTTTCAAAATATATCGATACAAAAGATTGTGTTGCCGTAAATAGTGGAACTGCAGCTTTGAATCTCGCATTATCCATATTTGATGTAAAAAACAAAGAAGTCATTCTTCCGTCATTATCATTTGTATCTACTGCAAATGCAGTAATTGAAAATGGAGGCATTCCCAAATTTGCAGATATAGATGAAAAAACATTATGTATAGACACAGAAAAAATCTCCAAATTAATCTCTAAAAAAACTAGATTGATTTTACCTGTGCACTTTGCAGGGTTAGCAGTAAATCTAAATGATATTTCTAGTATATGTAAAAAATACGGATTGGACAGTGTAGAAGATGCGGCTCATGCTTCTGGAACAAAATATAAAAACAAGAAAATTGGAAGTCATGGAGATTTAGTTTGTTTTAGTTTTCATCCAGTAAAAAATTTGGCAATGCCAACTGGTGGGTTAATTGCAATCAATAGAAACAATCACAAAAAAATATCAAAAATTCTTAAAGAAAAAAGATGGTGTGGTATTAGTAATAGAAAAAACACAGATTATGATGTTAAAGAGATTGGTTGGAATTATTATATGAATGAGTTTTCTGCAGCCATCGGGTTAGAGCAATTAAAAAAACTTGACAGAATGAATGATTTCCGAAGAAAAGTTGCTAAAAAATATTCAGATGAAATAGAATTAGAACACAAAATGCCTTTTGATAATAATTGTTCATATCATTTCTATTGGATTAGAGTAAAAAATAGAGAAAAATTTAGAAAAAAATTATTTGAAAAAGGAATTGAAACAGGGATCCATTACAAACCAATTCATACTTTTAGCTTTTACAAATCTAAAATTAAACTACCCGTTACTGAAAAAATTAGCAATGAAATTGTTTCTTTGCCCACCCATCCTAATTTAACTGGTAAAGATGTTGAAAAAATAATCAATACAGTAAATAAATCATATTAGAATTTTGCTTTTTCTAGAATTCTAATATGAGAAACTAATTCGGAGAGTTGTTTTGTATCAATTGATGTCGAAGCATCAGGACCTTTAGAATTTGAAAGTTTTGTATGTTTTTCAATAAGAATTTGTTTTGTATTTTGTTGTTTTTTTAAAATTGTAAATAAGATTGGTGCAGTTATTCCCTCAGTATGATCAGAAAATCCGTCAAATTTTGTAGCTTGATTCCAATTTATTTTATTAAATTCTAATGGATATTCTGAGATACAATAGCAAAAAAGAGTCTTGTTTTTAGAAAATATTTTGTCAATTTTTTTTTTATTTCCACCCATACCCATGCTTATGATAATAGGTTTTTTAGTAATGGCTTTAGATTTTAAGGTCTCTAAAGAATATGGATCTTTAAAGAGGCAAGTTCTTGATGCTACCTTATATCGTTTAACATTTAATGATTCTAAAAATTCTACTCCTTCTGGATAAAAAACACTACACATAAACTCGATTCCAATATCATCAGAAATTTTTTTAATTTTATCTGCTTTTTTGAACGTTAATTCTGATTTTTTAATTACATTCCAATTTGGATGATCTTCAGAATAAAGATCTTTTGCTCTCCACATTTGAAATTTGACAGCATCTGCACCAGCTTTTTTACATTCTAAAATAATTTTTTTAGCTATACTAATGCTCCCTTCCCAATTAGATCCAATTTCTGCAGCAATAGTTGTTTTCAATAAACACCATCATTAAGAGAAAGATTTAACTTTTTAAAATTTTAAGTAAATGATAATTTGGAGAACCATCTTAATAATTCAATTAAATTGCGTACAGTAAAAAAATCAGATTGCCTTTTTCTTTATGAGTTATTGAAAGAAAGAGATCCTAAGTATAATATTTCACATAAAAAAATGCCTAACTATTCCCAACATGAGAAATTTGTACTTTCAAAACCATATGATAAATGGTACATTATTTTAAAATCATCTAAAGAAATAGGCTCAATTTACCTAACTAAAGAAAATGAAATTGGAATATTTATTAAAAAAAATATGCAAAAAAAAGGTATTGGATTTAATGTGTTAAAAACATTGATGGAAAAAAACCCTCGAAAAAGATATTTGGCAAATATTAATCCTATGAATAAAAAGTCAATTAGATTTTTTAAAAATAATGGTTTTAAATTAATTCAATACACATTTGAATTGGAAATTAAGTAATAATTATTTATTAAATAAATATTAGAAATACACATTATATCAATCCGGATTTGGTTAACATTTCTTGTAGTTCAGATTTTGAAATTCTATCAGAAATATCTGATGAATAGTTCTTGAGATTTTCAAGTTTTGTTATACCTTTATGAATTTCATCAGTTGATTTTCCATGAAACAGAGAATACAGTGGATTGGATATTAAATACATATTATTATATTCCCAAGTTTGTCGAATTTCATCCTCACTTATTAAAATCTCATGTAATTTTTCACCAGGTCTAATTCCAACGATTTCTTGTCCAGTATCACCTAATAGATTTTGAAGTACTTCTACTAAATCCATAATCTCGTATGCCTTCATTTTAGGTACAAATATTTCTGAACCTTCACCAGAAATTGTAGCATTAAGAATAAAATCCAAAGCTTCATTCATAGTAATGCTAAACCTAGTCATTTTAGGATCAGTTATTGTAATTTTTTGATTTTTCTTTATTTGTTCAATAAATTTAGGTATTACAGAACCGCTACTGCCAAAAACGTTTCCATACCGAACTGAAATGAATTTTGTGAAATGTTTTTCTGGGTTAATATAATTATTTGCTGTTACAAATAATTTTTCCATTAATAATTTAGTTGCACCATAAGTGTTTAATGGTGAAACTGCTTTGTCAGTACCTATTGCAATTGCTTTTTCAACATTTGTATATAGACATGCATTAATCACATTTTGAGAACCTATTACATTAGTTTTGATTGCTTCAAATGGATTGTATTCAATCTTGGGAACATGTTTTAGTGCAGCAGTATGAAAAACGATATCTATATCTTCAAATGCTCTTTTCAAACGCTCATAATCAACTATATCACCTAAAAAAAATCTCAGTCTATTATCATTAAAACTATTTTCCATCTGTACTTGTTTTTCTTCATTTCTACTCAAAATTCTAATTGTTTTTACATCATCATCTAAAAGACGTTTAGTTAATGCTTGACCTAATGAACCTGTTCCTCCAGTTATTAAGATCTTTTTATCTTCAAACATATTTTATTGATAATGACTTTTCTAAAAAACCTTACTTATTTTAATAATATCAATATGATTTTAAAATTGACGCAAATTTTTCTGAAGCATTTCCACGATTATCAAGGAATTTTCTTACAAAATGATTTGCATTAACTTTTAATTCATCTTGGAATTCTTCATCAAATAATATTTTTTTTAGTTTGTTTTCCAAATCATCATTATTTGAAACTGTTAGAACTGCATTATTTCGTACATGTTCATATTGAGGGATTTCTTCATTAAAATAAACATTCATTGTAGGTTTATCTAAAATCATTGATTCAAGAAGCATTGTTGGAGTAGCATGAATTTCAGGAGATAGAACCATTACTACATCTGCACTATTAATTGTATCAATTACTGATGTCCACAAATAAACAGGGATGGAACTATCTAATTTTGTTATTAATGATTTAATTTCTTCATTATGCGTTAATTGTATAGGATGTAGTTTTACAATGATTTTTACATTTTCAAATTTTTTAATTATTGACAATATTTCTTTGATAGATTCATTGAATTGTATTTTGAGATTTGTATTAGATTGTCCATTAGTTTCATTAATTGGATTAGGAGCTAAAAGCAAAGTTTTTTCATATTTATCTTTAGTTTCTAACTTTGAACAAAAGTAGTCATCATGTCTTGGACTTCCAGTGACTATGATTCTTGATGGATCAATATGATATTCATTTATCAACCACTTTTTCTTCATTTCGCCCCATACCGCAATTTTATCTTTAAATGAAATATATTCAGATAAAATATCAAATCGCTTTGTTTTATCAATTCTTTCAATAAATCCATGTTCAAGTAAAATGGAAGGAATTTTTTTATTATTAACTTCAAGGAAGGTTTTTTCTGTTTCGCCCATCTCATTTAGGGAAACAATGCACCTTAAATCAATTTTCTCAAAAACTTTTTTTGCACTAAGAACAAGTGATATATAAAAAGAAAGTCTTTCCGAATAGGTTTTCATGAAAACTTCTTTAATTATATTCCAAAAACTACATCCTTCAATTTGAAAGATATCATTAAAAATGTTAGAATTTTTCCATAGTTCATCAATTTTTTTTGAATAGAAATCAACTAAAAAAGGAATTTTTGCTTTTTCATCTTTATTCAAGACATCGTCTAACTTTAAAATTTTACATTTTGATTTTCTTATTACATCAACAGATTTTTTGCTCCAAATTGCTGATCTTCTTTGATTAATTAGAATTACATTTCCATCATAATTTTTCATTTCTTGAAAGAGTTTTGAAAATAATTGTGGATTAAATTCTAAAAAAACAATACTCTTTTTTTTAGAATTTTTAAGATCAAACCAAAAACTGAAGAAAAAAGCACTAAATGTTTCTAACAAATTTTTTATTTTAAGATATTTTTTTCGTGATAAAGTAAATGTTAGAGGAATTTTACCTACATTATATTTAGCAGTGATTTTGTCCCAAAGAAGATCTTTTTTGATTTTGTTTTCAAAAAATTCGGTTTCAATATTTTTTCCCTTGGTGATTGTTTCAATTAATTTTGATAATTGACTTGTCGCAACAATTTTGGTAGGTTTTTCTTTTTCAATTATTTTTTTAATTATAAGAAGATCAATTAAATTTGGCATAAGATATGATAGAAATTCATGTGAATCAAAAATTTTTAATAGATTTACTCCTTCTAAACTACAATTATCAATAGAAATTTTTGAATGCCATGACAAAAATTCTGCGATTTGATCAAATATTTTTAATCGTTCATTCAAGCTAAGAAAATCATCGGCTATTTGATGATCAATTTTTTGAGATTGGAGTTTTTGATGAACATCTATATTAAATGAAAAAATTTTTGCATCATTAATTTTTAATAAATCTTGCGGAATAACACGTAAATCTGAAATATTATTAAGAAAGATGAATTTTGTCAAGATAATTATCGTTATGATTTTTCATAATTATTTAACTATAGCTTATAATTTGTTAGGCAAAATAAATTTGAGCTATTTAAAAAATAGCCATATTCTAATAGAAAATATCCACAACATTTAGTTAATTACGATAAAATTTCTTTTAATTCTATCATTAGATAATTTATCATATGCATACTTTGTAAAACCAACAAGAGTATATCCATTAGGCTCATAAAGCAAATCTATAATTCGGAATTTTTCTTTCAAGTTTAATGATTCATAAAAGGATAATGAAAGATTAGATTTTAATTTTTGCGATACGTTAGTTTGCGGAATAGATAATTTTTTTTCAGTTTTTATACTAGAATCAAAAAGTAAACCCTGAGTACTTTCGGTGATTCCAAAAATAGAGTATCCATAAAGATTGGTTTTTTTAAATAATTTGTCTATATCATTGAAGTCATAAAGAAATTCATTTGTATGCAAAAGTGAATCAACGATCAAAGTATCTTCTTCTTTTTTATTTTTAAAATTTAGATTCCAACCATAATCAAATTTATTTAATTCAAGATCTCTAACTAATTCAATTCCTAAATCATAATTGGATTTTTCTTTACCTAATAAAATAGAAATCATCTCTTTGTTCAGCATTCTTTTATGACCACCTAATTTTCCATACAAATAAAGAAAAATTATACCATCGTCTTTCAATGTTTTAGTTAACATTTGCAACCCCTTACTTGGGTTTGAAAGATGGTGTAATACTCCCATGCACAAAACAATATCAAATTTTCCAAGATTCTCAACACCAGTCATGATATTGTGTTTTTGAAATTGAATATTTTTTGTGTTTTTTTTATTTTTTAATTCATTTGCTATTTCTAATGATTTTTCAGAAATGTCTATTCCAAGAAAATTGCATTTCTTAAAAAATTGTGCAACATTTGTAATTCGATGTCCACTGCCAGAACCAGCATCTAAAATATTTTTTTCTTCTAACTTTATTTTACTTTCCATTTCAAATATTCGTAAGAGATTCAATAATTCATTTGTTTGAGCAGCATCAGTTGAGGGAGATGGATAGGGATATTTTTTGTACATATTCTCAACTTTTTGGGTAATTGTATCATCTTTAGTCATGAAATATTTCCTCTTTGATAGTAAAAGAATTTTTTCGTCACATATTTAATTAATCATTATTGAATAATAATCAAATGGAGTTAAATGAGGAATTTCTTAAAATCAAAGATTTAGAAAAAACAACAGATAAAATTTGTGAATTTATCAAAGATGAAATTTCTAATAAATTTCAGAAAAAAGGTGCAATTGTAGGTCTAAGTGGAGGAGTTGATTCTGCTGTCACTATGGCACTTTGTGCTAAATCTTTAGGTTATGAACAAATTTTAGGTTTAATCATGCCAGAAAAAGAATCAAGTTCTTCTAGTCAATTACTTGCAAAAGAAGTTGCTAAAAAATTTAATGTTGAAACAAAAATAATAGACATTACTCAAATTTTAGAATCTTTTGGAGTTTATGATATCAAAGAGCAAATTGTAAAGGAGAAATTTCCAAAATTTAATATTGAATGTAAATATAGAGTAATTGTTCCTCCTAAATCAAAAAATATTGTTGGAATTCCGTTCTTGGAAATACTTGATGAAAACAATGAACGTCATAAATTAAAAATATCTTCTTCAGATTTTCTTACACTAACTGCTGCTACGTCAATTAAGCATAGAGTACGAATGACAATGTTATATTTTCATGCAGAAAAAAATAATTTCTCTGTAGTAGGAACCACAAATAAATCTGAATATCAACAAGGCTATTTTGTAAAATATGGTGATGGGGGTTCCGATATTGAACCTTTAGTAAATCTCTATAAATCTCAAATTTATCAATTAGGAGAGTTTTTAAAAGTTCCCAATCAAATATTGTCTAAGGAAGCATCACCAGATGTTTGGAGTTTTTCAACCACTGATGAAGAGTTTTTTTACAGTGTTCCATATCAGATAGTTGATTTAATTTTATATGCACGAGAAAATAAGTTGTCTATAAAAGATATTCAGAAAATTTCGGATTTGTCCAAAGAGGATATTGAAAGTTTAGTTAAAATTCAAAACATAAAGCAAGTAAAAAGTCAACATATGAGAGAAATTCCTCATAGTTGGATGCCTGACTTTACTTAATAGATAATAATCAGAGAATTTTTGAAAAATTAAGAAAACTAAATGATTGAAATTAATAAAGATAAGCATACTGAAAGTCACAATCCATTAGTTAGTATAATTATTCTCAATTATAATGCAGGAAATTTACTTGTGGATTGTATAAATTCTATTCAAAAATCCACTTATACTAATTTTGAAATAATATTAGTTGATAATGTTTCAAAAGACAATAGTCATATTATTTGTAAAGAAAAATTTCCCACTATAAAATTAATAGAAAATTCTGAAAATTTAGGATATTGTGAAGGCAATAATGTAGGGTTAAGAAAAGCAAATGGAGAATTCATGATGGTTTTAAATCCAGATACTATTGTAGATTCCCAATGGTTAGAAGAATTGTTAAATGCTTATCAAACTAATGGTGAGGGAATTTATCAGCCAAAATTTTTAGCTATAACGGATCATTCTATGTTGTTAAGTACTGGAAATATGATACAAATTTTTGGTTTTGGATTTTCTCGCTCTAAGGGCAATATGGATAAAAAACAATTTGAAAATATAGAAAAAATTGATTATGTGTCTGGAACATGTCTTTTTACTTCAAAAAAGGTTCTGAAAAAAATTGGATTGTTTGATCCTTTTTTATTTGCATTTCATGATGATTTAGAATTATGCTGGCGCGCTGCATTAATCAAAATAAATTCTTTCTATGTTCCAAAATCAATTGTGTATCATCCCATTGAAGGAACTAGTTTCAAATGGAGTCCATTAAAATTCAAGTTAATGGAGAGAAATAGAAAGTATTGTCTACTTACACTATATGATCGTAAAACATTGCTCAAAATGATTCCTGGATTATTTTTAGTAGACATAGCTGTATTTTTTTTCTATTTAAAGAAAGGATTAGTGAAAATGAAAATTTCAGCAGATGTTGAAATTCTTCAAAATTTTAAAATTATTAACCAAAAGTATTCCCAAAATCAAAAAATAAAAATCATTTCAGATAAAGAAATAATTCAACATCTAAAAAACAAAGTAGATGTTCCTAATTGGATAGTAGATACTAAAACTAATCATTTTTTCAATAGTTTCCTCAATAGAATATCAAAAATCACAAGAATGATAATCTAACAATTCAAAGAATTTTTTTTGGATATAACAACTGCTATGGCATTTTGTTTTTCATGGCTTACAGAAACAAGAAAATTGTAAGAAGGATCTTTTGATAAAGAAACTATAGGTTTAGAATCTAAATGATCAGTGATAATATCTAGAAAATCTATTTTTTTGTTTATTGATTTTATCACAGATTCCTTGATAGCAAATTTTACAGCAAATGATTGGGATGAATTTTTATTATTTAAACAATAGTCAATTTCAGATAAATGGAAAATTTTTTTATAAAAAATTTCATTGTCTTGATATGGTTTTTCTTTAAATCGTTCAATTTCTATTATATCTATACCAATTCCAATATTTTCAAGCATATAGAAAATATCGAGAAGGTTTATTTATTATCTATTGATGTTCGCAAATGTTATGAGTAATGATAAATTAAAGAAAATGATTAAAGAAATTTTTTTTGAAATATTTCCAAATTTAGTTGAAGATGATTTTGCCTGGGGGAAAAAGCAAAATGAATATGAAAATTGGGATTCATTTGCTCAATTAAACCTAATAACTTTTGCAGAAGCAAAATTTAACATTACATTTTCTTTAGATGAATCAATTGAAATAAAATCTGCAAATGATCTTCTAAAGTCAATACAATCACATTTAACATGAATATTATTAATTTTCTCAAAAAAAATGTAGAAAAATACCCTACAAAAATTGCTATAATTGATGAGGATGCAAGTATAACTTTTCAGAAACTTTATGAAGAAGTTCAAAAATTTTCAACATCCATTTCATTTTTAAATGAAAAAGACGTTATTAGTCTTATTTCAGATAATTCAATTTCATTTGTTATTTCATATTTAGGAATAATTAATGCAGGAAAGTTAGTTCATCTAATTCCACCTGAAATTTTTGAGAGTAATCTATCTACTCAATTAGAAGCATCCAATTCAGGAGCCATTATTTGTTCCAAATTAAATAAAAAGAGTTTTTTAGAAAATCAATCAATAAAAATTCCAATTTATGGAATAGAGGAAGTTCTATCAAACCAAGAAAAAATTTCAGATATCAAAAAAAATAATGACTTGGCATATCTGATTTACACTTCTGGAACAACATCAGATCCAAAAGGTGTTGCAGTATCTCATAAAATGATAGATTTTACTACCAAAAATATTGTAAAGGTTTTAGGATATTCGGATTCAGATATTGATCTTTTGCCCTTACCACTTCATCATTCTTTTGGATTAGGATGTGTTCATACTTCATTATATACAGGATCAACACTTGTTTTATTAAAAAATGCAAGTAATTTAGAATTTATGTTTGAGACATTAAAAAAATTTAAAGTAACAACATTTGCAGCCATTCCAGCAACTTTAACAAAAATATTAAAATTTGATAGAAATCTATTGGAGAGTTATTTTTCAAATATTCGATTAATAATTACCAATAGTACATCAATTCCTAAAAACACTGTACAAAATTTTAAACATATTTTAGTAAATGGAAATTTAGCAACATATTATGGATTAACTGAAGCATCACGTTCTTCTTTTATGATATTTGATGAAAAAAATGATAGGGATGAGTCTGTAGGAAAAGCTGCACCTAAAGTAGAGATAAAGATTGTTAATGATGAAAAAAATGAATCAAACTTGGGTGAAATTTGGATTAAAGGCGATAATGTGATTAAAAACTATTGGAGAAATTATGAAGCTGATAAAAATTTGATTGATGGATGGTTACGAACAGGAGACATTGGGTATTTTGATGAAGAGAAATATCTTTTTCTAAAAGGACGTAATGATGATATAATTAACATTGGGGGGGAGAAAGTTTCACCACTAGAAATTGAAGAAAGCGTAAAAGAAATTTTAGGGGTAGATGACGTTGCGGCATTTGGTATAATGCATGAAATTTTTGGTCAAACAATTAAGATTAATGTAGTTAAGGCAAAAGATTCCGATTTGAGCAAGTCTCAAATTTTGAGTCACTGCATAAAAAATCTTGAAAAATATAAAATCCCATCAAAAATTGATTTTGTTGAGAGAATTCCTAAAACAGACTACGGAAAAGTTAAACGTTTTATGCTAAAATAACTATAGACATCATGATTAATTCCAAGAATTTTAGAGATAATGAACAAGAATTAATGGATTATTACGGATATGTAGGATTTGGGGGAAGGATAAAAATTCGAATAAAATTTCTAAAGAGTTGGATTTTTCATTCTTTGGCTTATTCATCACCTTTACCCTCATGGTCAATTAAATTTCAAAGGATGCGAGGAGTGAAGATCGGAGAAAATTGCCATATTTCTCCATATGTCTTAATAGATCTATTACATCCAGAGTTAATCAAAATTGAAGATAATGTAACAATTAGTTCTAATTCAATGATATTTGCTCATGTAAATCCCTCAGCAAATGATTTTTTAAAAAAACATGGTTATCCCAGAACAATCAAATCTGTGATTGTTAAAAAAGGTGCAGTAATCAGTGTTGGATGTATAATAATTGCAGGAGTAACAATAGGAGAAAACGCAATAGTTGGTGCTGGGAGTGTTGTAACTCAGGATGTGCCAGATTATTGTGTCGTGGTAGGAAATCCAGCAAGAGTAGTAAAAAAAATTGATCATTAATAAATTTCATTAGTAAAAACAATTAAAATAAAACACATTTATCATATTTTATTTATTGAAATTTGTGGGTTTTACTTTTAAAAGATTATCAATTCCAGAAGTTATTCTAGTTGAACCAAAATTATATTCAGACAGCAGAGGTTTTTTCTATGAAAGTTTTAAAGAATCAGATTTTTTTTCAAATGAAATAACAAAATTTGTACAAGATAATGTCTCACATTCAATTAATGGAGTAATCAGAGGTTTGCATTATCAAATAAATCCAAAACCTCAAGCAAAATTAGTAAGTGTATTTAATGGAAAAATTTTTGATGTTGCAGTAGATATCAGAAAAAAATCTCCAACATATGGAAGATGGGTAGCTGAAATTCTTTCAGACGAGAATCACAGATCATTATATGTTCCAGAAGGATTTGCTCATGGATTTTGTGTTATGAGTAAAGAAGCAGATGTGTTTTATAAGGTAAGCAATGAACATTCACCAGAAAACGAACGTGGAATAATTTGGAATGATCCAACATTAAACATTCCATGGTCAGTAAAAAAACCAATTATTTCAGATAAAGACAGCAAGTTACCATTACTAGAAGAAACCGAAAATAATTTTATTTACTAAAAAATACATTAGAGTTAAATAATTAATTCCTAATTCGTAAATATGAAAATTTTAGTTTGTGGAGGAGCAGGATTTATTGGGAGTGCATTTATTAGAAATCATTTTAACAATCACCCAAAAGATGAAATAATAAATTTAGATTCACTTACAATAGGTTCGAATTTACTAAATCTGAAACAAATTGGACAAAATCAAAATTACCAATTTTTTAAAGAAGATATAAAAAATCAAGAAATTGTAAATAAATTAGCAAACGATGTAGATGTCATAGTTAATTTTGCAGCTGAATCTCATGTAGATAGAAGCATTGCAAATCCAAAACCATTCATAGAAACAAATATTCTTGGAACATATTCTTTATTAGAAGCTACAAAAAAATACAACAAATTATTCATTCATGTTTCAACTGATGAAGTTTATGGGGATGCAGAAGATTTAGATTCATTTACTGAGAAATCTTTGATTAAGCCTAGTAATCCTTATTCAGCTACAAAAGCATCTGCAGATCATTTAGTTGCCGCATATCATAGAACATATAACATAAAATGCATTACTACACGATGTACCAATAATTTTGGTCCTTTCCAATTCCCAGAAAAATTGATTCCTAAAACAATTATTAGAGCTAAAAAGAATCTGAAGGTTCCATTGTATGGAGACGGAAACCAAATTAGAAGTTGGATCTATGTATATGATCATGTACAAGCAATTGACGATCTAATTTTAAGAGGTGTTCATGGTCAGGAATATAATATTACTGCATGGAATGAAATTTCAAACAAAATAATCGTAGAAAAAATTCTAAAATTTCTTGGAAAATCGGATGATTTGATTGAACATGTTAAAGATAGACCAGGTCATGATAGAAGATATTCGATAGATGCCGCAAAAATTCAAAATGAAATTGGATGGAAACCAAAACATGAATTTGAGCAGGCTCTTAATGAAACAGTTGAATGGTATGAACAAAATCAGGAATGGTGGGAGCCATTAGTTGATGATAATTCTTTACATTCACAACCATGGACTCTTACCTGTAAATGACTAAAATTTTAGTGACTGGATCAACTGGGCTTGTTGGAAGACAAGTAGTAAGGGATCTTGTTAGGAAAAATTATGAAGTCTATGCTTGTTATAATAGAATAAAACCAGAATTTGGCATTCCTGTAAATCTAGATCTTTCAAAAACAGACAAAATAATCAGTGTTTTACACAGCATAAATCCAAATATAATAATTCATCTTGCAGCTATCACAGATTTAGAAAAATGTGAAATTCAAAGAGAACAAGCAGTTTTAATCAACACGGATTCAACTAGAATTCTGGCTAGAGAGTCAACAAAACTAGGTGCATTTTTTATTTATGTTTCAACAGATTATGTTTTTGATGGGACAGAAGGATATAGAAAAGAAGACGATATAACTAATCCACTAAATATTTATGGAAAATCAAAATTGGATGGCGAAATTGCTATAAGGGATTCAACATCAAAATATGCTATAATTAGAACTAGTACACCATTTGGATTACATTCAACAAAAAAAAGTTTTCCTTTATGGATTAAGGAGAATCTTGAAGGGGGAAAAGAAACATCTGTGTTAATTGATCAATTCACATCACCAACATATGTACCAAATCTTTCAAAAATGATCATAGAAGTAACACTAAAACAGATTATTGGTATCATTCATTTAGCTGGAGCTACAAGAATTTCTAGATATGAATTTGCCATAATGATTGCAGAAAAGCTTGATCTTGATAAATCATTACTAAAACCAATAAAAATTCAAGACATGAATTGGAAAGCTACAAGACCAAAAGACTCATCTCTAGATATTTCAAAAGCTAAAAAAATTTTGATGAACAAACCTGAAGAAATTGAATATGCCTTAGAAAATTTTATTTATGAAATAAAAAATCTTAAAAATTAAAAAATATTGAATATTTATTTATAAGAATTTGAAAAAGATTTTCAGTATTAATTTTGTCTGTTTTCCCTAACAACATTTACTATGGAATAAAGAATTGTAGCTGTAATTAATAAAATTGTGCCTAAGATCACCCCTCCAATACCAATAAGAGCAATATTTGTCATCACTACTCGTTCTTCAGAATAGATTTGCATAGTCCAAGCTCCAAAAATTAATCCCAAAATAAGAAAACATAATCCTGTCACTCCATAATACAAAAGAGGTCGTTCAATGGCTACATGTTTTACTGTACTCATAACAACTGAAGTTCCATGAGATATTGGTTCTTGAGAATGAGTATTATTTTCATAAGAAATAGTAATAGGAATTTCAGTTATCCTCATATTCTTTTTTGAAGCTTTAATGAGAATTTCTGTAGAAATTCCCATGCCTGATTCAGTGGGAAAAATTTGATCAATCACATTTTTTTTATATGCTCTGAAACCACTTTGTGAATCAGTTATCTTAGAACCCGTCATCACGTTAGTAAGTCCAGTGATTGTTTTAATGCCAATTTTTCTGTATGTTGGTAAACCTTTTGTTGTTCCAAGAAATCTTGAACCTATTACAATGTCTGCTTTATTATCATAGATTGGTTTTAACATTGAGTCAATTTCAGATATTTGATGTTGTCCATCTGCATCAAAAGTTACCAAAACATCACCTTCAATTTTTTTTGATTCATTAAAAATAGTTTTTATTGCAGAGCCATATCCCATGTTTTTGTCATGTTTTACAACATGAACGCCCATTAATGATGCAATTACAGATGTCATATCTGATGAACCATCATCACACACAATAATTTGGGCATATTTTTGCTTTAATTTTGCAATAATTGATCCTATATTTCTTTCTTCATTAAATGCAGGAATTCCAATTATTACTTTCAAATTATGATAGTTTCTTTTGATTGGTTATTTAAGGAGTGGCAATCTAAAATGCATAGAAACCTCATATCAAGTATTATTTTGTGGTTAATTTTTTAATATGAATATTCTCAACAAAGATGAAAATGAAATTATTATTTTGGATCAATGTATTTATGTTACATTTTGGATTATCTTATTATTTAAAGCAAAAACTTGATGCAGAATTTACTGCCATTATTGATACTCCCAATAAGCCGAAACAAATGTTTCTTAATCAAAAAATAGTTGATTTTAGAAAAACATGGTATTTTCACGATCATATTAAAAAAACAACAGTAAATCCAGATCTAGAATATTTATCAAGTTTTGAAAAAAAATATCATATTGATTTATGGAAACTGGCATTAAACGAAAGGCATTTTTATAGATTCAATAATTTTTATAAATTTACGACCAATGAAATTTTGAAATTTTTAGAACAAGAGTGTAAATTATTTGAACAAATTTTGGATGAAGTTAAACCAGATTATTTTTTGACATACGATCCACCATTTCATCATCAAAAATTATTAATGGATTTATGTAAAGCCAAAGGTATCAAGGTCTTATGTATTTTCATATCAAGATATAAAGATAAAAGCATTATTGCTGAAAGCGGTAGTACTTTTGATTTACCTCGAAATTTAGACATGATAGAATTGAATGAATCAGAGAAAAATGGACTAGATGAAATAATGAATGAATCTAGTTATAATGCGTTAACAAAAAAATGGACAAATGAAAGAAATGTTTCAACATCAAACAAACTCAAAGCTTTGACAGATTATGTACTATTTTCTGATTCCAAAAATACACAATCAAATTTTACTTATTATGGGAGAAATAAATTAAAAGTTATTCAAGATACCATTTCATTTTACATAAAGCGTGAATGGAGATCAAGATACTTGGAGAAAAATCTTAAAAAAGTAGTTGATTTAGATATTCCATTTGTGTATTATCCTCTCAATATTGATGCTGAATTAACTATTCTTCATTATGCTCCTTTTTTTACTAATCAAATTGAAATTATCAGACACATAGCAAAATCTCTTCCAGTTGATCATATGTTATATGTTAAGGAACATATTCATGCTGTCTTTAGAGGATGGAGAGAAACAAGTCAATATAAGGAATTAATTGAAATTCCGAATGTTGTTGTAATTCATCCTTCTTATTCTTCAAATGAGTTAGTTAAAAATAGTAAATTGGTGATTACTATCAGGGGAACTGCAACCATTGATGCAGCATATCAAAACAAACCTTCAATAATTTTTGGCGATATGGCACACGATATGTTACCATCAGTTTACAAAATTGAAAATCTTAGAGATTTACCTGAATTGATAAAAACCGCATTAAGGACACCAATTAATTCAGTGTATATTAACAAATATCTTAAGTTAATGAAAGAGAGAACTTTTGATTTTAATTGGTGGGATTATGAAAATAAAAGAAATAATCAATTTTATTCAGGAAATATTCTTTCTGATGTTGAATATCAAGAAAACGATGTAAAAGAATTTTTTGATAATAATAAAGAAATATTTGAAACATTAGCAAACGCGCATTTATCAAAAATCGAATGAATTAATTTACTTTAACAAGAATATTAATTATGAAAATTATTTTTCTAAAATAAATAAAAGATAGGGACTTTTTTCAAATTTAAAGGATTCTTGGCTAAAAAGTAGTGGTTTAAACAATTTAAAAAATATATCAACCCAAGGTTTTTTGATTTGTAACCGTTTTTCTGGGGATAATGCATCATTCATTTGTATTAAAAGATGAGCTATTGGTCTTAATCCAATATTCCATAAATCTAAAATGAACTCATTAGGATAGACATTTCTAGTTTCTTTAATTTTAAACCCTGCTTTTTTAAATAATTTAATCCATTCATCATAAGTTTTCAGTCCTTTGTATGAATCTCGTCGTTGCCTATCAAGAATGTCAATGGCTTCTTTGGAAAATAAATTATCTAGTTTATCTAAGGTTTCATGATGATATGGAGTCATAATTTGTAATACTAGTGTTCCATCAGGGCGAAGTATACGATACAAATCCGCAATTAAAAAATCTATAGTTTCAACCCAATATATCGAATTACTATAAATTGTTTTAAAGAAGTTATCTTCAAACGGTAGTTTCTTGTTGTTGTCATGCAGTATCAAATTTTTATAAATATTTAATGTTGCAGCTTTGTTTAGTAAAGTTTGTTTCCAATCAGTCCCATAATCAATTTGACTTTTTGGAGGAGAAATAATTTCTGGAGAATAATTTGGATCAAAGGCATCATAAATATCAACAAACGAATCATGTGAAAATTTTTCAGCTTGTGTAGATTTGAAATAATCAAAATTATCTGAAAAAGTACCTCCTAAATGAGTAAACATGTACATACCATCACCACAACTAAGATCTAAAGAAGGAGATTCAAATTTTATATCTTCCATAATGCCGCTTTTGAATGCTAGCAAAAGGCCATTTTCAGGCCTAAGCCAGAAAAGCTTAAGGAATTTTAACAATTTTTCTTCATAATTTTTATTCAATTACTCTACATCAAGATTCCAAATTAGCATGCATATTAATTCACTGTTAAGGTAAAATTGGATATAAAATCTAATAATAACAAAAGGGATAGGATATGTTTTTAGAATATCTTAATCCAAAAATATCAACATGATGAGTTTAAAATTAATTAAGAATGATATAAAAATTTCATTTTTAACCATTTTTCTAGCAGGATTAGGAATTAAATTATTTTATTTTCCTTATGATTTACCGTTGATTATTGATGGAATGGATAATTTTACATATGCTACTGCCATTAATTTTTACGGACATTTACCAACTGAATGGACTCCAATAAACAATGGATGGCCAATATTTGTTTCTTTTTGGTTTTCAATATTTGATTTAGAAAATTCGTTGCAGTATATGCAATTACAAAGAATAATTTCAGTTATTCTATCATCTATGATTACAATTCCAGTTTATTATTTATGTAAAAATTATTTTAACAAAAAAATCGCTCTAGTTGGTGCAGCGATTATTTCATTTGATCCTAGGATTATACTTAACTCGTTTTTGGGTATTACAGAACCATTATTCATATTATTAGGAATTTCATCGTTA
Organism: Nitrosopumilus zosterae; assembly: GCF_025998175.1. Classification (NCBI taxonomy): domain Archaea; kingdom Thermoproteati; phylum Nitrososphaerota; class Nitrososphaeria; order Nitrosopumilales; family Nitrosopumilaceae; genus Nitrosopumilus; species Nitrosopumilus zosterae. The sequence goes on from NZ_AP026695.1 coordinate 1,633,146, forward strand.
GTAATTTTCTTAAAATATGAAAGAAAGCTAATGTTTATTTCATTTATTTTGGCATCATTTTGTACAATTGTTAGATCTGAAGGACTTTTTCTATTTTTTACATTAACTATTTTATTTTTTATTAAAAATAAAATTTCAAAGGAAATTTTAAGGACATATCTTCCATGCTTGTTGATTTTTATGATGATATTAATTCCTGTAATAAACTACAGAATTGAAGTTGTAGGATATGATGGAATATTTCAAAGAGCCATCATAGGAACAGATCAGATTATCGCAATTTCAAATAGTGATAAAAATTCAGAAATTATTGATGGAATTGGTCTTTTTATAAAATATTTAGGTTGGATAATGATTCCAAACTTTTTATTATTTTTCCCATTTGGAGTAATTCAGTATTTCAGAAATAGAACAAAAGAAACAAACTTTATCATGATTTTTTCAATAGTTTGCAGCATACCAATTATGTATGCTTATATCGTTCAGGCACAAGATACTAGATATCTCTACTTTTTGTTTCCTATTTTTTCGTTAGTATCACTTTATTCTGTTAAAACTTTTATTTCCAAGATTGCAAATAAAAATACAGCATTAGTAGTAATCATAATTGGAATTTTTATTAGTTCAATAGGGTTTTATGAATTTTTAAAGACTGACAGAGAGATTGAAAGAGAAAATTATGAGATTTCAAAAATTATTTCTGAAAAAGTCTCAGGAGTTAATTTTCATCCTTCTCAGACACAATACATAAGAGTTGGCGAATTACCAACCAAATGGCCTTTTGACTTTAATGATGATAAGCACAAAATAAAAATTATTTCTACAAATAATGAAAATGATTTAGAAGAGTATATTCTAAAAAACGATAGTGAATTAACACACTTAATTGTGGATGAAAATTCAAAACTCCCAAAATTTTTACAAGACGTGTATTATAATGAAGAAAAATTCAAGTATTTAGATAAAGTGTTTGATTCTAAAGATTTTAATTTCAATCAACATCTAAAATTATTTGAAATAAACTTTGAGAATTTTAATTCTAAGATTAATCAAGAGGAATTATCACAATAAACTGATATAATCAAGCGGTTCCTGCATCCCAAGGAAGATATTCGCCTTTCAATCTTTGTTCCCATCTGTGAATGTCTTCTTGAACCATAATCTTTACAAGATCATTAAATTTGGTTTTAGGTTTCCAGCCTAATTTTCGCTTAGCTTTAGAATAATCACCTTGGAGGTTGTTAACATCAAATGGTCTAAGATTTTTTTTACTTGTAGAAATATGTTTTTTAGAAATGTTGGCTATTTCGCAGGCTTTTTCAGCAAATTCCTTAACAGAATGGGATTCATTTGTGGCCATCACATAGTCGTCTGGATTTTTTACTTGTAAAGACTTCCAAATTCCCTCAACATATTCAGGTGCATATCCCCAATCTCTTTTGGCTGAAATATTTCCCAATTCCAGCTTTGTTGAAATTCCAAGAGAAATTTTGGCTACTTCGTTTGAAATTTTTCTCGTAACAAATTCTAATCCGCGTAAAGGTGATTCATGATTAAATAAAATTCCATTAACTGCATATAGATCATATGCTTCACGATATAGTTTTGTTTGCCAGTAAGCATATAATTTTGAAATTGCATATGGACTTGAAGGCATAAATGGTGTAGATTCGTTTTTTATTGATGATTTCTCAGAACCGAACATTTCACTAGAGGATGCCTGATAAAATTTAATTTTTTTATTGAATTTTAGAATTTCATCCAATACCCTTACTGTACCAAAACCGGTAACATCGCTAGTGTATAGAGGTTGATCAAATGAAGCGCCAACAAAACTTTGTGCAGCTAAATGATAGATTTCTGTTGGGTTTGATTCTTCGAAAGCATGATAAATTGAAGTTGAATCTAATACATCAGCTGGAATTAATTTGATTTTATTAGCGATTTTAAGATAATACAATCTCCAGAAATTACTAGAAGATTGTCTTCTAAAAGTGCCAAAAACAGTATATCCTTTTTTCAATAAGAAATGTGCTAGATATGCACCATCCTGACCGGTAATTCCAGTAATTAAAGCTCTAGTCACACATTACCACTTCATAGTTACTTTTTAAAACTATATAATAAATCAATAAAAAGAGAAATTGAAATATTGCATTAAATAAGATAAATTATAATTTTGGATGAAATACTCGTAACAGGAATTACTGGATTTATTGGCAATCATCTTGTTCCTGAACTATCTAAAAACTATAAAATTTTAGGCATATCAAAAAATAAAAAAAAATCTACAAAAAATTTCAAATTAAGAACTATGGATATTACAAAATCGGATTTTATATCACGTATTCCTTTTTCTAAAATTGTTCACATGGCAGCTTATAGTGATGTAAATTATTGCAATCTAAACCCAACAAAATGTTTTGAATTAAATGTTAAATCAACACAGAAAATGTTGGAAGTTGCAAGAAAAAATGATTCTAGTTTCATTTTTCTTAGTTCTAGTCATGTATATGGAACTCCACAAAAACTTCCACTTTCAGAAAAAGATCCTTGTTATCCTTTAACTCATTATGCTGCCAGTAAAAAAATGAGTGAAATATTGTGTGAAACATATTCACAAACTTATGATTTAGATATTAGAATTGCAAGAATTTTTTCTGTATATGGGCCAAAAAGCCCAAAATCAAATCTTGTTTTTAATATTATGAATCAAATGATTAATAATTCAAAAATAAAATTAGGAAATACTTCTCCTAAACGAGATTTTATTTTTATTAGTGATGTAATCAATGGTTTGATAAAAATTATAAATTCAAAGAGAAAAGGATTCCAGACATATAATATTGGTAGTGGTAACAGCACTTCGGTTAAAGAAATAGTTAAAACTTGTTTGAAAATACATGGTAAAAATTTAGAATTGATTTCTTCTAAAGAAAAAATTAGGAAAAATGAAATATCAGATATCTATGCCAATATTACTAAGATGAAGTCAGAATTTAATTGGAAACCTCAAGTTTCATTAAAGAGGGGTTTAGAAATTACATATAATTATTATAATTAACTAATAATATTACAAAATCATTAACCAGAAATATAGTATAATGAACTAAAAAGATAAATTGTTTAATAGAAAAATGGCTATATGAAAATTGAAAGATTACTACCTACAGCAAATCTCAATACAGTAAGAGATGGGAGAGGTGGGATTTTTACATTTATTCCTAAAGATCCAATTGTAGAATTTAATTTTAATTATATTAAAGCAGGAAAAATCCGTGGAAATCATTTTCATCCAGAATTTGACGAATATTTTCTAATTACTGAAGGGGAAGGAGTTCTTGTCACAAAAGAAGATGAATCAGAAGAAGAATTTATTTTTTTGAGTAAAGGTCAATGCACACATACACCAAAAGGTACAAAACATGTTTTCATAGCAATAACTGATTGTATAGCAGTTGCAATGTTGACAAAAAAATGGGAGAATTGTCAAAATCCCATAATTCATGTAAATATGGGAATGGGTAAAGGTGATCATGGAGATCCTTTATCTCCTTATTTTAAATCAAAAAAACTATAAAATGACTTTAAAAATTGGTTTGATTGGTTGTTCAAGAGTTGCAAAAAATAAAATCATTCCTGCAGTACACTTTTCAGATTTTATTTCCATAAATGCTGTTGGAAGTAGAACAAACTCAAAAGCAAAACAATATTCAAAAGAAATTGGTTGTAAAACATATGGAAATTATGAAGATGTAATTGCTTCAGATATTGATTGTGTATACATTTCATTACCAGATGGATTACATGAAAAATGGGCAATTAAAGCTGCAGAAGCGGGATTGCACATACTATGTGAAAAATCATCAACAACATCATATGAATCTGCAAAAAATATTATTAATGCGTGTAAATTATACAATACGCGTATTTTAGAATGTTTTTCATTTAGATTTCATCCACAACACAAAAAAGTATTACAGTTAATTGAAAAGAATGAGTTAGGAAAAATTTATAATTTTATTGGGAATTTTGGATATCCAAAACCTGATAATGAAAATATTAGATTAAAAAAGGAATTAGGTGGCGGAATATTAAATGATGCCTGTTGTTATCCTATTTGTGCAAGCAGGATTATTTTTAATGAAGAACCAATTGGAGTTATGAGTAATTTGATAATGGATCCCATAGTAGATATTGATATCAGTGCAAGCGTGTTTCTGATGTATAAAGACAAAAATGCATATGCTGAATCAGGATTTGATAGAAATTTCAAATCTAATTATGAAGTTTGGGGTTCAAAAGGAAATATCATGTTAAATCGGGCCTATGCAGTTCCAAATAATTTTGAAACACAAATCTATTTTACAAAAAATGATAATACTGAAACTATCAAAATAGATGCAGTTGATCAAACATTCTTAATGCTTAAAACATTTTATGAAGAGATATTCAAATTTAAAAAAAGTAGTTTCAATTTTGAAGAGGATTTATTAAAACAAGCTAAAATTTTAGAGGCCGCAAGATTATCGAGTAAAAAGAAAAAAATTATCTATTTGGATGAGATCGATTAGTTAAAAATTATTTTGTATAAATTGACAATTAGCTAGTTAATTCATCATAAAGTTTAATGACTTTTTGAATTTCAATTTCTGCATTGTATTTTTTAAAAATTTCATTTCTAAGTTTTTTCCCTAAATCAAGACGTACACTTTCATCTTCTAAATAATAAATTTGATTAACTAGATCTTCTTTAGTTTTACCAATACATACATAATCATTTTGAAAATCTATGTTCCCTACTGGTGTTGTAATAATTGGCATCTGACAAGCAGCAGCCTCAACAAATTTTGTTTTTGATCCAAGATAATATGCATAATCAGGATAAGGTGCTAGTAAAACGCTACAAGTTCTAAGTGTTTCAATGTAATTGTTAACTTTTCCAGTAAAAGTGGTATTTTTAAATTTTAAACCATTTCGAAAATATTTATCAGCAGGTCCAATAAACACAAAATCAATATTTTGAAATTTTTTAACTATAAATTTTATCATATCAAACCCAAAATAATTTAATTTTCCAGGTAGAAAAGGTCCTACTAAAGCAATTTTCAAGGATTTGCAATTGGTAGGAATGTAACTTTCGGGAAAAACAGCATTTCTTACGATTGTAGAATTTTGAATATTTTTTACTTTTTCATAAATATTCTCTCCAGCACAAATAATATGTTTAGAATTTTGAAATATTTTTGTCTCAAGTTTTTTATAATGATAAGATTTTGCTTTAAAAGCCCATCTGCGCCATGAATGAAAAGGATAGCCATATGACATATGTGCTGAATAAACATATTCGAGTCCATGTGCATCAACAATATATGGAATATTTTCAAGGAATCGTCCACTATGTTGTTGAGCATGAACTAGATTATTGGAGAGTTTAGAAACTTTAGTTTCATCAAAGTCATCAATTAATTCAATATCTAAAAATCCTTTTCTTTTAAGCGCTTTAATTTCCCAATGAGCCCTATTTCCACTTGCATTAATACCATCAATTTTGTGCTCAGTGATCATAGAAACTTTAGTCATTTTTCTTCATCTTTGTATTTTTAATTAAAATCTTTTTAATAACGATAAAAAAATCATATGAAAAAATGATTTTCTAAATTATGTACTATATTAAAAATAATTACCATAAATCAGTTTTTCAATCTTTATTTAGAAGACTTATTCAGAGAAGAATTAATGAAGGAAGGTTGGGCAAGACGTCGTTGGTGGGAATTCAGACAAGGGCATAGTGTATATCTAATTTTTGTATTAACGTTCATTAATTTTATTTTAATTGCATATAGATTATTAATTGAACGTGTTATATTTTTTAAAGAATTAATTCCAGAGTTATGGATTTTTGCTGTAATGTTCATAATTTTTTATATCCCAGCTGCTACATTAATTGGTTATTGGCATAGAAAAACTCAATTACGAGTTGAAACAACTCTAGTCCAACAACAAAATCCTGTATTAGCTAGAATGATTAGGACATTATTAGATGTACAAACTGGGAAGGCATCAGAAGAAGAGATTGCAGAATTTAGGAAAATGTTAAACAACATAGAAAAAAGATTGGGAAGTTAAAATGAATCTTAAGAAAAATTTCTTGAGAAAGCTTTGGTGGGATGGAAGGATGGGGCATTCAAACTACCTCATGTTTTTTTTAGCATTTGTAAATTTTATTTTAATTACATATAGCTTCTTAATTGAAGGAAATGAAATATTTGAACAATATATATCAGATTTAGGATTATTTACAGTAATTTTTCTGATATTTTATTTTCCAGTTTCCATATTAATTGGTAGATGGCATACAAAAACTCAGATTAGTGTTGAAATGACTATGAAAATGAATGAAGATCCAATAATGGCAAAAATGATTAGGACATTATTAGATGTACAAACTGGGAAGGCATCAGAAGAAGAGATTGCAGAATTTAGGAAGATAGTTGCAGAAATTGAAAAACAAGATATTAATGAATTTTGAATAGTTATTTGAGATTTGGGCGTGTTAAAAAAAATCAATATTAAGTCAATTATTTTCAGATTACTTAAATTAGAAGAAAAATCTTCATCAAGAATGAAAGGGATTATTTTACATGGAGGTCATGGAACAAGATTACGACCTCTTACACACACGGGTCCAAAACAATTGTTACCAATAGCAAATAAACCAATGTCTAATTATTGTGTAGAAACATTAATTCAAGCGGGTATACATGATATTGTCTTTATAGTTGGCGGTGTTGGTTCAGAAAAAGTAAATGAATTTTATGGTAATGGTGAAAAATTTGGTGCTAAATTTTCATACATAGAACAAGATTTCCCTAAAGGAATAGCTCATGCAATTTCACTATGTCAAGAGTTTATTGATGGAGAAAAATTTGTGGTTTTTCTAGGAGATAATATAATCAATAAAGATATTAGTAAATTTATTTCTGATTTTAAAACATCTAATTCATTTGCATCATTGTTATTATGTGAAGTTGAAAACCCCTCACAATTTGGAATTGCCGAAATAAAAAATAATAAAATAATTAACATTACAGAAAAACCAAAAAACCCTTCATCTAATCTTGCAGTTACTGGAATTTACTGTTTAACACCACATATCTTTGAAGTAATAAAAAAATTGACGCCATCCTGGAGAAATGAATTAGAAATAGCGGATGCACTTCAAATCTTAATTAAAGAAGATAAAGAGGTAACATTTGAAATGATTACAGATTTTTGGAAAGATACAGGTACTCCAAAGGACATAATTGAAGCAAATAGAAAAATTCTTGAAAATATGGAAGGGTTTCAAAAAGGAGAAAAAGAAGAGGGTGTAAAAATTACAGGAAAAGTTATGATTGATGAAGGTGTAAAAATTGAAAATGGGGTAAAAATTACAGGTCCTGTGATTATTGGAAAAAATTGTATTATTGGAGAAAATTCTGAAATTAAAGGAAATACAAGCATTGGAGAAAATTCTGAAATTAAAGGATGCGTAATTTCTGATTCCATCATCATGTCAAATTGTGTACTTGAAGGGAAATTTGAAATAAAAAATAGTATAATTGGATCAAACTCCAGAATTCAAAAAAATCAAGATAAAAAATTTCTTTTAGGAGAAGGTTCTCAAATATCAATATAGATGGAGAAATCATAAAAGGATGGTTTTGAATATAGGACTAAAGAATTGAATTTACTAGGAATAGATTTTGAAGATTGGTATCATCCTCAATTAGTAGAGCCTTTTGTACCTGATGCAAAAAAGATTCCAACAATGTTCAAAGGATTAGATAAAATTTTAGAATTATTAAGAAAGTACGATATCAAAGCAACATTTTTTCTTGTTGGGGAATTACTTAGTTCAAATCCAGAAATACTTGACAAAATTTTAGCTGATCAACATGAAATTGGATTTCATACTATGAAACATACAAGGCTAGATGTTCCAAATTTTAAACCTATTTTTAAAGAAGAAATCAAAGAATTCAATAAAATTACATCTGGAAAATCAATAGGATTCAGAGCTCCAACATTTTCCATTAATGAGAAAAGTTCTTGGGTTATTGATGAATTAGCAGATAATAACTACAAATATGATAGTAGTATAATTCCTGCTAAAACTAACTTATATGGAATTCCAAAAGCAGAAAAATCACCTTATAAAATTACTAGTGAAAATTTAGATAAAAATGATGAAAAAGGCTCTTTGATAGAATTTCCTTTATTAGTTACAAAATTCTTAGGTAAGACCATACCAGCTGCAGGAGGATTTTATTTGAGAAGTCTTCCATTAAAAATTATAAAAAATGCAATAAAATCTTATGAAAGAAATGAAATACCATCAAGTTTTTATATACATTCATGGGAATTAACTCCTGAATTTATCCCAAAAATAAAATTACCTATAAAAAATCGATTCATCACATTTCATAAAATAGAAAAAACATTTTCTAAAATGGAAAATCTTTTTAATGAATTTGATTTTACATCGTTCAATTCATATTTCAAAAAAATTTAATCATTAATTTTTATTTATTAAACTAGTTTGAATTCACAACACATATCTTGAATATATATAAAAACTCCAATATGGAAAAAAATAATCTTCAGAAGAACATTCAAAAGGAATTAGATCAAGAAAAAGATGTAATTTTAGTTTGGTTAGATTTTGGACCATATTCGTATATTAATTTGGCCATAATTTCTGAATTAAACAAACTAAAGAAATTTGATTTTATAGGAATTGTGACTACACAACAAGATCTGAGTTTTTTTCAAAATCAAAAATTCATCACATTTAAAAAATTATACTATTATCCTAAATGTTATATCGGTAAAACAACATATAATTTAGAAAATTTAAAGAGATACGAAAATGAGTTTGGATTATATCTTTGGTTAGATATTTTTTCTGAAAGAAGTTTTTACAGATTTTGGACACATTTTCATAAATTTACACGGGAAGAAATTCTAATAATCATAGAAAATTCGATTGAATTTTTTATCAATATTCTAGAAAAATATAAACCAAAAAAAATTCTCATGCAACAAGCAGGTGAAAATGTATCTAATTTACTTCTGTATAGAATTGCCAAAAAAATAGATATTGAAACTTTAATGCCTATAAATTTACATTTAAGAAATCGAATCCATATTTCGAATAATTTTACGAGTAATGAAATTTCAGAAATATTTTTGAAAGCAAAAACAAAATATGTGAATCAAGCAAAAAAATACGATAAAGAATTTTTGAAAGCAAGTGATCATACTGTTACTTTAAAAACAGTAGCTGATTTCGATTCAAGCATACCAACATTTTCTAAAAAAATCAAACATTATATCAGAAGATTATCAAATGAGTTAGAACCTACATACAACAATAGAGGTAAAACAAAATCCAATATGCTGATTTATAGAATAAAAAATTACTTTGAAATAAAGAAAAGAAAACTGTTCTTGGATAACAATTCAAGTAAAATAATTAAAGATGAGAAATTTTTCTATTTTCCACTTCAAAGTGAACCTGAAGCAACAATTCTAGCATTTTCTCCATTTTTTAGTAACCAAATTGCTTTAATTGAAACAATTGTAAAAGCTATTCCAATTGATTCAATTTTATATGTAAAAGAACATCCAACTCAAAAAGAAAAATTTTGGAGATCAGTTAAAGATTATCAGAAAATTTTAGATATTCCTAATGTAAAATTAATTCATCCAGATGTAAATTCATTAAAAGTTGTAGAAAAGAGTCAAGGGATAATATGTATTTCAGGTTCAACAGGATTTGAGGCATTATTCTATAAAAAACCTGTAATAATTTTTGGCGATGAACATTATGAAAAATTATCAATGGTAACAAAAATTAGCAACATTAGTAATTTATCTCAAGAAATTAAAAGCGCTATAGATAATTTTGAGTTTAATGAAAATGAATTGAATATTTTTATTAGAACTTTGAATGAATGTTCATTATCTATACCATATGCTTCAATAATGAAAGAAGGAGTCTTTTTATCATCAATTCAACGAAATGGTGAAAATTTCAATGTAACAAATACATATTTTCAAAAATTTGTTAAGAGGTATGAAACAGAATTTAAATTGATTTCGAAGGAAATCTTAACTAGATTTTCTGAAACCAGTCAATAATTTAATATTCTATGTAAAAAGTCATCAGTTACTTGAAAATAGCTGTTATAGGATATGGTTCTATAGGAAAGAGACATGTTCAGAATTTATTATCAATTCCAGATACAGAAATAATTATTTGCACTAAACAAAAAATAAAAAATCCGTCTACAAAAAATGTTAAAATTGTTAAATCCATTTCTGATTGTATAAAAGAAAAGCCTAAAGTTGGAATAATTGCAAATGAATCTAGTTTTCACATTCAAATAGCCATGAAACTAGCAAAATCCGGGATGGATTTATTTATTGAAAAACCATTATCAAATTCATTTTTTGGAACAAAAGAATTGGTTAGAATAATTAAAAAAAAGAAGATTATTACACAAATGGGATGTCAATTTCGCTTTCATAGATGTATAAAGGAAATTAAACATATGATATCCACCTGCAAACTGGGAAAAGTAATCTCAGTCAGTGCCGAATGTGGATCGTTTTTACCTGAGTGGCATCCTCATGAAGACTATACAAAAAGCTATGCAGCTAGAGAGGATTTAGGAGGCGGAGTAGTACTAACAAATATTCACGAAATAGATTATCTTTATTGGTTTTTTGGGGATGTATCTAAAGTATTTTCAATCACTGGTAAGTTTAGCGAGTTAAAAATTTCTGCAGATGATCTTTGTGTTGGAATATTGCAATTTAAAAATAAAGTAATTGCAGAACTACATTTAGATTATTTTCAAAAGCCAGATTTTAGAAGTTGTAAAATAATTGGAACAAAGGGAACGGTGATTTGGGATTCTGATACAAATAATGTAATGTTCTATGATAATAAAAAAAACAAATGGGTTAAAATCTTAAAATGGACAAGGTATGATAGGAACTCGATGTTTAAAGAGGAAATAATACATTTCTTACATTGTGTGAAAAAAAGAGAAACAACAATCAATCCAGTTGAGAAAGATGGAGTAAATACATTGAAAATTGCTCTTTCCATAATAAAGTCCTCAAAATCAAGGAGAGTAGTAAAGACATGAAGGAGAATTTGAGTCAAAAATTATTTGATCTTTCTAACAAAGTAATAGTTCTAACAGGAAGTGCAGGGCGTTTAGGTTCAAATTTTGCACATATTCTTGGAGATGCTGGGGCAAATCTTATCTTAGTAGATATAGATTACAAAAAGAATGAAAAAATAGAGAAAATTATATCTAAAAAATTTGGAATTAAAACAATTTGCTCTAATGCAGATATAACAAAAAAAGCAGAATTAGAAGAACTTTGTAAGTTATCCGTTAAGAAGTTTGGAAGGATAGATGGACTCGTAAATAATGCATTTTACAGCCCACGAACAAATATAAAAAATTCAGCAATGAAATTTGAAGAATATCAGTCAGATTTATGGAATGATGTGGTTTCAGTAAATTTAACAGGAGTTTTTCTTTGTTGCCAAATATTTGGAAAAATTATGTCAAAACAAAAAACTCAAAGTTCTATTGTAAATATATCATCAATATATGGAATTAATGGTGCAGATCAAAGAATTTATGGTAAAAGTAAATTAAATTCTCCACCATCTTACGCTGCAACAAAAGGAGCGATAGTAAACTTTACTAGATATTTAGCAGCGTATTGGAATAAAAAAAATATTCGTGTAAATACAATGACATTAGGTGGAGTATTAGACGAGTCATATATGGATAAAAAATTTATTAAAAATTACTCAGAAAAAACGATAATTGGAAGAATGGCAAATAGTGACGAATATAATGGAGCATTATTATTTTTGTTATCTAATGCATCGTCATATATGACTGGAGCGAATCTCGTGTTAGATGGTGGATGGAGTGCATGGTAATTAAGATGGGATTAATTTTTGTTTTATCATCATTTCAGCTAATCTAAATTCAATTTCAGTATCAATCATGTGACCACATTCAAGAGGTATTTCAAGGGGTAGAGATTTGGGCAAAATTGGATTTTTATATTTTAAAAATTGAGCAACATCATAAACAAATAATCCATTGAGTTGGTAGACAATGGGGGCTTCCTGTCTACTTTTTGGTCGATTTTTTAATTTTTTACAAAGTCGAAGAAATCCTGATAAATCTTTTTCCATCATATTGAAATATGGATTGAAATGCTGTCTGTAAACTCCATAAACAGCATTTGGTTTTTTATTTTTCAGAAGATCAATTGCCTTTTTCATATCCGATATTCTAATGAAGGGTACAGTACAGTCTCTATTTACTAAAACATCAAATTGATAATCTAGTTGTCTGAGTTGTTTAATTCCATGAAGCATTACATCTGCAAAACCAGTAGAATCAGATGCGAGATTTTTTGGACGCTTAAATGGAACTTCAGCGCCATATTTTTTTGAAATTTTTGCAATTTCAGGATCTTCAGTAGATACAATCACATGATTGAAAAGTCTAGATTCAAGAGCAGATTCAATAGCATAAGCAATTAGAGGTTTTTTATTTAATAAACGAATATTTTTCCTAGGGACACCCTTTGAACCTCCTCTAGCACCTATAAAGCAAATAGTTTTCAAAATTTCTATTTCACTAAACTTTTGTGTGTTAAATAAATTACTAGTTAGAGAAATCAAGGAAAAAAGGCATGAAAGTAATCATTAAAAATTAATGAACTTTACACAAATATGAAGATTAATCAGATAAGATTAAAAATGGAATTTCTTTCTATGAAATATTTATGGATAAAATTCAAAAACGGGCTCTTACCAAAGAGTTAAAGAATAAATCAGTTCTTGTAACTGGTGGAGCTGGAAGTATAGGTTCAGTATTAGTTGAAACACTTCTTGAATTTCCAGTTCAATCTGTAAGAGTTTTAGATATTGATGAATATGCTTTGGCAAAATTAGGTAAAAAATTAAAGGATTCCAGATTAAGGATTTTGCTTGGAAGTATTTTGGATCAAGATAGAGTAGACATGGCAGCAGACGGAATCGATATTGTATTTCATCTTGCTGCAATCAAGAATATCGAAATTTCGGAATTTAATCCAATTGAGACAATTGATACTAACGTAAACGGAACTGCAAATATAATTAAAATGCTGATCAAAAAAAGACCTTCAAAATTTATTAATATCAGTACGGATAAAGCAGCCGATGCTTCTACTCTTTATGGAAATACAAAACAACTTGGAGAAAGACTTGCAAGTTGGGCTGGTGTTCATATCAAAGGAACGAAATCAGCAACGGTTAGATTTGGAAATGTAATTGAATCAAGAGGAAATGTTTTTGAAGTTTGGAACGAAGAAAAGAAAAACAACAAGCCTTTATCTATAACAGAGCCTTCAATGAAAAGATATTTTATCCATTCAGATGAAGTGATAGATTTTATTCTAAAATGTCTGTTAATGGCAAAAGCAGGCGAAGTTTTTATCCCAAAAATGCAATCTTTTAATATAAAAAAATTAGCAGATGATATTTCAAAATCTCAAAAAGTTATTGGACTTAGACGGGGGGAAAAATTAGAAGAGATTTTGTTGAACAATGAAGAAAAATCCAGAGCTGTGGAAAAAAGTAACATGTGGATTATCAAACCATATGAAAAAATAGTAAAAAATAAGATGGACTAGATTAAATTAATACATAACAAGAATGGTAACCAAATATTGAAAGATATTAAAATTGGAAATCGAATAATAGGTGAACATCATCCAGTTTTTGTAATTGCCGAAGCAGGAATAAACCACAATGGTTCACTTTTAATTGCTAAAAAATTAGTGGATATGGCAAAAAAAGCAGGTGCTGACTGCATTAAATTTCAAACTCACATAACAGAAGAAGAAATGACAAAGACAAAAATTTTACCAGGAAAGATTTCAAAAAAACCGCTATGGGACATAATTAAGAGTTGTGAATTGAATGTAGATGAAGAAAAGAAATTAAATGAGTATTGCAAAAAAAGAAAAATTATTTTTTTATCTACACCATTTTCTATTCCTGCAATAGATAGACTAGAAAAAATTAAAATGCCAGCATATAAAATTGGTTCAGGTGAATTAACAAATTTGCCATTTTTAAAAGCTATTGCACAAACTAAGAAACCAGTAATTCTTTCAACAGGAATGTCTGAATTAAGTGAAATTAAAGAAACAGTGAAATTATTTAAAAAATCAAAAATACCATTAGCTATTCTTCAAACAACATCAGAATATCCATGTGATTATAAAGATGTTAATTTACTAGTTATAGATAATTATAAAAAATTATTTAATTTACCGGTTGGAATTTCAGATCATTCATTGGGAATTTATACGGTTTTAGGAGCTGTAGCCAGAGGAGCATGTATAGTTGAAAAACACATAACACTAGATAAAAAAATGCCGGGTCCGGATCAGAAAATATCATTGGAATTTAATGAATTAAAAGAATTAGTTAAAGGATGTAGAGCAATTAAACTTGCATTAGGAAGCACTAAAAAAATTCTTAAAGGCGAATTAGAAGTTTTAAACTTTGCAAGAGAATCAGTAGTAACTAAAGAAAAAATATCCAAGGGGGAAATATTCACTGAGGCAAATTTGATAACAAAAAGGCCTAACACTGGAGAAATTCCTGCAAAAAATTTCTACATGATTCTTGGAAAAAAGGCTAAAAAAGACATTCAAAAAAATAAACAGCTGAAATTTAGTGATATAGTTTGAGGAAAAAAATTTTATTTGTAACTGAACGTAGAGCAGATTATTCAAAACTACGTCCAGTTATTAATGAAATAAAAAAATCAAAAAAATTTGATTACTATTTAGTTGTAACAGGAAGTCATCTATTAAAAAAACACGGCTACACAATTAATGAGATCAAGAATGATGGATTTCATATATACAAAAAATTCAAAATGTTTGAAGAAAATGATGATGATTCCCCAGCAACAATGACCATGGCTTTTGGCAAAGCAGTTATCAATTTAACCAAAATAATAAAATCGTTAAAACCAGATTTAATTTTCTCAGGTTTTGATATTGGCGCTAATTTTGCAGCTGCAATTATAGGCGCACACATGAATATTCACGTTGCTCATTTAGAAGGAGGAGAGATAACAGGAACAATAGACGAATCAATAAGACATGCAATTTCTAAATTTGCTCATATTCATTTTACAAGTAATACGCAAGCAACAAAAAGACTAATCAAAATGGGGGAATTGCCAAAAAATATTTTTACAGTAGGAAATCCATCATTAGACGTAATAAAATCTATAAAATTTATTCCCAAGAAAAAATTGGAAGATGAGTTTAACATTAATTTGGAAAAACCGTTATTATTGGTTGTTCAACATACTGTAACAACAGAAATTAATAAAATTGACAAGTATTTCTCAGAGACAATAAATGCAATTAAAGATACAAACATTCAAACCATAATTATTTCAGGAAATGTAGATGCAGGTTCACAAAAAATTAAAAAAATTATCAAAAATTCAAATATATCAAATTATGAAAACTTACCATTCATCAAATACATTAGTTTACTGTACTATTCTTCAGCAATAATAGGTAATTCTAGTAGTGGAATAATGGAAGCGCCATTTTTACATATTCCTTCTATCAATATTGGTACACGTCAAGAAGGGAGAGGAAAAACAAAAAGTATCATAAATGTAAAATATGATAAAAATAAAATCAAAATGGCAATCAATAAGGTATTAACAGACAAAAAATTCTTAAATTCAATTAAAAAACAAAAAAATCAACACGGTAATGGAATAGCATCTAAGAAAATAATTCAAATTTTAGAAAAATTAAATTTTGAAAATATATCAATTCAAAAAAAATTAGCATATTAAAATAACCATATTCACAACAAATTTTATGACTAAAATACTTGTTACAGGTTCTAAAGGATTTATTGGAAAACAAGTTGTTGAGCACTTGAAATCAAGTGATATTATTTCCGATTCAATTGATTCAAAACGAGTTGATTTAAAAAATATTGAAGAGGTGATGAAACTTAACAAATCAGATATAGTCATACATTTAGGTGGAAAAACAATAAAAGGATTAGAATGGAACGAATATTTTTACAATAATGTTATTGGGACATTAAATATTTTAGAATATTGTATTAAAAAAAATATTAAAAAAATGATTTTTGTAAGTAGTTATGTTTATGGAAATCCTAAATATTCTCCAATTGATGAAAAACATCCGATATTACCACATAATGCATATACAAGAAGCAAATATCTTGCAGAACAATTATGTGAATTTTTTGCCAAAAATTCTGATCTTAATGTAATTATTTTAAGACCATTCAATATTTTTGGTAAAACATTACCAAAAGGTTTTCTTATTTCGAATTTGTTAAAATCAATTAAAACTAATGAGAAAATTACAATTGTCAATAAAAATAGTAGAAGAGATTTTTTACATGTTGATGATCTAACAGATGTGATTTTAAAGATAAAAGATTATGACTGTAAATTTGAGATTTTCAATATTGGTTCAGGAAAATCATATTCATTTAATGAAATTATTGAAAAAATAGAGAAAATAAAGAAAATTAAACTCAATGTACAATATGAAGAGGACAAAGAAAATTTTATTGAAGATATTGTAGCAGATATATCTAAACTCAAAAATAAAATAAAATGGAATCCAATGATATCATTTGATGAAGGTTTACAAAAATGCAAATAATTAAAAAACGATCATATTCATGAATGTAATAATTTTTCATACAAACTTAGATATTTTTTACCAATATTTGGCCAATCATACTTTTGGACTTGTTTAAAAGCAGACTCAGAAATTTGTTCTAGTTTAATTGGATTGTTCAAGATAGACACTATTTCTCTTAATAATTTTGCAGGATTTTCCGGTTCAATTAAAATCCCTGTTTTATTATTTTCAAACAATTCTACATTTCCACCAATATTTGTAGCGATAACTGGAGTTTGGCATGCCATTGCTTCAAGTAATGTAGCACTAATTCCTTCAGCAAGAGAAGGCTGAATCAATAATTTAGATCCACGAATCAAAGGAATTGTTTTTTCTTTAGGCTGATAACCTAAATAATGAATATTTGCATGATTTTTGGTAACTTCTACTACAGATTCTTTTTCGGGTCCGTTTCCTATTATCAATAAATTAATATCATCAGGTAATTCATCTGCCATTTTAAGAATTGTCAATATTCCTTTTTCTTTTGATAAACGTCCTGCAAAAATTATTTGTTTTTCATATCTAGTATCAATCCCAGGTGGTAATGAAGAAATATCTATTGCATTTGGGATAAAAGATACCTTTGAACCTAATTTACTATAATATTCAAATGCTTCTTTAGAACCTGCAGTAACAGCATCTGCCCATTCAAAAGCATTTCTTTCATATTTCGTAGAAAAAGTTGAACTAGTTTTACCATGTAACATTCCAATTTGCTGACTGTAAATTCCATGTATGGTTAAGATTTTTTTTCCAGAAACATTTTTCATTGCTAATGCTCCAATTGGATGTTGTGCATGAACGATATCATAATTTTTCATTAGTTTTGCTTTAAAAAAAGACGATATCAAAAAACTAGGATTTCTTAATTTTTTGATTGGAATTATAGGAGTATTTTCTGAAGAAAGTACATCTACACAATGGCCATTTTCTTTAAGAAATTTTATTAAATCTCTAACATGTTGTGCTACTCCGCCAATTCCTTTTAGTGTAGGCGAGATGATGAGAATTTTCACAAAACAAAATTAGTTGTGGACCTTTTAAGGTCTTGGATTAAAAATCAGAATTTTACATAGTTGCTTGTGCAGCATCATGGAACATCTGGCTCTTTGCACAGCCAGCAGCAAGTTCATCACCTGCTCCACGTCTCATAAGACCACGATAAAGACCGTCTTCCAGTTTGACGCCTTCGCGTTCTTCCCATTCCTCTACAGTAATGGAATATTTCTTTTGGATTCTATCTCGATACCATTCTGGAATTACATTGAATGCACAAAATGGAACGATTCTGAGATCTGGAGTTAGATAGTGAATATCACATCTTTGCAGTCTTTCCAAATCTTCGTTGTATTTGTCTTGAAAGTGCATCATACCAAGGAATAATCCCTTGACGTGCCAAGATCCTACTGAATCAAATGATCTCTTCATCAAAATATTACCGAACATCTTTGCCAAATCCAGTCCAGCTGGCTGTTTCTTTGTATCAACAAAACCTTTGAGTTTTCTTACAACTTCAAGCATTGTAAAGTACTTGTTTTTGCCAGAGCGAATCTCTTCTGCTTTGTCTTCAAATAGTTCTAGCATTCCCTGAATGTCACAGAATTTGGTTAATGGGACAAACTTCTTTGTGTCTGCATCTTCAAAGATGTATGTTCCTGCACCACATGCGAAGTGGATTGATAATTCGTATTTTGGTTTGCTAGAGAATGCTTCAATTACGTTAGTCAGTGGCATGCAACTTGGAACTGGGAACCAGTCATCTACAGTTACCTCGCCGTTTGTTTGCTCTTCAATTCTTTGAACACAGTCAGGAACTGTGATTCGATATTTTTCACGTTCGGATTTACCCATTCTTCCAGTTAGGGAGACAGGTTGGAAATTAACAGCGTGGACTACATCCATGTTCTTTTGAGCATATCTGATAATTCCTCCTAGTTCATGATCATTAATTGATTTGATTACTGTTGGAACAAATACTACAGTAGTACCTGTCTTTCTGCAACTATCTAGTGCATATGGAATCTCCCAGTGGTTTTTAGGATTTGTTCTTGCAGTTACACCATCAAAGGAAAGATACAAGTTGTTACAACCAGCTAGTCTTACTTCTCTTGCTGCTTCTGGATCCATTGCATGTCTAATTCCATTAGTGTTCATCTGGATATGGTCAACGCCTTCCTCTTTCATAATTTTGATAACATCAGCGATATCTTCTCTGAGCATTGGTTCACCACCAGTGATTTGCATAGAGTTTCCTGGAATTGGTCTTTCAGCTCGCAAAGTCTTCATCATTGCTCTGACTTGGGTATGATCTGGCTCGTACATGTAAGCGCCTTCAAGACCTTTCTTTACATAAAAGAAGCAATACCAACATGTTAAATCACATCTGTTAGTTACAATCATGTTTGCAAGTCCACTGTGAGATAGGTGGTTTGAGCATAATCCGCAGTTATTTGGACAGGAACATTTGTCAATCATTACGTTTGGAGAATGAGCGCCTTTTCCATCCATCCAGTATGTACTGAATTTCTTGTACATTTCATAAGAGCCAAAGTACAATTCCTCACATTCACCGTGAGTTGGACAGACTTTGGACATGAAGACCTTGTTATCTCGCTCAAAGACTTCGGCATCCAGAATCATGTTACAGTCTGGACAGATACTTTGAGTGAATCTAATTGTGGATTTTTTACCTAAATTTTTACTTGATTGATTGGATATCTGAATTAGTGCCATACCTGTTATCGGAATTCTTCTGAAATACTATATAATGCATTTCATACTAGCCCCCGTGTGGAATTTAGTAATCACGCATACCTGATTTAAATACCAAAACGAGTCGACTAGATCGCATATGAGCATATCTGATAAAACAAGAAAGGCATTAGAAAAAATCGGTCTTACAAGTTACGAGATCAGAACATTTTCAGCATTACTCAAAGCTGGAGAGTTAACGGCATCCGACCTTAGTCAGAAATCAGGAGTGCCATATTCGAAAATTTACGAAGTACTAGGAACTCTGGAAGATAAAGGTTGGATTGGATCAGACGATTCTAGACCAACGAAATATTTTGCAAAGTCGCCATCTACGGGACTGGAAACAACAAAACAGAAAATGGAGACAGATTTTTCGCAGAACCAAAGTGTGATTTTAAATGAATTAGTTCCATTGTATGAAAAAAGTGGCACAAGTGAAAGACCAGACATTTGGGTATTGTCAGGTGCAATAAACATTGCAGCAAAAATTCTAGAGATGGTAGATACGTGCAGAAATGAGGTGATGATTGCATTGCCAGAAGCTGGAGTAGAACTAGTAAAGCAGGCATTGCCAAAACTTAGATCATTACATGATAAAGGAGTAGAAATTACAATTCTCACCTCAGATAAAATGGATAAAGAATCAATCAAGGCAATCAAAAGAGTTGCAACTGTAAAAATTAAGAAGGGTTTGTTTGGAGGGGGAATAATTTCTGATAAAAGATATGTTGTTATTTTATTGGGTCCAGAAATTGGTGGTGCAAACACTTCAGATGTTGTAGCAATTTGGGCAGATCATGCGGGATTGGCAGGATTTGCGCGTCAATACTTTGAATATTTATTAAAAGATTCCAAGGTGATATAGTATGGATGCATTAAGTGATGACGAAGAGACTCTCTTTGTAGGAACTGCAGAAGCAGAACATGTAGAGATGTATCTCAAGGCAATCTGGCATATCAAGGAAAGAGGAGAGGATGTCAAGATTAGCACCATTGCTAAAATGCTCAATGTCAGGCAACCAAGTGTTGTTCAGATGCTCAAGAAATTAAACAGCAAGAATCTTGTAAATTACAACAAGGCAGGTGTGAAACTTACAGAGGATGGCGAAAGAATAGGTGCAAGCATGATGAGAAATAGCAGATTACTAGAGGTACTAATGGACAGTGCATTAAAAGTTGAAATTGATGAGGAGATGGTTTGCGGTATTGAACACCACATGAAAAAACAATTCACAGATGCATTGTGTACCATGTTAAACCACCCAAGGAAATGCCCACATGATCATGAAATTCCTATGGGCGAATGTTGTAAAGCAGCATAAGTGAAATCATATCCCAAAAGATATATCATCTTAGAAATTGAATTGAATCATGGCATGTTTTTGCGGTTGTGAAACATATGAAAAGTATGAGGATGGATTCAAGATTGCATGTGTAAAATGTGGACACGGTCCTCAAAATCACGATGAAGAATTCAGAGCTGCTGCAAGAAAGAATGAATCACAAAGCCAGAAACGTGATGTAGATTTCGGATAGTTATTCGCCAATAATTTTAACTAATACTCGCTTTGGTCTTTTACCGTCAAATTCTCCATAGAAAATTTCTTCCCACGGTCCAAAATCCAATTTTCCGTTAGTTATTGCAATTACAACTTCTCTTCCCATAACTTGTCTTTTTAGATGAGCATCTGCATTGTCTTCTCCTGTTTTGTTGTGATCATAATGGTTTGTTGGCTCGTGTGGAGCTAATCCTTCCAACCATTTTTCATAATCATGGAGCAAACCACCTTCATTGTCATTAATAAAAACACTAGCAGTGATATGCATGGCATTTACAAGGCACAGTCCTTCCTTGACTTTGCTTTTTACAACAAGATCTCTAACGTCATTTGTAATGTTTACAAATGCTCTACGTGTTTTAACTTCAAACGTGAGATATTCTGTTAGAGATTTCATATTTTTTGACACAGATTAAACATTAAAAACCTAAGGCAGGCTCAGAACTCAAGATCCTCATCATCAATCAAAGGGATAGGTTCATCACTGCCTGCATGCATATTTTAGGCAGATTCCTATTGAGTCTTTCAAGAAGCTTGGTGAACTACCACACAAAAATTGTGTGACTTCTTCCTGCTTCCTTGACCTCATTAAGATCTCTGCAGGCGTTACTTTCCGCAGTTCCTGCGGTAGTTTATCTTGTTTAAATATTTTCAACCCTTTTTGCAAGATGTTGATACTTGCATTATAGTCTCTGTTCAAGATCAAATTGCATTTGTTGCATCTGTGAATTCTCACAGCTAAACTTTTTGGCACTTTATTGCCGCATCTTGAACAGTCTACGGTTGTATTTTTAGATGATACTTCAACTAACAGTTTGCATTTGTATTCCAATTTTTGCAAAAATAATCCCCAACTTGAATCCATTATACTTCTGGCTAATCTGTGATTTTTTACCATGTTTAGCTTTTCTAATTTTTCAACAAATACGACGTCATTGTTTTTTGCATATTGTGCAGAGAGTTTGTGTTGAAAATCTTTTCTTTGATTTACTATCTTTTCATGAATCTTTTGCATTCTGAGAATTGCTTTTAGCCTGTTGTTTGATCCCTTCTTTCTTCTGGACACCTTTCTCTGCACTCTTGCAAGCGGCTTTAGCATCTTTTTGAGGTTTAATGGATTTGGTGTGGAGTAACCATCTGAATCATATGTGAATGACTTTATGCCGACATCAATCCCAACAGCTTTCGCAAATGAGATTTTTGGAATATAGATCAGTGATTCTTCAACATCAACAGTTATGCAAACATGCCATTTTCCTGATTTTGATTTTGTAATTATAACTTGTTTTATGTTTGTATTATCTGGAAATTCCCTATGTTTTCTGATTTCTACATACCCAATCTTTGAGAGATACAATAATGTTTTATCCCCATGTGTCTCTATCTTGTAACCTGACTGGTTGTATGTGAATGTTTTAAATTCATTATATCTTGCAAATTTTAATTGTCCTATCTTGTGGCCTTTTTTGCTTAATTCAATGAGGGCTTTTTCAGATCCTTCAATTTGTGTCGATACCATTTGAAGCATTTTAGAATGATAGTTGTAAAGCCATGGTTCTGATTGCTTTAATTCTGTTAGAATGTAATTCATGTCGTTTCTACTAAGAAATGATTTTTGGGTTTGTTCTACAAATTTGTTGTATAACCACCTACACACTGCCAAGTTGTTTTGTAATTTGTATTCTTGGTTAGAATTTGGATATAGTCTAAATTTGTAATTTCGAATTGGCATTATCTATTTTTGGCGTTATTGAATTTAAAACATCTATGATAGAAACGAAGTAAATCTTAGCTCAACTCAGATAATTTGTACGTAAAAGATACAACTCACATATCAAGTTAGATCAAAACGACTTTTTTCCATAATATTATAAATGGCTAAGAGTTCAATCTTTCAAAATGGTTGCAATTGATACTCCTGCTTCATTGGAAAGTTTTAGAAGATTTATCATTTCAAGTACCTGTAAATCTTATGCACCACGAAGCTATTTGGAGGATTCAGAGGTATTTGCAGAAAGAGAAGATAATCTGGGTGCAATTTATGTTGAAGCAGCCGATAAAGTGACTTTGAAAAAAATAAGAGACATCACATTTGTCAATGCAAGAGATATTCTAGGAATAATCTATAATTCAAAAAGTGGAAATACATCTTTGAAATGGCGTCAGTTAAGACGAAACAACGGAAAGGTTTCAGGAGAAGCTTCAGCAAATTCTCTTACAAATCTTGCAGAATCAGGTGTCCTTACTTTGGATTGGGTTGAAAATTATCTAAAGAAAAAAACAGAAGAGACAAAGACAAACGAAGTCACAAGCTAAACTCTTTTCTTTTTGTAGATTAGAATACTATCATGATTACAAAGACTATTGATGAGAATTCAATTTCGGTTATGCCAGAAGATTCTGATGACCTTTTGAATCTACGTCGAATAATTAAGAAAGATGACAAAGTAATAGGCGATACAACAAGGGTCCTAAAACAGGACAAGGACTATTCTAGACCAGATAAAGGTGAAAGGATCAAAGTCAGAATTGCATTAACTGTGGAAAAAATTTCTCTAGATGATGTATTGGATAGGTTAAGAGTTGGAGGGACAATTTATGAATCAAGTAATGAGGCAGTGCCTCATGGATCACACCATTCGTTTATTCTGAAAATAAATGACGGAATAACAATTTCAAAGAAAAAATGGTCACCCATAGAGAAGAAACTTTTAGAATCAAATAGTCAAAATGGTTTTGTACTTGTAGCCATTGATACTGCTGATTGCGGAATTGCAAGACTGAAAGGAACTCATCTAGAATTTATGCCAAATATTTATTCAGGCTCTGGAGGTAAAAGATACAAGACAAATTTCAATATTGAAAAATTCTTTGAACAAGTACAACAAGCAATATTTTCTATTTCTAAAAAAGAAGATTTGATAATAATTTTTGGTCCTGGTGAAACAAAGAAAAGATTTGCAAATTTTATTGAAAAATCTCAAAAATTCAAAATCAAAGTTGTAGAGGGAATTGATTCTGGCGGAGAAGATGGAATTTACACATTTACAAAATCTAAAGCAATGCAGAAGATAATGTCAGATAGCAAATTAGCCAAGGCCTCAACAATAATTGATGAGGTAATGCTTCTTGCAAATAAAAAAAGTAACAAATTCACTATGGGATTTGAAGAAACTTTTAAGACAAATCAGATGGGGGCAGTTGAATCTCTGGTGTTCTCAGATAGAATCATACAGGAAAATGATGAACAAAAGATCATGGATTTTCTCAATGATGCTGAGAATAAAGGTGTAAAGATTTACAGTGTTGATTCATCTACAGACATTGGATTAAGAGTTACTGGTTTGGGTGGAATAGTTTCATTGTTACGATATGCAATAGAAACCTAATTGGTAGATTCAATCAACCAGTTAAGATATGATTTGTTGAGCGAGGAAACGGTTAGTTCGGCTATCTCTGGGACTTTATATGGATGAGTTTCCAAAATTTTCTTTTTTAATAGTTTCTTGTTTTTTGTCACAGTTTTGAAAATTGCAATGTATTCAGATGAGTTTTCAATTTTTCCCTTCCAAGAATAAATTGATGAGATTTTTGAAACATTGACACATGCAACAGTCTTATTTTTTACAAGTTCATTTGCAATTTTTGAAATTGATTTTTTATCAGGATATGTTGAGACAATTATTACTGGTTTCATAGTAACCGATAAATGTACGTTCTTTAAAAAATTAACAATTAGTTTGGAACTTGATTTTATTACTCAGAATTCGATCATCTATGTCTTAATTGCATGGGTTGTGATAGTGATTATCGCAAAAGCTCTAAAAGTAGAAAAATATGGTTTTGAAATAAAGGCGTACAGTCTAGTATACAAAAACAAGGGAGTTAATGTAGTTCTGAATAAAGTTCTAAGCAGGACTAAAAGAGGAATAAGAGTTTTTGCTGATACGAGTGTAATTGCAGGGTTTGTTATGATGGGATTTGCATTTTGGTTTTTGCTAAATAATGTTTCAAACTTTTTTGTTGCACAAGATGAATTCTCAGAATTAACAGTACTTATTCCAGGAATCACTTTAACGTCGGCATCATCAATTGCATTCTTTTTACTTTCAATCCCAATAGTTCTAGTAGTTCATGAAGGAGCGCACGGAATAGTGGCAGCATTAGAAAAAATAAAAATCAAGACAGGTGGCTTTGCAATATTTATCGCAATGTTCGCAGGATTTGTAGAACCAGATGAGGAAGAATTTGAAAAAGCGAAAAAGATTTCAAAGTTAAGGGTTATCGGTGCAGGAGCTACGGCAAATGTAATTTTTGCATTTGGTTTGGGGTTGATTTTATTGACAAACCCATTTTTTGCAATGGTTTTGCCTGAACCTCTTCTAACTATATTCTATGAATTACCAAGTGGCGTTTTGATTCTTTCAATAATTGAAAATTCGGGAGCTGAGCAAGCAGGGTTATTGGCAAATGACATCATCACATCCATTAATGGAATACAGATCTACAGTCCGGCGGATTTTCCCAGTTTGAGTCCGGGTGAAACAGCAAGTGTTTCGGTAATTAGAGACGGTCAGGAATTAGATTTTGGTGTTGAAATTATTCCATCACCCGAAGATCCTGAAAGAGGATTAATTGGAATTATGAGAGATAATACATTTGCTTACAAACCATTAATGAATTTCATAGAATGGAATGATCCCAATGTTTCAATGTTTTTGTTATGGTTATGGATGATTTCATTTTTCATAGGAATCATCAATATGCTTCCTCTTCCAATATTAGATGGTGGAAAATTTATCCATACAATAATTGATAAAAAAATATCAGACAAATCAGTTAATATTGTAATGTGGGGAATTTACGCATTCACATTTGTTCTGTTTGGGCTTAACATTGCTTTATCATATATGAAATCTGGCTGGTTTACAATTTAGAAATCACCTAAAGAATCATTAATGTAAAAACAATAACAAGTGTATGATCTGCGATAAATGTGAAAATCCAGCAGTATACACACGAAAATATTCAGGACAAAAATTATGCTCAGTTTGTTTCTCAAACTCCATTGTAAGAAAAACAGCCAAAACTATTTCAAAACATAATATGATAAAATACAATGAACTAGTAGCAGTTGCAGTATCTGGCGGAAAGGATTCCTTAGCATTACTAAAAATTATTCATGAAATGGCATTAACACATAATTTTAGAATAATTGCAGTTACGATAGACGAGGGAATTCCAGGATACAGGAATGAAGCTCTGGAAATTGTTGAAAAATTTTGTGAGAAATTAAATGTAAAACACAAAGTTTACTCTTACAAAGACTTGTTTGAATTAACATTGGATGAAGCATTAGAATTAAGAGAAAATGAAAAAACTTCTTCCTGTTCAATTTGCGGTATTTTAAGAAGACGTGCAATTGATTTTGCAGCAAAAGATGTTGGAGCTGATGTTATTGCAACAGGCCACAATCTAGATGACACATTACAAACATTTATCATAAACATGCTTTCAGGAGACACAACAAAGATTGGATGGATGGATCCTGATACATCTTCAAATTCTTTAAGAAAGATAAAACCATTTTGTGAGATATATGAATCTGAAATAGTATTTTATGCATTTACAAATGACATTCCATTTCAATCAGAGCCTTGCCCACACATGAATGAAGGGATCAGGACAGATATTCGTGAATTTCTAAATTCTCTAGAAAACCAGCACAGTGGAATTAAAAATAATTTGTATCAATCAATTCTCAAAGTTTCTCAAAGTGTAAAGACTTTGAATTCAAAAGAAAAAACAGTTTGTGAAAAGTGTGGAACTGAATGTACTGGTAAGATATGCTCAGTTTGCAACATGGTTTTAAAACTGAAAGAAAATCAAACCTAATGCAAATATAACATACTTTCTTTAGAAAAAACGGTAGTAGGTAGGATTAGGGTGCCAGCCGTGCCCTGTTCTGAAACCGGCTATATGCAGAGATCAGCAACTGTTGGGTAAATCTCTAGATGGGTAATTCCCGCTTGGTGTGCGGAAATGAAATCACGCCGAGGCGGGTGGTTGCAGGACTAGAAATATCCGAAGGGATAACTTCTAAGACCGAACCATCGAAAGGGATGAGGTCCGGGAGGGAGCAATCCTAAGGTGGAGCATCCACGCTTCCTCGTCAACGTGGCGGATCTTGTATGCCTTGAAATGGGGCTATTCGTCTAGACTGGAGCCAGCAGATCTACTACCTTTATAATTTAAATCAAAACTGCTACAGCATGGAAGGAATCATCTCATTTGGAAATAAAAGAAATTATGAGGATTTTAAAAAACAAATTCCAAGTTCAGTGCTACCTCTTTTTGATTCCATTAGAGAATTTTGCTTTTCTTTAGGAGAAAATGTTGTTGAGGACATCAGGATGCATAGAGTGGTTTTTTGTAAATCAATTACTTTTAGATGGTTTGCAGATGTAGAACCTCAAAAAGAAGGAGTGATTATAAAAATTCAAAAAAACAGAAAAGAACCAATACATATTATTCAGATAAGCAAAGAGCAAAAAATTTCAGAGTTTGGAAATTTGATTAAAGAAGCATTTGAGAAAATTCACTAGTATGCGACATCAAATTTTGTGAATTCCCCTGTGAATTTTTCATTTCGTATTTCTACATCTTCAACTATTGCATTTGCAGGCCCACCATGAGCCCATTCAACAAGTCTAGTAACTTTTTCTGTGTCTCCTTCTAAAATAGCCTCAACACGACCATCCTTCAAATTTTTAACCCACCCGTAAACATTATTTTGTTTTGCTTTAGCTTTTAATGTCTGACGAAAAAAAACCCCTTGTACTCTACCTGTTACAAAAATTCTAATTCGTTGCTTTGACATTAAAGGTAGATTTTATAGAGTTATTAATCAATTTTAGGTTAAAGATAAACTATCTTCTTTCTTTAATTCTAGCTCTACCAGTCTTTCTTGCAGCGATGCTACCTACCTTTGCACCAGGTGGGGCATCTCTTGAAACAGTTGAGCTTTGACCGACGTGTTGATGACGGCCACCACCGTGTGGGTGAACATATGCTGCTTGAGCAACACCTCTGACAATTGGATACTTCTTTCCTTTAGCTTTAAAGCTACGCCATTTGTTACCTGCACTCATAAAGTGTCGTTCACTAGCTCCGCCACCAGCAAGAGTGCCAATCATTGCTCTATTTTTTGGATTTAATGTGGTAAATCTTCCAGATGGTAGTTTAACAGTAACGCCCTCATCACCATGAGAGAAAATAGTTGCGTTGGTGCCTGCTGACTTTACTATAGCGCCACCATCTCCAAAATGCTTTTCAATATTACATACAATTGTACCGTCAGGAATGTTTTGAACACTGATTACATTTCCTTTCTCAATCTTTGATTTTAATCCAAATTGTAAAGTCTCTCCTACTCTGGCTCCGAGAATTGCTGGAACGTACGAAACAGAGCCATCCTCAAATCTGATTTTTGCTAAAGGTGCTTCTCGTCCACGTTCATGAACCAAATCAATAATTTTACCCTCATGTTGTTCTGCAAGTGGAAAACGAGGATAATTTGCCTTGGAACCTACTTTACCAGTAGATGTAGACCTAAACTGCATTCCTCCGCGGCCACGTCTTCTTACTAATGGTCTCTTACCCAAGTTGATCGTTTCCTACGTAAAGAGGATTT
Organism: Nitrosopumilus zosterae; assembly: GCF_025998175.1. Lineage (NCBI taxonomy): Archaea > Thermoproteati > Nitrososphaerota > Nitrososphaeria > Nitrosopumilales > Nitrosopumilaceae > Nitrosopumilus > Nitrosopumilus zosterae. The sequence continues at coordinate 1,662,009 of NZ_AP026695.1, forward strand.
TAAGCTTGTGATATCTATTGTAAGTTAAGAAAATTACCACAAAGGTATAAAAATTAGACAAAGGGCATTTCTGTATGAGCCAAAGCGGTCTTTCTCTCAAAGTTCTCGAAGCATATACCAGAGATGTTGGGAGAGGCGTGGCAAGAATCGATTATGATTCTATGGATACTCTAAATGCCTCTACAGGCGATGTTATAGAAATAAAAGGTAAAAGAAGAACAGTTGCAAAATGCCTTCCTTTGTACCCATCTGATGAAGGAAAAGGAATTATTAGAATTGATGGACTCGGTAGAAATAATTCAGGAATTGCAATTGGAGATACAATTTCGGTTAGAAAAATAAAAGCAGTGGCTGCAGAAAAAATAGTAGTTGCTCCATTAGAAGCAATTCCTCCAATTGATGAAAGATATCTTGCAGATGCACTGGAGAGTGTTCCGTTGATTAAGGGCGATAATGTAATGGTTCCATATTTTGGTGGACGTTTAACTTTTCAAGTTATTGGAGTTACCCCTGCAGCTGATGCGGTTTTGGTTACTCAAAAAACTGTTTTCCATATTGCAGAAAAAGGAGAGACATTGCGTGGAGTTCCACAAGTAACCTATGAAGATATTGGCGGTTTAACAGATGAGATTAAAAAAGTCAGAGAAATGATAGAGCTTCCATTAAGACATCCTGAAATTTTTGAAAAGTTGGGAATTGAAGCACCAAAAGGTGTGTTGCTGTATGGTCCACCAGGAACAGGTAAGACATTACTTGCAAAAGCAGTAGCAAATGAAAGTAATGCACATTTTATCAGTATTTCAGGTCCAGAAATCATGAGCAAGTTTTACGGAGAGAGTGAAGCTAGATTAAGAGAAATTTTCAAAGAGGCAAGAGAGAAATCTCCATCAATTATCTTTGTTGATGAAATAGATTCTATTGCACCAAAAAGAGAAGAAGTTACTGGAGAAGTTGAAAGAAGAGTAGTTTCTCAAATGTTATCGTTAATGGATGGTCTAGAAGCTAGAGGAAAAGTAATTGTAATTTCTGCAACAAACAGGCCAAATGCAATTGATCCTGCACTTAGAAGACCTGGAAGATTTGACAGAGAAATTGAGATCAAAGTTCCAGACAAAAAAGGAAGAAAAGACATTCTTGCAATTCACAGTAGAAACATGCCACTATCAGACGATGTCAATATAGATAAGATTTCAGCAGTAAGTCATGGCTATGTTGGAGCAGACTTGGAATATCTATGTAAAGAGGCTGCAATGAAATGTTTGAGAAGATTATTACCTATTCTTAATTTAGAAGAAGAAAAAATTCCACCAGAAACTTTGGATAAACTAATTGTGAACAATGATGATTTCCTCAAAGCTTTGATTGAAGTAACACCATCCGGTATGAGAGAAGTTTTCATAGAGAATCCAGATGTAAAATGGGACGATGTTGGAGGATTGGAAGATGTCAAGCGTGAGCTGCAAGAAGCTGTTGAGTGGCCAATGAAATATCCTGGTCTTTACGATAAATTAGGACATACTATGCCAAGAGGGATCTTACTTCACGGTCCAAGTGGAACAGGCAAGACATTACTTGCAAAAGCAGTAGCTACACAAAGTGAGGCAAACTTTGTTTCAGTTAGAGGTCCTGAGCTGCTATCAAAATGGGTAGGAGAATCAGAGAGAGGAATCAGAGAGATCTTCAAAAGAGCACGTCAGTCTGCACCATGTGTCATATTCTTTGACGAAATAGATTCGATTGCACCAATCAGAGGCGCAGGTGGAGAAACTGCAGTTACTGAAAGAGTTGTCAGTCAATTACTTACCGAATTAGACGGAATGGAAAATATGCATGGCGTTATTGTATTAGCTGCAACAAATAGAGCAGACATGATAGATCCTGCATTACTAAGGCCAGGAAGATTTGATAAAATTATCCAGATTCCACTTCCAGATAAAGAAAGTAGAAAGAGTATCTTGAAAATTAATGCAGCAAAAATTCCAGTAATTGACGATGCAAGCGATCCTCAACACGTAGATATTGAGAAAATTGCCGATCTAACTGATGGACTCAGTGGTGCAGATACAGCATCCATTGCAAACACTGCAGTATCTCTTGTTATTCACGAATTTTTAGATTCACATCCAGATGAAAAAGACATTGAAAAAACCACCATTGATGCAAAGGTAACTATGAAGCACTTTGAGGAAGCAGTAAAAAAAGTCAGAGAGCAAAAAGATCTAAAGTTAGGTGAAAAACTAGTGGCATCCTATTACAGGTAGTTTTAATAAAATAACAAATCTAAGTCTCGTAAATGTCAGAGTACAGAGGGTATGAAGGTAATTCGCTAGAATTCTTAAAGACAAATCAAATTGCAGTAGGGGATTCTGTCAAGATTACTGCTGATATCACTTATTCAGGCATAATAATGCCAAGGTACGAGCACAGTGACGATAAGCATATTGTTTTGAAATTAAAAAATGGATACAATATTGGATTAGAAATTGCCAATATTGAAAAAATTGAGAAAAATCAAGTCACAGAAAAAATAATAGAAAAAGCTGAAAGTGTAGAAAAAACTGAAGGATTACCAAAAATTTTACTGTTATCAACTGGAGGAACAATTGCAAGTAAAATAGATTACAGAACAGGTTCGGTGACTCCTGTGTTAACAGCTACAGAATTAAATGCGTCTGTTCCCGAACTTGCAAAGATTGCAAATATAGATGCGGAGGTCTTATTTTCAGAATATTCTGAAAACATCATGCCAGAGCATTGGCTAAAAATTGCTGAAAAAATAAATGAATATTCTGAATCAGATTATTCAGGAATAATTATTGCACATGGCACAGATACGATGCACTATACATCATCCTTTCTTTCATTTGCACTAGCAGGATTTTCAATACCTATTGTACTTGTAGGTTCCCAACGATCTTCAGATCGTGCTTCATCAGATGCAGCATTAAATTTGATTGGAGCAACAAAATTTATCACTACAAGTAATTCCAAAGGCGTCTATATTGTGATGCATCATGATGAAAATGATGAAACAATTGCATGCCACATAGGAACCAGAGTAAGAAAAAATCACACTAGTAAAAGAGGTGCATTTCAAACAATTGGTGATGTTCCTGCATTCATAATTGCAGAAAATCAGATTCAGAAAAACATTAAAGAAGATTTTTTTAAAACAAATGAATTTCAACCAAGAATCAATTTGGATACTAAAGTTGCGCTAGTAAAATATCATCCAGGATATGATTCAGATTTATTAGAAAAAATAATAGAGATGGGATACAAAGGAATAATTTTTGAAGGAACAGGATTAGGCCATATTGGAAGAACAATGTATGATAGTGTAAAAAAAGCAAATGACAAAGGGATTTTTCTAGGTATGACTTCACAGTGCATTTATGGCAGAGTTAGAATGACAGTTTATGAAAGTGGTCGTGATTTACTTAATTTAGGCATAATTCCACTGGAAAATATGATTCCAGAAGTTGCACTAGTAAAAGCAATGTGGGCTCTAGGAAACTCTCAAAATATTGAGCAAGTAAAAAAAACTATGCTTGAAAATATAGCATCAGAGATATCAAATTAAGAGGATGTACAAGGTGTCAGAATTTTCTATTGACAGTATTGGATTAAAAGTAGGACTGGAAATTCATCAGCAACTAGCAACTAATAAAAAATTATTTTGTAATTGCAAACCAATTGAATCAGAAGAATATTCCATTAAATTTCAAAGAAAATTGCGTGCAGTTAAAAGTGAATTGGGAGAATATGATCCAGCAGCTTTATTTGAAAAATCAAAATCAAAAACAATAGTCTATTATGCAAATTCAGAAAGCAGTTGTTTGGTTGAACAGGATGAAGAACCACCACATAATTTAGATAATAATGCAAAAGAACTTGCATTGATAATTGCAACATCACTTAATTCAAAAATCTTTAATGAAATTTATCCAATGAGAAAATCTGTAATTGATGGTTCAAATACAACGGGATTTCAACGAACCATGTTAATTTCACAAGGAGGAAAAATTGAAGTTAATGGTGAAACTATAGGCGTGCAATCAATTTGTCTTGAAGAAGATGCAGCAAAACTTCTTGGAGACAAAGGGGATATCAGAGAATACAGTTTAGATCGTCTAGGTGTTCCTCTGTTAGAGATTGCGTTAGATCCAGTAGAAGGAGATCCAAAAAAAATTAAAAATATTGCATTGGCTTTAGGTAGACTATTACGAAGTACTAAAAAGGTAACCAGAGGAATTGGATCAATTAGACAGGATGTCAATGTTTCAGTTAAAGACGGAGGAGGAATAGTAGAAGTCAAAGGAGTTCAACAATTAGATCAATTAGAAAAAGTAGTAGAATTTGAGGCTAAAAGACAGTATGGATTAGTAAAAATTGCTGAAAAACTGAAAAATTCAGATTTTAAAGGAATTTCAAAAAGCGAAAATGTTTTTGACATCACTGAAGATTGGAAAGGTTGTCAATCAAAAATTATTCAAAAAGCGTTAAAAGATAATTCAACAATCAAAGCAATTAAAATTGAAAATTTTTCTGGAATGTTTGGATACACACCATTTGAAGGAGTCAGATTAGGAAAAGAAATCGGACAGTTGGTAAAGTTTTATGGTATTGGGGGAGTTTTCCATTCAGATGAATTACCAAATTATGGGATTGAGGAAAAAGATGTTTTGATTGTGAAAAATATTTTAAAAGTTAAACAAAATGATGCATTTTTAATTATTGCAGCGCCATCTTCAAAAATAGATTTTGTAATAGATTCAATTATCAGTAGACTGTTAGAAGCCAAAAATGGTGTTCCTGCAGAAACCAGATTAGCTACGCAGACAGGTGAAACAGTATTCTTAAGACCACGCCCAGGCGCATCAAGAATGTATCCTGAAACAGACATTCCACCAATTTCAGTTACAAATAAAGAATTAGAAAATGCCAAGAAAAATATTCCAAAATCATGGGATGAATCTCTTTTAGAATTACAAAAAAAATATGAATTGAATCCCCAGCTTTCTGAGCAAATTTTTGATTCACGATACATGGAATTGTTTGAAAAAGTTATTGAACGAATTAAAATCAATCCTACGTTTGTTGCATCAATTTTATGTTCTACAATAACTAATTTAGAGAGAAATGGGATGAATTCTAAATTATTAACAGAAGAGAACATAATAAAATCATTTCAGCTGTTAGAAGAAGGAAAGATTGCAAAAGAATCAATTGAGATCATCTATGAGAGCATCATGTCAGGTAAATCGCAAACAATTGATGAAGCATTGAAAAATGCATCGATAGAGGCTGTTGATGAAACAAAAGTAGAGCAAATCATCATAGACATTATTGAAAAAAATCAAGAAATAATTAAAAATCAAAAAGAACGATCAATTGGACCACTAATGGGAATTGTCATGAAGGAATTAAGAGGAAAAGCTTCGGGCGAAATAGTGAATAATCTTCTTTTAAAAAACATCAAGAAAAAATTAGAAAATATGGGATTATAATGCGGGAAGTGGGATTTGAACCCACGAACTCCTAGAAGATAAGGATCTGAACCTTACACCGTTGACCAGGCTGGGTGACTCCCGCATTGTAAATTTTTGAAATCCAGAATAAGTTTCTTTATTATACCATAAAAAAAGTAATTTGATTAGTCAAGAAAGAAAATGGAATTTAACGAAGTGTATTGTTCAAATTGTAAAAAAGTCCTTGGACAGTATAATGTAAAGTTCTACAATGATGAAAAAGTAAAGGAGTTATTGAATACTACTCATTCTTCTCATATCAGAAACGGACATCAGATAAACATTAGAAAACTTGTAAAAGACTAGACAGATTTAATTTTTTCAACAGCTTCTGAAAGAATTGAAATTCTGTGAATTTCATTTTCAGAAATGTGTTTATTCCATGGTTGAGAGTATAAGATTACTTGTTTTTTATTTTCAAGAAATTTTAGTGCATTAAGTGGTGAATCGTCTATAAAAACATCATAATCTAAATCGGCTTTCATAGGCCCATCAATTACAGATACATAATTATCAAAAGATATGTTATGATGATTAAGCCAATTTTTTACAAAAGAATCAGTCGAACGTTCTCTTGCAGTAACTATATCTACTTGACCAATTTCTAAAAGATTTTTTGTTACAGATGATAGATTCTCTTCAGTAGGAGGTATGGAATTCCAATTTTTCCAACAAGAGCTTAGTTCGGCATAGAAATCATATGGATTTATTTCATGATTCTTCCAAAAATCCCAATCAGTTATGTCGTTTTTTGAGATTTTAGGTCTAATTGTATTATTATAATTTAACCAAGGAACTATTACATCAGCAAGCACGCCATCAACATCTAAAGCAATTTTCATTTATTTAGTCACTATCTTTTTGAAATTCTTCTAGAAGCTTTTTTTGATGCCTGCTAAGTTTTTGTGGAATATTGACTACAATTCGAACATATTGATCTCCTTTTCCTCGAGAATTGATATGTGTGACTCCCTTTCCCTTTAATTTGATTATAGTATTTGGTTGACTACCAGAATCGACTTTAATTTTTTCTGTTCCATCTAAAGTTGGAACGACGATTTCACATCCCAATGCCGCATCAATCATTGAGATATCTTGATCATAAAAAATATCTTTTCCGTCTCTTTTGAATTTTGAATGTGGTTGTACTCTTACTCGTACTATCAAATCTCCATTAGAGCCTCCTGGAACCTCATTTCCTTCATTTGGCACTGTGTAATCTCCAGAATCAATTCCTGGCGGAATTTCAAAAGTAATTTTTTTGTTACCTTTTTTCTTTCCTTGACCCTTACATTCATCACAAGGAATCTCAATAATTGAACCTTGACCATTACATGAAGAACATGGTGCAGCTGTTACAAAAGAAGCAAAACCCATATTTCTTGTTTGTCTTATTTGTCCTTGACCATTACATGAAGAACATGTTTTTTTGTTAGTTCCTGGTTTGCAACCAGTTCCATTACAATTGTCACATTGAAGTTGTTTTTGCAAATCAATTTCCATTTTTTTTCCATGAAGAACATCTTCTAATGTGACTGAGGTTTCATAGAGAATATCAGAGCCCCTTTGTTGATTAAAGCCAAATCCACCTCCACCGCGACCAAATATGGATTCAAAAATAGAATCAAAGCCGCCTCCACCGCGACCAAATATATCACTAAAATCTCCACGAGCACCTTGAAAAATATCTTCGCTTGAATATCTTCCATCAACGCCAGCATGACCATGCTGATCGTAGAGTTGCTTCTTTGCAGGGTCTGAAAGAACAGCATAAGCTTCAGAAATTTCTTTGAAATGTTCCCCAGCGTCAGAAGACTTGTTACGATCCGGGTGGAATTTTAGAGCTAGTTTTCTATATTGTTTTTTTATTTCATCTGTAGAAGATGTTTTAGATACTCCTAAAACTTCATAGTAATCACGTTTTGCAGCCATGAATCATACCTTTACAATAATTGTCGTATAAATGATTGAATTTGAATTTTAGTTAGTTTTGGTTTCATCAGTTGTGGATGACTCATTTGGTTGACTTTCGGCATTTTGTTGTTCTTCAGCACCAGCACTCTGTTGTCCCTCAGCGCCTGGAGGAGGTGAAGCATTTTTGTAAAGTTCTGTAGTTACTTCATTGACCAAAGATTGTAGTGCCTCAAGCTTGGGCTTTAGTTCACTTGGTTCTTTATCTAAAACTTCTTTGACTTCTTTTACCGCATCAGTAATTTTTATTCCCTGTTCTTGAGAGATTTTCTCCTTTAGATCATGATTGACCAATTTTTCTGTAGTGTAAATGTAACTTTCTGCTTCGTTTCTTAGATCAATTTTTTCCTTTTTCTTTTTATCTTCATCAGAGAATTTTTCTGCATCCTCTTTTAATTTTTCAATTTCTTCTTTGGATAATTTTGATGTAGATTCAATGGTAATCTTTGCTTCCTTCTGTGTACCAAGATCCTTTGCAGTTACATTGATAATTCCATTTGCATCAATATCGAATTTTACTTCAATTTGAGGAATCCCTCTTGGAGCTGGCGGCAAATCAGTTAGATTAAAACTTCCTAGTGAAACATTATCTGTTGCCATTGGACGCTCACCTTGAACAACATGAATTGTCACAGCTGTTTGATTATCAGCTGCAGTTGTGAAAACTTTACTCTTAGAAGTTGGAATCGTTGTATTTCTTTCAATTAATGGCTCTCTCACACCGCCCAAAGTTTCTATTCCTAATGTTAGTGGAGTAACATCAAGTAAAACTATGTCGCTGGTGACATCTCCAGCAATAATTCCTGCCTGAATTGCAGCTCCCATGGCAACTGCTTCCATAGGATCAACACCAGATTCAACTTCTTTACCTATTATTCCACTTACAAATTTTTTAACTAATGGAATTCTTGTAGGCCCACCAACCATGACAATTTTATTGATATCCGAATTCGAAAGTTTTGCATCTTCAAGTGCTTTCAGTATGGAAGGTTTACATCGATCAACTATTGGTCCAATTAACTCATCTAGTTTAGCTCTAGTCAATCTAAATTCAAGATTTTTTGCACCTGTTGAAGGATCATGAGAGATAAAGGGTAAATTAACATCAGTTTCCATTACTGTTGATAATTCAATTTTTGCTTTTTCCGATGCTTCTCTTATTCTAGTCATTGCAGTAGTGTCTTGTGAAAGATCAACGCCTTCTTTCTTTTTGAATTCGTCAACAATGTAATCAATTAGGACTTTATCCATATCGGTTCCACCTAATTGAGTATCTCCTGATGTACTCATTACTTCAAAGACTCCTCCCCCCATTTCCATTATAGTAACATCTAGTGTACCGCCACCAAAATCAAAGACAAGAATTTTCATATCTTCCTTGGCTTTATCCAACCCAAATGCCAAAGAAGCCGCGGTTGGTTCATTGATAATCCTAACTACATCTAATCCAGCTATTGTCCCAGCATCTTTAGTTGCTTGACGTTGGTTATCATCAAAATATGCAGGAACAGTAATCACTGCTTTCTCAACTGGTTCACCAATAAATGCCTCAGCGTCTTTTTTGATTTTTTGGAGAATAAATGACGAAATTTGTTGTGGTTTGTATTCTTTATCTAAAATTTTAAAAGTGTAATCAGTACCCATTTTCCTTTTAGCAGCAACAATAGTCCTGTCAGGATTAGTAACTGCCTGTCTTCTTGCAGGCTCACCAACCAAAAGTTCACCATCTTTTGAAAATGCTACAACTGATGGAAACGCTTTTCCTCCAACAGTAGAACCTTCAGCAGCTGGAATAATTGATGGCTTGCCACCCATTATTACTGCAGCAGCAGAGTTACTTGTTCCTAAATCAATACCGATTATTTTAGCCATTTTTTATCATCCTTTTTTTGAAATTTCTACTAGTGTAGGCCTTATAACTCTCTCATGAGAAATATATCCTTTCCTGATCTCTTTTGTAATTGTGTTATCATCTAAATCAGGATCATTAATAATTGAAATCGCTTCATGAAAATTTGGATTAAAGATTTCTCCTAACGCATCGATTGGAACAACATGATATTTTTTTAATAAAGAATCCATATGTTTTAAAATAGAATCCAGACCATCTGAATTAATTTTATTGTTAGAAAAAACTTCTTTTGCTATAACAAAATCATCATAAATTTTCAGAAAATCCAATACAAATTCATCTATTTTTGCATTTACACCTTTTTCTATGTCAGATTGTGTTTTTCTATTAAGATTCTGAAAGTCAGCTAAAACGTGTTTTAATTTTTCTTCATATTCAGATACTTTTTCTTTTTCTGTATCTAATAATTTTGCTAGTTCTTCAACATTTGTCGATAAAGTTTGTGATTCTTCTGATTCATCAGAATCGATTTCATTATCGGATTTAACATTTACTGGAATTTCATCAGAGTTAGTTTCACTTGTCAATTCAAACAAAATAGTAGTTTAGCTAATTTATACTATTATTGAATTGTTTCGCATAAAGGATTAGCTTTGACGATGATTAATTCAGAACCTTGTTTAGTTTTTTCAATAATATCAAAATCGTTTTTTGAACATGCTACAATAATTGTGGTTTTATCACTATGAAACAAATCAAAATTTGGATCTTCGTAGGCTTCAACATCACCAATATAATCACGCAATCTAGAAGTTAAATTTTGCAGCATCTCTATTTTATCTCCACGCATTGCATGTTGATCAAGAGTCCAAGACAATGCAATTTTTGTTCTGCTTGCTTTGAGATCTTTCTTCTTCAAAGTTGCACGAATTTCATCTATTAATCGTTTGATATATCCATCAATTCCCTTTACGCTTCCATTAATAAGATACATTAGGGAATTTGCACCTTCAAATGATGAACCTAATGCTTTTAGATCAAATAGACCGCTGACCATATTATCTAAAAAGATCTCCTGAAAATCATCTGAAGAAAGATCATGTTTAGTTACATCGTCTTGGGCATATTTACAAACTTCTAAAACACTACATAAACTAGAAAATCTAGATAATACGTTAATTGCATGAAAATGTTCTGATGATGAAATAGCTACAAATTTTTTCTCCTTTTTGCCTACGGTAAGTAAATCATGAAGTACAGGATCTTCCTTTCCATTAAAGGAGCCTATGATTTTCGGTTGATGATTTAGATCCTCTAAAGGATAATAAAAATAAGAGATGTGCTTTCCAGCCTCAAGACCTGTAACATGTTCAAGTAATGAAATATTTTCATTATTTCCACCAAACCCAGTTGGAAGAGTAAAGACTACAGAGCTGTTTTTCTTTAATGATGTTACTGCATCCTTGAATTTAGAGTGGATTTCAGTTTTGATGTCTTGTCCTGTTTTTCTAATTCTTGGTGTGAAGAAAAGATATTGTGCTTTGGAAATAGCCACGTCAATTGGCTCCATAGCTAATAGAGGTTCATCTTCTTTTAGTGATGCTACATTAGGATAAGTTTTAGCAATTTCCGCTTTCAATGATATTGCCGATGGTGTGGATTCGTCTATTATGTAGACATCTGCACCTTTAATTGCCATTTGTGATGCAATAGCATATCCCTCAGTACTAAGACCATAAACGACAACTTTTGCTCCCCCCATTACATTTACACTAGTATTAGACTAAGAAAAACTTATTGAACTAACTCGAATTATGGAAATTACTTGAAAATATGGATAGATATTCTCACTCCAAAACAATTATTGTTTTCTGAACCAATAATTGAAAAATTAGGAAAAAAACACAATATTTTATGTACATCAAGAAACTATAACGAAGTTTCAAAATTAGCAAAAATACGTGATTTTGACCTCGTTTTTATTGGAAAACATGGTGGGAGTGACAAAAAAAGCAAGCTTCGAGCCAGTATTGATAGAATGGGAGAACTTTCCAGAAAAATTGATAATTTTTCACCAGATGTTGTAATTAGTTTTTGTTCTCCTGAAGCAGCGAGAATTTCATTTGGTTTAGGAATCAAACATATAGCATTTTGTGATTCCCCACATGCTTCTGCAGTAATGCGATTAACATTGCCACTAATTCAAAAACTATTGATACCCAGTATAATACCTAAAAATGAATTTTCTAAATATGGAATTGATAAAAAAGACATCACCTCATACAATGCCATAGATGCGGTTGTAACTATCAAAAGAAAAATTAATCAACAAAGATCATTACCATTTAAACAAACTAATAGGAAAAATATTTTGATTAGGGCTGAAGAAGAAGAAGCAGCATATGCTTCAAAATCAAGCAAGATAATTCCAATTATTAAACAAATTGTAAAAGAGCATGAAAAAGAAAACATTGTGATTTTAGGCAGATATACAAAACAGATTCAAAATATTCAAAAGATAATTGGTAAAAAAGCCAAAGTTGTAAAAATGACATTTGATGGAAAATATTTACTGAGTAATACAGATATTTTTATAGGATCTGGGGGAACTATGACGGCTGAATCAGCATTAATGGGAATTCCAACAATTTCATATAATGCTGTTCCAAACATAATTGAAAATTTTTTAGTAAAAAAATATTTAGTTAAAAGGGAAACAAATCCAAAGAAAATTTCTAGATATATCAAGAATGTTTTTGAATCATCAAACGCAGTTAATCAAAAAAGAGCAAAAAGAGTTGTAGAACAAATGGAAGATCCCATTGAAAAACTAAATAAAATTATCAATGAATAATTAACTAATTTTAAGAGTCAAATTAAGATAAAAAGTTCATTAAGGGAATGAGAGTGCTCGATTTAGCAGCCCGGTAGTGTAGCGGTCAAGCATAGAGGCCTTTGAAGCCTTTGACCCCAGTTCGAGTCTGGGCCGGGCTACCTTATTTTAAAACAGTATTCTTGTAACATGAATATAATATAGGTAGTTTTTCTGAAATTAAGTAATGACAGATATCGTGTTAGGAATGGGTGAAGTAGGAGAGACATTATTTGATTTACTTGTAGAAAGGAATTTTGAATGTGTGGGAATTGATCTTGAAGAATCAAAATGCAAGAATTATTCAGAAAATACAGTAATTAAAAATCCAGAGTATCTTCATGTTTGTATTCCTGGAGAATTAACAGAGTTTGTAAACATTACAGTGAATTGGGTTGATAAGATAGAAGGTTTGAAAGGTGTCCTAGTTCATTCTACGGTAAAACCGGGAACAACTAAAAACATTCAAACAAAAACTACAGTCCCTATTTTGTTTTCACCAGTTCGTGGAGTACATAGAAGATTTTTAGATGATATTAAAAAATATACAAAATTTATTTCATCAGATCATAAACAAATAGATCCAAAAATTAAATCAGATGTGGAAAAAAGGTTTGAGAAAATTGATTGGATGTCCACTACTAAAACTGCTGAACTTGCAAAGATATTAGTTGATACAACATATTATGGATGGTTGATTAATTATGCTCAGATTACAAAAATGATTTGTGATAAAGAGGGCGTTGATTTTGATGAGATGTGGAAATTTGCAGATGAAATTCATGCGAATTTAGGCAACAGACCAAAAATGTATCCGGGAATCATTGGTGGGCATTGCGTAATACCAAATTTGAGTTTGGTTGAATATGAAAATTTGGATATTGTCAAAAAAGTTAACGAGTTATTTGAAAAGTCCAAAAATTAATTAAATTTTCTAGAAATCTAATTTTGTAAGCAGTTTTGAAGCAATAACAAATAGAATTGACGCTATACCTACAAGAATAATCATTTCAAAAATCACAAATTCAGTAATGTTTCCAAAAATCCCTGCTCTTATTACATCTACAAGATAAGTTAGCGGATTCAGATAGAATGCAGATTTTAGTGGTTCAGGAGCACCAGCAGCTGGATAAAATGCAGTACTTACAAAAGCAAAAAACAGAAAAACAGTGTTAATTATTACATTAAATCCCTCACTTGAGCGTAATCTGGTAGAAATAATTGATGCCAACGAACCAAATAGAACCGAGCCAGTAATTGCACCAAAAATAATTATTGGAATTGTAATTAATGAGAATTCTACCGATTCAAAAAATACTGGATAGCCAACAAGAGCTATCAAAGTTGCACTTACTAACCCAACTATTCCTATAGTACAGATGTTGCTAAGAATGTAATGACTTCTAGTAAAGGGACCAGACATTATTTGTTCAAACATTCCATGTCTTCTATCGTTCCAAATAATGATACCAGAAACTAAAGTACTATTCATGATGTTAAATCCAATCATACCTGATGCTAAAAATGCCGGATAATCAAGGTCTTTTGCTCCAAATGGAACTTGATTAATTAATGGTGCATATGCAAATCCTGCAACAAAAATGTAGATCAAAGGAAAAATAACCTGCCAAATTAGAAAGCCAGGATTAAGAGAAATCGTGAGATTTCGGTTTACAAGTCTAACTATTGGATGCATTGTCTCTCATCATTTTTAAAAATATTTCTTCAAGATTTGTTGGGACGGCTGAAAGATCTTCAATTTCAATTGTGTTATCATTAAGTATTTTCAATACTTTTAACAAAACTAATTCAGATTGTTCCGAATGAATTATGATGTTGGTTCCATTTTCATAATCAATTTTAAAATCAGAAATTCCAGTAAGAAGAGATGAAATGTTAGTTTGTTTTTCTGATAAATGAATTTTAATAGTTTTTTCTTTTCCAAATTTTTTCTTCAGAGCATCAGGAGAGTCTACAGTAAGAATTCGACCTTTATCAATTATAGCTATTTCGTCACAAAGATATTCAGCTTCGGTTAGAATATGGGTTGTATAAAAAATTGTCAATCCTGTTTTTACTTTATTTTTTAAGTAATCCAATAGATTTCTTCTGGCACTTGGATCTAAACCTACGGTTGGCTCATCCAAAAATAATAATTCCATGTCATGCATAAATTCACGAGCAACCTGAATTCTCCTACGTTGACCAATTGAAAGATCTTCGTTTCGTTTTTTTCTAATCTCTACAAGATCAAAATCTATCAAAAGTTGTTCCATTCTTTTTTTACGCTCAGTTTTTGGAACATTCCACATCATCCCATATTTATCAAGAGATTTTTCAACTGATAAAGTAGGCTCGTAACTTGGTTGTTGCAGGACCACTCCTATTTTATGACGGACTTGAAGAGGATTTGCTACAGCATCAATTCCCAAAATAGAAAGATTTCCATTTGAAGGAGGAATTAGAGTTGTAAGAAGTTTGATCGTGGTGGATTTTCCAGCACCGTTAGGTCCCAAAAATCCAAAAACCTGTCCTGGTCGTACTAATAGTTCAAGGTCTTTTACAGCATGAACTGAGCCATATGATTTTGAGAGATGTTTAACGTCAATGCAAGACATAAGAAAACTGCGATCATCCTATTAATTTAGTTAATGAGAAAAATTCTGTAAAAATGGAATTTGTAAGTACAAACCATGAAGAAACAGTCCGAAAAGATGTATGTTTGAATTTTAAAATTAAAAAATGATGTGTAAAGCGATCTTTTTTTTAAAGTGAAAATTTTAGGAACTAGTGAAATTTTTATTAATACATCAAGTTTACAAAAAATGAATTGTCTGAACTAGAAAATTTAATGAGTAAATTACTTGAACTAAAACCAGAATTAACAAAAGAAGATGTTGAAGAACAGATTAAACTGAAAAAAGAGAAAATCGGTGCGGGATACTTGACTGATCAAGGGGCATTATTTTTGATTGCATCTGATTTTGGTGTCACTTTAGCTGAGCCACTAAAAGTTGAAATGAGTTTAAAAGATCTCTATGCTGGAGCAAAAGAAATTTCATTAGAGACTAGAGTTTTGAATCTTTCACCTGCAAAACAATTTTCAAGAAAAGATGGTTCTCCATTTTATCTTAGAACAATGACTGTATATGATGGAAATTCAACTGCAAGTGTAAAATTATGGGATGAAAAAGCAAACCTGCCTGGTGTTGAAAATCTAAAACCAGGAGATTTAATTAAAATCATCAAGGCTTATGTTAAATCAGATTTTGATGGGTCTCCAACAATAAACATTGGTTCTGGTTCAAATATTGAAACAGCTGATAGAGAAAGCGAAATTCCAACTATTGAATCCATTACAAAGGATGTTAGTGAATTGCAGGAAGGACAAAAAGATCTTGTTATTTCAGGCATGATTGATGGCGTAATCAGCGGAATGGAATTTACTAATTCTCGAGGCCAGCCTGGAAAAGCACTCAGAATGCGACTGAAAGGAAAAGACGGAAGTGGAATGAGAGTAGTGCTTTGGGGTAAAGATGAATCATCAATTCCAAATATGATTTCCCAGTCTGCAAAAGTAAGATTGCTTGGTGTCAAAGTAAAATCAGGAAACCAAGGTTTAGAAATTCATGGAAATGATGCAACAATTATCGAAATTGAAGGAGGAAAAGAAGCAGAGCCAGTAATTGCAAGAATTCTTTCCATGTCAACATCTGAGAATGGGAAGAATATGATTTTGGCAGTTGATAATAAGAAGAATCTATACAATATCAGTGATTTTTCAAATTCAACCAGTATTTGTGCAGAAGGTGATGTGATAGAATGTATGCCATCAAAGATATATGGAAATTCAATTACGCTGGACGATAACTCGTTTGTAAGAAAATTAGACAATGATGAATCTATTCCATCATTGTCTCAGATTAGAACAAAAATCAACGATGTCAAAGTTGATGGAAATTACTGCATTGAAGCAATAATCTTAAAAGTTCCTGAAAGACGCGAAGTTCAAACAAAAACTGGAGAATCAATATCACTTTCAGAAATGTTTGTAGAAGATGATACAGGTCAAATTTGGGTCAAAGGTTGGAGAAATCAAGCAAGACTAATTGACAAATGTGAATTAGGAGAAATTGTTTCAATCACAGGATTAAATGCAAAAGCAGGTCTTGAAGGTAGAATTGAATTATTTGTAACTGCATTTTCTAAAATTACCAAGAAAAATTAAGAATCCCAAAAACCTCTCGTTACAACATATTGTCTCTCTGCCTCGTAGATTTGTTTAAAGAGATGTTCTTCATCAACCATATTGCGTAAAATTCTTGCGGCAGTATCTGCGCCGACTCCATATCCAGACATTACAGTAATGGCAATTTTACCAAAATTTTCCACCAGAGATGAGACTTTCCAAGCACGATCATACTTGTGTTTTTCATCAGCAGATAGTTTTTTTCCTTCATGTTTTTTTCGAATAATTTTTGGAAGATCATAATCAGAGTGATAGGTGGCTGTGATTTGCCTTCCTTTACAATAAGGACAGATAAGGATATTTTTTACTTCATGTGTTTCAACTAAACGCTCCCATTTACCACACCGGGCACAAATTAGGCGATGTTTTGTTTTCTGAAGGCGAGTTTTTACAAGATCAAGAATGCCTTTATCAAGATTAGCAGGAGATGAGTAATATTTCGTTGTATGATCCAATATCGGCTCTGCTAATTTAGAAAATTGATCAACTTCTAACCACTTTATATGAATTTCATTCTCACGAATTTTTTTTAATATTTTATCAGAGTTTTTAAGATCATATTTGTCATGAAACAATTCACGTAGTGCTTCACGTACAAGTGCAGTTTTGGAATATCGCTCATACAAAAATCGGGCAGATTTTCTTTCATAGATTGCTCCACGTCCCACGATGCCAAATTTTTTAGCAACACACCAAGTTCGCCAATTTATATTATGAGTTCCTGCTAAAGATGCACCAATAATAGAGTGTAGATCATAGTCATCTTTTATAACTTCAGTGAAAAGTTTTTCTGAAATACGTGATCTTGAAGATAAAACAATTCTATAACCATCAGAACGTGAATCAACTATTGAACCTAATAATGAAGAAAGAAATGAGGAAAGCAGAGTAGATAAAGTAGAATTGATTTTAGTTCCAAAACACGAATGAATTACTATTGAACCTTGAGATCTGCTTGATTCAACAACAATGTTATTTTCGTCAGGTATTATATCAAAATTTAATTTCTCAATAAGTTTATTGTTTAACACAAGAGAACCATTCTTTGTTTTACTACGGAATTCACCTACTTTTCTTGCAGTTTTATAATCAATAGGAATACTTTCACCTTCCCAGTAAGGTACAGTTATGCCACCTCCTCGAAAGGGCTCAACATTTACAGTGAATGATTTTTCATCGACGTTCAAAATTCTCCACTGCGATCCTTTTAAAACAAAAATATTTCCAGAATCCCCAAAATCGCCAACAAATCTTTGATCTAATGATCCAATGATTTTTTTACCCACACTGTCAAAAACTTTGAATTTTAAAATATCTGGAATCGTAGAAAGATTCTCAAAATAATATTTGAATGAACGTCCCTTCTTCCAAAAAGTCATTTTTGTTCGATCAAAAAATATCAAATAATTGGAATCAAGCAAATCTAGCACATCTATAAGATCTTTGATTTGCAAATTCCTGAACGGATATGCTTTTGTAACTAAATCAAAAGCTTGTTCGATTGAAATTTCACCACATTGCATTGTCAGTCCAACTAAATGATGAGCTAAGACATCAAGTGAGCCATCATGAATTTTTTGTTCTTCAATTGAACCTTCTTTAATACGATCAAGTATTGCTTGTGCCTCAAATTCATCATCAGAATTATTAGTTATGATTAATCCTTGAGCTGACGCATCACGATTATGCCTGCTTCTTCCTATTCTTTGTACAAATTTTGAAACTTGTCTAGGCGAACCGTAATGAATTACTAATTCAACAGAACCAATATCCAGGCCTAATTCCAATGAAGAGGTACAGACAACAATTCCACGTTTTCCTTCACGCAAAGTAGATTCAGTTTCCTCTCTAACCTCTTTTGAGAGTGAACCGTGATGTAATTCAATAGGGATTGAAGATTTATCTTTCAAAATTGAAGCCAGAAATTCTGCCTCTCCTCTCGTATTAGTAAATAAAAGCACAGGGGAATCTAATTCTAACTCTAAAACATATTCAACAATTTTTTCAGCAACATCAGAGATTGTGCCTTCCACATATTTTATTTCAACGTCATATTTTCGTACAGATGTATCTCTAATAATCTCACACTTTCTTTTAGTACCAACAACAAATTTTCCCGCTTCTTCAAAATTCCCTACTGTAGCAGATAAACCTATTTTTGTGAGAGGGAATTTAGAGTTAAATTCCAATCTTTCAATACTAAGTGATAGTTGAGCGCCTCTTTCACTAGAAAGTAGTTCATGAACTTCATCAATTATTATCCATTCCAAATCAGATAATGCATCAAGCATTTTAATTTGGGTCAAAAGTATGACAAGAGTTTCTGGTGTTGTGATTAGAATGTCTGGAGGATTGTCAGTGATTTTTTTCCTATCTTTTTGTGTTGTATCCCCATGCCGGATTTCAATAGACAGTTCATTTTCGTGGGCATATTTTGTAATTCTTCTAAAAACATCGCGATTTAATGCGCGCAGGGGAGTAATATAGAGAGCTTTGATTTTGCCTTGTTTTTTTGATTTTTTCAAAATTGAAAAAATAGGAATGACAGAACATTCTGTTTTTCCGGAACCAGTTGGGGCAACAACTAGACAGTCTTTTTTTTGTAGAATAAAAGGTGAAGCTTGCTTCTGAATTTCAGTTAATTTAGAAAATCCAAATTTTGTAAATAAAGATTCAAGAATCTGATTTGTCTGTTGTGTTTCTTTGTAATCTTTCATAAGCAATAACACCTACCAATCCAAGTGCAAATAATACAACAGTGATTATTGGAATTGAATCAAAGATTCCTGCCATTAGACAAACTTTACGATTGACCGTTAAATATCTTCAGAATTATTAGTTAGTCCCAAGGTATTGATTGAATATGAAAAGTACTGTTTATCAAATGCTGAGTAGATTTGACCTTCAAATTTTGAGGATTTCTTAGAAAGATGGATTTTGATATGTGTAAAAGGATCAATGGCACTTTTCATATTTTCAACTTCTTGACCTTCAAGAATTCTAATCATATTAGTAATTACAATTGGAATTTTATTATTAATTGCAAATTTTGATAGTTGATTCATGTATTTCATAAACAACGAATTTTTTTCAAATATAGATTCTTCATTTTTGTATTCATATGAAAATAAATCAGTGATATTATCAATGACTATTAATGAGAAATGATTTTTTTTAAAATTATTAATTGATTTAATTTGTTCCGAAGTATTTCTTATTCTAGAGACTGTAATTTTGTCAAGAAAATCAAATTCTATTTCAGATTGTTTTTGAATTTCCAAAATTCTTTCAGGTCTAAACCCTCCGGTAGTATCCAAATACAAAACATTTCCACCATTTTTGATTGAATTCATACATAATTGTAAGAGAAACTGAGTTTTTCCAGTCCCATTGCCACCAAAAATATCAACAATTATGCCACCAGAAATTCCTCCAGACAAGAATTCATCTAATTTTTGTAAACCAGTAGAGATCATTTGTGTAATTATTAGAAAAAGAAGAAAAAATTTAAGGAATTTCAATTTTCACAAAGGAGGTAAGGCTTTTATTCTAGAGAAAAAAGTTTGAAAACAAGTGAACAATTAGTGTCCCAATCAAATAGTGCAAAAAGACCTCTAACAACTCTTCAAAAAAGTACAAAGAAGAAAGTTACAGTAAGACTGAAAAATGAAGTAGAGTACAAGGGAAAAATGGATAATGTTGATTCATACATGAATCTGATTATGACTGATGCTGAAGAGCTTCATGATGGTAAAACAATTGCAAATTATGGAAGAGTAATCGTAAGAGGCAACAACGTATTATTCATCAAACTAGAAAATGAACTCTAGTTAACAGTGTGATTTTATGACCAATAGTTTTCTATTTACATCTGAATCAGTAACAGAAGGACATCCAGATAAAATATGTGACAATATTTCTGATGCATTCTTAGATGAGTTTCTAAAACAAGATCCAGATTCAAGAGTGGCAGTGGAGACAATGGTCACCACAGATTTTGTAGCAGTTGCAGGAGAGGTAACATCTAAAGCAAATTTTGATAAAAAAGCTCAAGAAGAATTAGTTAGAAAAACAATTAGGGATATCGGATATAACAACAAAGACTTGATGTTTGATACAGAAACTTGTGAAGTGACTTTGCGTCTTCATTCCCAAAGTCCAGACATCAGTCAGGGCGTTACAGCTACCAAGGAAAAAGAACAAGGTGCAGGAGATCAAGGATTAATGTTTGGATATGCTACAAACGAAACAAAAGAACTCATGCCAATGCCAATTTTACTTTCACAAAAACTTGCACAGAAATTAGCAGAGGTCAGGAAAAACAATATTCTTCCTTGGGCTAGACCTGATGGAAAAACACAAGTCTCTGTAAGGTATGAAGACAACAAACCAATAAGAATTGAGACTGTTGTAGTTTCAACACAGCATGCTCCAGAAATTTCTCAAGAAGAGATTGCAAAGGAAGTCATCGACAAAGTAATCAAACCTGTTCTAGGAAATCTTTGGAATGATGAAATTAAAATCCACATAAATCCAACAGGGAAGTTTGTAATTGGCGGCCCACATGGAGATGCAGGTTTAACTGGAAGAAAAATTATTGTTGATACCTATGGAGGATTCGGAAGACATGGGGGAGGAGCTTTTTCAGGAAAGGATCCATCCAAAGTTGATAGATCTGCATGTTACATGTGTAGATATATTGCAAAAAATCTTGTTGCAGCAGAACTAGCTGATAGGTGTGAAGTACAACTTGCATATGCAATAGGAGTTGCAGAACCAGTATCACTTTATGTCAATACTTTTGGAACAAATAAGATTCCAGAAAATGAAATAGAAAAATTAGTCAGAAAGAATTTTGATATGAAACCATCAGGTATTATCTCTCAATTAGATTTGAAAAGACCAATTTACAAAAAAACGGCATCATACGGTCACTTTGGAAGAAATGAGCCTGAATTTACTTGGGAAAAAACAGACAAGGCTGAAACATTAAAGCAGTCTGCTGGACTCTAATAATTCTACAACAGACTCAAAATTTATTCCAGTTAATTTTTTTAGTTTGTTGTGATTGCCCCTGAAATTACCAATAAGAATATTGAGATCATCTATTCCAAAATCTGATTTTGGGTTAGTAATAGCATCATGATAAGAATCTTCTAAATTTATTTTTTTAATCCTGGTGTTTGTTCTTTTTGAGAATAATCTAACATATTCTTCAAAGCTGATATTATCAGGACCTACAAGATCAATTATTCTGTTTCGGTACTTTGTTTCAGTAATTGATTTGAAAATAATTTTTACAACATCATTAATGTGAATTGGTTGAATTTTATAATTTCCAGAACCAGGAATTTTAATTAATCCTTTTTTGATCTGTTTGTGAAGAGATTTTGTAAGCAAGTCATCTTTTCCTACAATAAACGAAGGCCTGAAAATAGTATAATTAATTCCTGAATCGATAATAATTTTTTCAGCTTGATACTTAGAAATGAAATACCCTAAAGAAGTAGTTGCTGATACGCCTAAACCACTAAGATAAACAATTTTTTTGATTTTTGCTTTTTTACTCAAATTTACCATATGACTTGTAAATTCAACATTTGTTCTTTCATAATCAATGTTTACTGATTGCTTTCCAATTCCGATGAGATGAACCAGGGCATCAGAATTTTTGATTTTTTTTAAAAGTTTTTTTTCCTCATAATTTTCTGAAATAATTTTAGTCTCATTTTTGAATTGATTAAAATTCTTTCTAGATATTGAAACTAATTCAATATTTTGTTCAGATAAATACTTTCTAAGATTTCTTGAAACAAAACCGGTTGCTCCAGTAACAACTATCTTTCTAAGTTTATTCATAATATCTTTCATCGAGTTTTAATTTTAAATCTATTTAGCTAAATTTGAAAATTTATCAAATAAGAGTTAATACAGCAAAATAAATACAATTAATGTGGAAGAAGATAAAACAAAATTAAAGACTGGCTATACCACAGGCAGTTGTGCAACTGCTGCAGCTAAGGCAGCATTATTATCAATTATTGCTCAGAAAAAAATAGAAAGTATAGAGATATTGTTACCCAAACGATCTTTTATTCAGATTCCAGTGCATTCATGTGAATTTGGATCTGATAAAGCAAAATGCTCTGTAATTAAAGATGGCGGGGATGACCCTGATGTAACACATGGTGCCGAAATTATTGTAGAGTTGTCACTTACAGATAAAATAAACCAACTAGAAATAGACGGAGGTGAAGGTGTAGGTATTGTTACTAAACCAGGCTTGGGTTTAGAGATTAACAAAGCTGCAATTAATCCTGTTCCAAAAAAAATGATTAATGAAAATTTAAGAGAAATAGGAGAAAAAATTCTTGTGCAAAAAGGAATTAAAGTAATTATTTCTGTTCCCAAAGGAAGAGAGCTAGGCCCTAAAACAGATAATCCAAGATTAGGAATCATTAATGGAATTTCTATTTTAGGAACTAGTGGAATAGTAATTCCATTTTCTACAGCATCATATGCAGCATCAATAAGACAAAATCTAGATGTAGCAATTGCAATGGGAAATGATACAGTTGTACTTACAACTGGTGGAAGAAGTGAAGATTTTGCAAAAAAAATAGTAAACTTGCCTGATCATTGCTTTGTGCAAATGGGAGATTTTTCAGGATATACAATTCAACAATGCGCTAAAAAGAATATCAAAAAAGCATATGTTGTAGGATTCATCGGGAAACTGGCAAAAATGGCTGCAGGTGTTAAACAGACTCATGTTAAAGGTTCTAAAGTAGATATGATGTTTCTATCAAAATTAGCAGAAAAAGCAAATGCCAATGAGAATGTAATAGAGAGTATTAAAAAAGCAAATACTGCAAGGCATGTTTCTGAAATTATTATGGAAAACAGAGTAGATGGATTTTTTGAGTTGATTTGTACTGAAACATACAAGCATATGAGAAATCATTCAGAACAAAAAGTTCCAATCGATGTTATTTTATTTGATTTTGATGGAAATATTTTGGCGAGAAAATCAGAAGAGTAAGGTATTTTATTAAAGTTGGAAGGTTTTGATTATGGATAAAACTTCAGTTCTTGCAATTACTAAAAACGGAGTAAAAATTGGAGAGAATCTTAAAAAAATATTTCCTGACTGGAATATCTTTGCACCCTCAAAATTTTCAGATGAAAAAAATGATATTATTTGGTATCATGAATCCACATCAGAGAAAATAGTTGAACTTTTTAAGAACAGCAATGCCCTGATATGCCTCTTTTCTTTGGGTGCCGTAATTAGGCTAATTGCACCTCATTTGAAAGACAAAAAAACAGATCCGGCCGTAATTGTAATTGACGATAAGACAAATTTTGTAATTAGCGTATTATCAGGACATATTGGAGGGGCAAACGAGCTAACTCAAGAAATCGCAGATAAATTACAAGCTTTACCAGTTATCACTACGGCTGCAGATGTTAACAAAACCATAGCAGTGGATCTGGTTGGAAGAGAATTTAATTGGAAAATAGACGATGATGCAACTGTCACAAAGATTAGTGCACACATGGTAAATGAAGAGCCAATAGGGATATTTCAGGATGCAGGTAACAAAAATTGGTTCAAGGAATTACCAAAGAATGTTTCAATTTATAAAAATCTAGATGATTTAAAAAAATCAAACTCAAAAGCGTATCTAATTATTTCTGACAGAGTAGTTGACGAAGAAATATCTAAAGAGTCTGTGATTTATCGTCCTCCAAGCTTAGTCATAGGAATTGGATTACATTGGGATACCACAAAAGAAACAATCAAAGAAGGAATCGAAAATTGTTTAGAAAAGTTCAAGCTCAGCTCAAAATCTATTGCAAAATTAGTCTCAATCAAAAAACCTCAAGACGTGCAAGGATTGATTGATCTTGGAAAAGAAATGAGAATTCCAGTCGAATACGTAAACAGGGAGGATTTAGCTGAGATATCTGCACCAAACCCATCAGATGCTGTCAAAGCATTTGAGGGAACCGCAAGTGTTTCAGAGGCTGCCGCAATGAAAGTTTCTGGAGGAGATTTGATTGTAGAAAAGCAGAAATTCCCACCTAATTTGACCATAGCAATAGCGAGGATTGTGAATTGAAGCGAGGATTATTACTAATTGACAGAGGAAGCAGAGAAAGGGAGGCATCTGAAGAATTAGAGGCCATTTGCCAGGGAATTAAGAAGAGAGGAGATTATGTTTTTACTGATTTTTGCTTTCTCGAGGTAGAACCACCATATATTGAAGATGGGATTTCCAAATGTCTCAAAGAGGATATTGATTCATTAACTATAGTTCCTTATTTTTTGTATCCAGGTAAAAAAGTAAAAAATGCAGTAACAGATGTAATGAAGTTCCAAAAAGACACGAATGTGAAATTTGTTGTTACAAAACCAATGAGCATGCATAAAACTCTAGTTGACATTGTAGAAAATAGAATATCTACAACGTTAGAAGAGAATAACGTGGAACTTTCAAAAAAAGAAGTAGATGTAATGATAATTGGGCACGGTAGTAAAGATCCTAATGCACAAATGTCATTGAATTACATTGTAAATGAATTAAAAGATTTGTATAGAAATGTAAGTAGATGTTGGTTAGAAATAGAACAACCGGATATTGTTGAGGGAATCAAAAAGTGTGAAAAAGACAATCCCAAAGTGTTGATTATTGTTTTTTATTTTCTTCATGAGGGAGCTCATGTAAAAACAGATATCAATAATGATTTGATTCCCGCATTGGAAAATTCCAAGATGAAAAAAACTTTCATCACCAAACATTTGGGAAGCGATCAAAAAATGATAGACTTGATATTAGAAAGAGCAAAGGAAGTAGAAAATGCAAACTAAGAAGGGTCAATCTATTGAAGATGCAAGCATGCAAATGATTGAAGATGAAATTGGCGTACACCAATATAATGAAAAAGAATGGCCCATTGTAAGAAGAATAATTCATTCAACGGCAGATTTTGATTTTGCGGATAAAAATAAAATAATTTTTCACAAAGATGCGATTCAAAGTGGCATGAATGCTTTGAGAAACGGTTGCAGCATAGTAGTTGATGTGAATGGAGTGATAGGCGGACTGAATAAACAAAATCCCAAAGATTTTGGAAATAACATAGTTTGTAATATTTCAAGTCCTGAAATTATGGAATTGGCAAAAAAAGAAGGAAAAACACGCTCTCAGGTATCAATGAGAGCCGCTATATCGGATATCGAGGGTGGAGTTGTGGCAATTGGAAATGCGCCTACCGCCTTGCTGGAAGTGATTCAGATGGTAAAAGAAGGCATAGTCAAGCCTGCATTGATTATTGGAATTCCAGTAGGATTCATCTGTGCTGCAGAATCAAAAGAGGAGCTATCAAAGTTAGAAATTCCATTTATCACAAATATTGGTAGAAAAGGTGGAAGTTCATCAGCTTCTGCAATAATTAATGCCATATTCAAGCTTATTAGAGCAGAATCATCGTCTTGAATATTCCAAGCAATTTTTAACAAAAATTTGGGCATAGTTAGAGCTATCAAAATAGAGATGACCGTATGATGCAAGTGTATTGTATTCAATCATTCCATCCTGATGTTTTTGTATTCCCTCACCAATTTCCAATGTATAGGCAAATTTAGAATCGTTAGAAATTGAATCTAATTGAGAATAATGAAATTCGTGACCTTGAAAATTGTGTAATTTTTCTGAAATTAGATTTTTCTTACAAATCCTTCCTTTTGTATAGTTTAGTCTCATTTTTTTGGTCATTTTTGTTTCAGCATCGAATATGCCCACCATTTTGTGTTTTTTATTATTAGATAGAATAGACTTTGTCAGATACATCAACCCACCACATTCTGCATAAATTGGTAAATTATCTTCAGATAATTTTTTAATGGTTTTTTTCATAATTTGATTTTTTTCTAATGAACTACCTAAAATCTCAGGAAACCCTCCTCCAATGTATAATCCATCACATTTTGGAATTTCTCTATCTTCCACTGGACTAAAAAATTTAAGATTAGCCCCTTCACGTTGCAATGCTTTTAGATTATCTTGATAATAGAAATTAAATGAAGTGTCAAGTGCTACTGCAATTGTAGTTTTTGTTTTTTTAGCTATAGGTTTTGGTTTTTTTTCTAAGGGAGTTGCACTTTTTGAAATTTTAATTATTTGTTGAACATCCACATACTGTGAAATGATTTTCGAAATTCTTTGAATTTTAGTTTTTAGTGATTTATCATCTAGTGTTGAAATCAATCCAAGATGGCGCGATTCTAAATTTAATTCCGGATTCTTTGGAATAACACCTATGATTGGAATTTTAGTTTTTTCTAATGCACTTTTACACAAAAGCTCATGCTTTTTGCTTCCTATTTTATTTAGAATTATGCCTACAATTCCTGAATTTCTGTGAAATTTGATAAAGCCAAGTGCCGTTGCAGCAATTGAACGTGATGTTTTGCTTGCATCTAAAATCAATATGACGGGAGATTTCGTAATGGAGGCCACATGATGTGTACTAGCATAATTTGTATCTCCACCAAATCCATCATAGTATCCCATTACGCCTTCAATCACAGATACGCTAGAGTTTGAATTTAAAACAAAACTATCTAATAGCTGGTTTTTTCCCATTAACCATACATCCAAGTTGTACGTTTCTTTTTTTGAAACGCTTGAAAGGTAACTAGGATCTATATAATCAGGACCCACTTTAAAGGGTTGAACAGAATAACCTTCTTTTTGTAAAGAATGAATTATCGAACATGTAATGGATGTTTTTCCAACTCCACTTGTTGCACCTGCAATTACAATTCTAGGAATTTTCAATTTGCATGACTATAATCATTTTTTATTTAAACTGATGCCTTTGGGTAATACTCAATGTTTTTAGCAAGATTGTTTGGATAGGAATTATGAAAGATGGATTAATCATTGTGTATACAGGAAAAGGTAAAGGAAAAACTACTGCAGCACTAGGAATTGCATTAAGAGCAGTCGGATATGAAAAGCGGATTTGTATGATTCAATTTATCAAGGGATCATGGCATTACGGTGAGATGGACTCATCAAAAAGACTAGAGCCCGAATTTGAAATGGTTGCAGTTGGTAAAGGATTTGTAGGAATCATAGATGATAAAAGCTCAAAAGAAGAACATAAAGAGATTGCCAACGAGGCCATAAAAATTAGCAATGAGAAAATACAATCAGGAAAATATGATATTGTAATTTTGGATGAGATCAATTATGCAGTTAATCTTGGTTTAATTCCAGTAAATGATGTTTTAAATTTAATAAAATCAAAACCGCAAGAAGTAGACTTGGTATTAACCGGAAATTATGCCAAAGACGAAGTAATCAATCTAGCTGATCTAGTTACTGAAATGAGAGAGATAAAGCATCCATTTCAGAAGGGCATTAAGGCTAAGAAAGGTATCGATTTCTAGCCAGCAACATTAATTTACGCATGAAAAGTTTTAGAAGAAATGTCCACTGAAATACAAGAAATGCCAGAGCAGGGAGAAATTGTTCTTGCTACTGTTACTAAGGTAATGGATCATGGAGCATATGTTACACTGGATGAATATGATGATATTCAAGGGTTTTTGCATATTTCAGAGATTGCCCCAGGTTGGATTAGATCAGTTAGTAGATTTGTCAAAGATGGGGAGAAAAAAGTACTACTAGTAAAAAAAGTAAATTCCAAACGAGGAGACATAGATCTATCATTAAAACAAGTATCAAAAGATCAGAAAAAGCAAAAACTGAAAGAAGTCAAAAAATTTGAGAAAGGTAAAACTCTATTACAGAATGTTCAGGAAAAAGCAAAACTAACTGATGAAGAAATTGAAAAATTAGAAGACAGCATTTATTCCAGATTTGATTCTGTGTATGATGCATTTATAGAGATTGGAAGAAATGGGATAGAGTCTGTAAAAGATCTTAAACTTGCAAAAAAGACTGCAACTGCAATTGGAGAAATATGCTCCAAAATTAAACTTCCATCAGTTGAAATTAGAGGAATAATGGAAATTACAAGTGATAAATCAGACGGAGTTGAGATAATTAAAAAAATATTACTGGATGCAATCAAAAAAGATCCTACAATAGATATTACTTATTTGGGTGCGCCAAAATACAGGCTGTCAATTACTGCAGAGAATTTTAAATCTGCAGAAAAATCGTTAAAACCAATCATAGAAGAGATTCAAGATAACATAGAAAAGAAAAAAGGCGCATTCAAATTCACTAGAGAAGAATCAAAGAAAACAAGAGAGAATTAAAATGAAATTTCAATTAAGAAAATGTATTAAATGTAATCAGTACACTTTGAAAGAAAAATGTCCAAGATGTGGTGAAAAGACAATTTCGGCACACCCAGCTAAATTTTCACCTGATGATAAATACATGAGATATAGGTTAGCTGAGAGATATAACTAGAAATTTAATTTAATGGTGCATAATCCTTGTTTATTTCATAAACAAATACTCCAATTACTTGCCCACCCTTTTCGGTGTCAAAACTTGGTGAAGAATACACCAATCTTAATGGTCCATCTCCATCTTCAGGAAATTTGATATCTTTTGTGTAAATTCCAGTGAAGCCAGGTTGATAGGCTTGCGATTGCTGATTGTTTGCCAAGTTGACATATCCTAATGGGGTAAACGGAGTCATTTTGCCCAATAGTGTCTCATTCCAAAAATAATCGGTCCCACTTACACCGTCAGAATGAAGATATTTTGGCAAGGGTTCGCTAGCAATTCTCATGAACCATTGTTTTTTTGATTCATCTCCACCTCCACCAAGAGTATAAAGTGGTTGGTCGCCATTATCGATTCCCAGTCTTTGACCAACTATAAAAATAACAACATAGTCAGATTCCATTTCAAGTAACATTTTTGCCCCATTATCAGGAGAACTTAGAAAAGCAGAAGCTATTTTTTTAATTATACTATCAATTAAAGTAGAATTGTCTGCAAGAGAGGCTCTTTCTGCTTTGGTTTGAATCCAATATCCATAATCCCACCAAGTTGCAATGACTGCATCTTTTTCAGTATTATTTTTAATCCACTCCAAAGTATCAGTCCAATCAGTTGTACTAATTCTGTAGGTGCTTCCCCCATTAAGGATTGTAGGAGGATTGTTTGAAGTGGAAAAAACATTTCCGTTAGCAGGAAAAACTACCGGGACGGTAAGGAGCACTATAATACCGATTAGAAATGATGATTTTATGAAAATATTTTTGGATAATTTGATTTCTGTTGTATGGGAAAATAATTCTTTTATTAATACAGAAAGTCCTATAGAAGATAAAATGATTATGGATATTGATGCAAATACTTCCAATCTTACAAATGCAGAACTAACATAAACTCCAATTAATCCCATGATTAATGCGAATGAAACCATATCATTTTCTATAAATTTTGATTTGTTGGAATTTTTCAGAATCATCCAAATTCCTAATCCAGCAAAAATCATCAATATTGAATGAAAGAGAAATGACTGCCCAATTGTGGTTGTTGCGTGTTCAGAAACAGAATCAACAAGTGGATCCGAAGTTATCAAAAATGGATTAATTGCATTCAGATATCTATGGCTAGGAAGCGGAATAAATTGCGAATCTGCGTTTACAATAAGAAAGCTTGGCCCAATTATCAGTATTGCTGCTAGAAAAATCAGTCCGTTTCTATTTTTAGATCTTTCATTGCTTTTGTTTTGAATTACTATACAAGAAACTAAGAAAACAGTAGGAATAATTAGCGATAGTCCTCCCAGTCCCAAAACAAAATTTGTTCCCAGTCTTTCAAATCCAAGAGATGTAATAACAGCAGAAGATGTGAAAAGTGGAATTGCCCATAATAGAAATTTATGATCAGTTCGTAAGAACGGTAATGTTAAAAAGAAAATTCCTATAGGGATGATGAAAAATTGATCCCCGCCCCATGCAGATAGGCCAAGTATCATAAAGATTCCAGAACTAATTATTTTTGGAATGGAGATTTTAGGATTTTTTGATTTTATTCCACTCAAAAGAAGATAGATTGCTAAAACGCTAAAAAATAATCCCAGTGGTTCTGATTTGAACCAACCAATTTGACCACGAATGATGATAGGCAATGAAATTGAAAAAAGTAATGAGGCAAACAGTCCAGCTGTCGTTCCTCCAATAACTCTGACTAAAGCAAACACAACTACTGCAGTTAAGGATCCAAAAATTACTGGAAACAAAATAGTGAAATCATAGAGACTTCCACCCCCACCAAAAATCCAATAAGTTGTTGCAGCTGTCATATGTAACATGACTTGAGAAGTTTGTGATACATCTCTTCCATGAGGATACCAACTGAGATCATCGTTCCACTCAAAGTATGAATTAATTCCGTTTTCTACAACATATTGTGTTGCTCTATAGTTAAAGAAAGGATCAAATTCATTTAGTTCCCATCCGTAACTTGCAGGCTGTGATCTAATCAAGAAGGAAATCGAAAAAGAAAGGGACAAAATTCCAATGATTAAGAGATGATGTAATTTAAAATCAAATGTTCCAATCGAAAATAATTTGGCGTGTGAATTCAATATTTTGAATCGTTTGTGTGTGTTTATTACTCTTTTTAAAAAAATTAATGTCTATTTCAAAAAATAAGTGTAGTTATGGAGCATATCTCCCCTCAAGCTTTGCTTCAGCAAGTATATGATTTTTCATTGATTCTTCTAGATCAGTTTTTATTGAATTTTGTCCCAAATCTAATTTAGTGTCTAATGCATAAAGTTTGAAAATATAGAGATGTTCTTTATCCGGTGGAGCTGGGCCACCATAACCAATTTCACCAAAATCAGTCTTACCTTCAACTGAACCTTCAGGTATTGAATTTTCTTTAATTTCTTGTGTGTTTGAAGGAATATTCCATAAAACCCAATGAACCCAAACTTTGCCAACTGCTTTCATTGCATCTGGATCATCCATGATTAAAGCCAACGACTCTGTTCCTTCTGGAATTTTATCAATTAATAACGGAGGGCTAGAATTTTCGTTTTTATATCCATACTTTCTTGGAATGCTTTGCCCATTTTTAAAAGCAGGACTGGTAATAATCATATCAACAATCTTTGAAGAAAGTCTAAGTTAAATTTTTCTAAGATTCTAATACAATTTTGTCACTTGATAAGGAAATTACTGATCCTCCAGCTTGTTTGATCTGTTTTTTTAATGCCTTATCCATTGTTCCAATAATTGAATGATTAATTTTTACATAATCCAACAGTTCCTTATCTGCAAAACTTCCACAAATGGGCATTGTTTTTAAATTTTTTATAAAATTCAGAGTCATAGTAATGTCTTGTTTTTTTTCAGCGATTTTTTGCAGTTTATTTAACTCTGCCAGTACTACTTCCGGAACAACAAATGAAATTGTTCCTATCTCAACATCAAGATTGTCAATGTTTTTGATTCGCTTGGTGGCTAAATGGATTAGAAAGTTAGTATCACAGATTACTTCAACCAATTATTCCTGCACCAATTAGTCTCCATCTTTCATCAATTCTTCTACTGATTGCCACATTACCGCCTTCAAATATACATGCAGGTCTTCGAAGTTCAATTTCTATATTTTTGGATTTAATTTTTGTGACTTTGCCCAATACGGGAGCAGTTCCAATGTTGAGTCTCAATAGTTCTCCTGCTTGAATTGGCTGGACTTTGGTATCCTCAGTAATTCCTACAGCAACATCAAACAGATTTACTTCAAGTTTTAATTCAGTAGAATTTTCTGGGAGTGTTCCTGGCTTTCCAATAACGGAGCCAATAAACGAATCACTTCTAGTCATTGAAGGATCTAATTTTGTACCAATAGCAACCAAGCCACCAGGTTTTACGGATTCTACTATTCCTGCCGCAGTGCCCAAAGATGTGATTTCTGTAAGTAGTGGTTCATACGTCTTTTTTTTCTCGTTCATAATACCGGGTTTAATCTCAATTTCATCTCCAATTTTAAAAACCCCCTGAGTCAAACTGCCACCAATCACGCCACCTTTGATATCTTTTAATTTTATACCAGGTTTGTTTACATCAAAAGAACGCAAAACGTGCATTACGGTATCTTTCTTTTCATCTCTTTCGGGAGTTTTGATTGTTGATTCAATAGAACCAATCAATGCATCTATGTTTAATCCAGATTGAGCTGAAATTGGAATTATTGGTGCTTTTGCGGCAAAAGTACCCTTTACAAATTTAGTGATATCCTGATAGTTTGCCATCACCTCTTGGTAGGGAAGCAGATCAACTTTGTTCTGGACTACAACGATTTGTTGAATTCCAAGTGTCTGAAGAGCTAAAAGATGTTCTTTGGTTTGTGGTTTTGGAACTTTTTCATTTGCAGCAACCAATAACAAAGCACCATCCATCAAAGCAGATCCTGAAAGCATGTTTGCCATCAAACTTTCGTGTCCAGGACTGTCTACAAAACTTACAACCCGAGATAATTCACTTTCTTTTCCACAATTATTACATTTTGGAGTTGTAGAAAATCCCAGAGGTTCCTCACAGCTTTTACACTTGTAAAATGCTGCATCAGAATATCCCACACGAATTGTAATTCCGCGTTTTAATTCTTGGCTATGAACACTGGTCCATGAACCAGTCAATGCTTGAATCAGAGTAGTTTTTCCATGATCTACATGTCCTGCAGTTCCAATGTTAACACATGGCTGATATCCATATTTTTTGATGTACCAATCAGGAAGTGTTTCTCTCCAATGCATGACTCAAAATGTAGAACCGGTATATGTTAAGTTATTCTTTTTTATCTTCAGTTTTTTCTTCTGTAGATTCAGCAGGTGCTTCAACTGGCAATTCTCCATCAAATTTACAATTTACTTGGTAGATTTCTTCAGATACTGTATTTCCACGCATTAGTTTTCTTTTTCTTTGTCCAATCTCTGCATCTTGCAGACCTACACCTTTAGAAAGAAGAACTTTTTTTCTTGCAGAACCATGAACGTCATTTCTCATAGGAACTCCAGATTTGTCACTTCCGCCAGTGATTTTTAATTTTCCAGATAATCCAACTATTGATGCATCAGTTTCATTTCCAAGTTGTAATCCTAACAGTGGATTAGCATCACTATCTTTAAGTTCCTTTGAAACTGATTTTCCTTTAATGTCAGATATAGTAAGTTTGAAGTTTGTCAATTATTCCAAAAAAAAGTTGAACGACTAATTAACCTTTGGACATTATTTTTAAATCAAGATTTCCCAAGTTAGGTATGGGAGAAGAAATCAGATGTCCAAGATGTGATAAAATTATGGTAGACATGCAAGCATGTCATATGTTTTGTCCCAATTGTGGCGCCCATTTAGATTGCTCTGATAAAGGAAATTATTGGTGATTACATTCCTGGTCGATCGGGAATATAGTCTGTTGCCATATTGATTGCCTGATCTTTCATGATTTCAAGATATGAATCATAATCTGCTTCAAAGTTGCAATGGGGACACTTTACATTGGTAATATCATCATCTAATATTGCAACTTTTTCACATTCAGGACATCTTGCATCCATGTATTAGTTTTCAAATTAAGATATTTAATCATAGTCAGTTAATTCCCTCTAGGCGGAGTTAGTTTAGTCTGGTATGACGTCAGCTTCCCAAGCTGAAGGCCGCGGGTTCAAATCCCGCACTCCGCATTAAATCTCTCTAATTGCTTGCTCTATTACTCCTCTATCAGGAGCTTTTGGATAATACTTCAAGTAGCTCCTGAGATCATCTTTTGCCTCAGAGTTTTTGTTTTGTTTCTCTCTAAGATAAGCCCGATTTTTGTAAATTTTAGCAGATCTTTTTGGATTAATTTCAATTGCTTTTGTGTAATAGTTTTCCGCCTTTTCAAATTGGTTTGTTTTTAGATAAAAATTTCCTAAACCATTGTAAGTCAAATATGATCTTTTATTGATGTCTAAACATTTTTCATAAAATTTTACACACTCAGAAGAATTTTGTTCATTCATCATAGAACCCAATTGATGCAAAGCTGTAGAATTATTTGGATAAATTTGTAATGCCTTGTTTAATGATTCAAGGGCATCAGACGAGTTTTTGAGAATGTTTTCTCGTTCAGCCATAATGCACAATCGATTTGATTTATCACTAGAATCATTTTCAAGTTTAACAGCAGACAAAATGTCTGGCGGGGCCAGCAATATCAACAGTCTTCCTTCTTCGGACCACTCTTTCTCAAAAATCTCTTCAGGTATTGCTCCTTCTTGTTGTTCACCTTCTTGGTTACCTTTTTGGATGTAGTGTAGAATTGTCTTTTCTTCATCATCATATCCAGTAATTACAGATGCATGTTGAGTAATTTCTGGAATTCCCGGAAGAATAACAATTGGAGGAATACCAGAATCAATAATTTTTTTCAACTCAGACAAAGAAGAGTTAATTATCTTACAAGTTAGGCCATGTCTTTCTGCTGATTCTATTCCTTCAACAAGTATACTTCCATTAAATCCAGAATACTTTTTTGCAGTTTCTATAGCTTCGGCCATTGGTAATTCAATATTCCAATATTTTGATACAACGTTAATTGGCAATGGTAGACAAATATTTTCTTCTTCAACAAGGGGCAATAGTAATTCATGATCTTGTACCACAAATCAAAGATGTTTTTAGAGTTATTAAAATCAATCAGAGCGAACAGAATTTTTCAATTAAACTGTTACCGTCTTTGGTCATTTCTGGATGAAATTGTGTTCCAAAAATTGGCTTTTTTTTATATTGAATGATTTCATATTTACAGTAATTTGATTCCCCAAGCGAGACGAAAACATCAGGCAGTTTGGATATCTCAAATCCATGACTCTCAAATACATCTAGAGAATCACTGCAAATAGGATTGTCAGTTAATATTTTGATCTTTTCGTTTCCCTTTTGAAGCGAGGAGGATTTTCTAATTGTTCCACCCAATGTAAGGGCCAAAATTTCAGCACCATAACAAATTCCAAGCAGTTTGACATTATTTTTAAGAGAATAATTAACTATTTTTGAATTAATTTCATTTGTCTTTTTTTCGTTCTTTCTTCTTCCAGATAAAATAAAACAGTCATAATTCCCAAGCGAATTTAAGTCAAGAGATTGAGGAGTTTGTTTTTCAAACGGAATATTTTTGTTTAATAAAAAATCAGTTAAATTTTTTGTATAAACAGAGCCGTTATCAACTACTAAGAGCAATTAGTTGCCTACCTCAATTGAAACATAATGTATCTCAGATATTCCATCTTTGACAAAAATTGTTCCAATGTTGAGATTATTTTCCTCTTGCCACATGAATACTCTATCGCTCCGTGGTTTTACAAAGTCATCAATGAATTCATTGAGGAATTCTTCCGTATTCTCACGATCACTTTCAGTAAAGAAGAACAACTCACCCTCATTAAATGAAAGTGGAATCTGGATTGATGTAGGTTCAGATACTGTAATGCCATTTTCTTTAAAGACACGTTTTATAATATCAACTCTTTCATTTCTGACTAGTTCAACATAATTATCATCTGCAGTTGTTATGGTTGGTGCAACACCTGAAACTTTCTTCAAGTATGATTCAAATGCCTTTTCTTGAGTATCACCCAACCCAACAAAGTATTCTCCGTTAAATGCAGCCCCTACCGCTGCAATTGTACCTAGTTGTGCAACTACACCGCCAGCTCCGGCTGTATATACAGGAATAAAGTAAACATCATGATCACCTACACGATACAAAATGTTATCACCAATTCTTGGGTTTCGCAAAAGTGTCTTTAGTTGAGCAAATTCCGGATCTCTATCTAGCGCTTCGCTAACTGCTGTAGGACCAATCAATTTGGTAGTGGAGTTTAGCGGGACTTCATAGAATTGCAAGTTTCCCAGATTAGTAAGATCATTTTCAACTACCATGTATCCAGCAAGATTTCGTCCTTGAGATCCTCTTAATTCAAGTGAAAGTAATCCTAGGAATTCAGTTTGTGCAAAGCCAGGAGGTTTGGCTTCAATATAGTAGGTATCTAATCCGCGTGGGATTTCATAGAATTCATTTGCTTGAATGAATGTCTCAACGTCATCTACATGGTAGACGTTATACATCTCTGTTTTCCAATTGAATAATTCAACAGGGTATCTGATTTGTTCTTCCAACCAAGATGGCATAGGCTGGAATTGCTCAGAATATTGACTGGCAAACATTTCTGAAAAGAAATCATCGCCAGTCTTTAGTAATTGAATGTCACCATTGTAAGTGTCTACTAGTGCATATCCTACCAAACGCAAGTATGGATTTCCAACAGACCAAGGTACATCACGAGTGTCAAATCCAATAATTAATGGAACTAACCAGTAAGAGTTTGTTCCATCAGTTACAGGAAGTGAATCCAATTCGTTTCCAAATAAATTGTAGAGGAAGTAAGGGTACAGTGTTTCCATTCTATCATGTACATCCTTGTATCTCATGATATGCACTGATTCAGCTGGAAAAGAAAGCAAAAAGTTTGGCTCAAATATCCAACTTAACGGTGGTGAAACATCTAATCCACCAATTCCCGAATAAGACACCCCGCCTAGTTCGGCACTATTTTGACTATCTCGTGAATTCGGATAGCCAGACCAAGTTTGCTCGAATAATCCGCCTTCACCATAGTAAATCTCTCTTTGTTTGAAAAATTCGCCACTATCAATAATCTGACCATCTGTAGCTTCAAGTGTTAGGAATCCGTTTGGGACATGTGTATATACCAAATGTTCGTTGTACCATCTATTTTCAAGGCTAACAGATGTTGGGAGAATTGGTTTCATGGATGCAGTCCAATAAAGAGTATTGTTAAAGCGGAGAATGTCGTTGTCTTCAAAGTCTACATATGGGATAAGACCAATCTCAGGCTTTAGTTTTGCAAAGGCTGCTTCCCAATCCCAAACGCGTATTACATCAAGCACATCACTATGTTGATTCATGTAATTTTTGATGTTGTTTGCAGAGACAGATGTTAGTTTGACATTATGAGTATTTTCTTGAATATCATTTAATTCACCAAGATATCTATTTACTCCTATTTGTTGAGCTGTGTATGGCCCCAAAAATTCAATTTTTTTAGCATCAGCTATACTATTATTTACAGATACTACTCCTGCAACAATGATTGCAATAGTAATAATACTTAGAATTCTAATGTAGACATCTCTCTTGAACATATGAGTTAGAACACGTGCTCTAATTCTATCAACTACAGAGAATGCAATTAGTGCAAATCCTATGAATAACGTTCCACCAATAATATATCGCGTATTGTAATCAATTTGATCTGTAAAAAAGAGATTGAATCCTAACCAGATTATTCCAATGCCGATTATTCCCTCTATTGTTGAAACATAGTTTAGATATCTTGGCTTTCCGTCGTTTGAATCTTGCAAAAATGAAGTGATTACATTGATTATTCTATGAATTCCCACATACAGAACTAGACGTAATCCAATTGCTGCAAGTAATGGAGGAATTAAAATTACCAGTGCAGGGATCATTGGAACAACATTTTCAGCTGCGTAGTTTGGATTATTTCCAGGAGTAACAAAAGGCAAAGAGAACAATTTTGGTAGATTTTCAATACCCAAGTAATTTCCATCAATAAATGATACTGCTGCAAATCCAAACATGATATTTGCAAAAAATGCGCCAAAAAGCAAGATTTTGGTAACTTGCCAAATTACAAATTGTAGAGACGATAGTTTGTATTCTTTGAAACTTGAGATGTTATTTGAAATAGATTGTTGTCCACCGCTTCCAATAAATCCGATTCCAGTTCTAATCACATACCAAAAAATTGAGGATCTTCCAAAGATATTTACTCGAACTAGTGCAATAGCAGCAAGAATTATTGTAGAGACTAGCGTGTAATAGAGAGGTTTGGTAAACTGATCGCCAAATTCAGTGAAATTCATTGATAAAATTACTGCCTGGTTTCCCACCATGGCAAAAATCACTATTCCAATAATGACTACAATGCCTAATCTGATGAATTTTCCAGCATCAGGAGGTGGAGCTTGCTTATCAGTAGAGGCACTATACATAGTTAAAGTTAGTTGAGATTTGGTAAATTAATGTCTTATCAGCAAAATTAAGCGATTCTTGCCAATTTTTTGCAAATCATATAGACTGCAGCAAATGTCGGAATTGTTACTTTTTCATTTTTGTATGGTCCGAATTTTTTGTTTTTTAGTTTGAATTCTATTGGAGAATTTGCAAAAACTTCCACCGTATCATCACTAAGGAAAGACGCTTCAGTATACGGATCAAACTTTGCTAGATCTTTGCAAAGAATTTTTGTAAGACCACTCTTGCTGTTAATAGAGCCAGGAAGTCTGAAGATTCTATGTACATCCATTGTAACATTTGGATCAATTTTGACTCCAATGTTTTCAGATACATCATCTAAAGTTTTTTGAAAAGACGAATAGCCATTTACAAGTAGCTCTGAGATGATTTTCGAACGTTTTGATTTTGTTCCAAATACGTACTTTGAGAATCTTCCTTTCCATCCACTATCATCAAAGTCTGGGAATGAGGATCTGTTTGATTTGATTTTCTTCATTCCAAATGTTTCAGGTATTGCACCACGCAGCATGATGTAATCGGATAGTTCTGATCTTTCTCTAGAACCAATCTTCTGGAATTGAGAATTATACACATAAACATGAAATCCTTCATTACCAGAGAAATAAACATGAATGTTTTCTTTATCTATTGCAAAATCATCAACTAAAATTTCAGATAACTTTTCCACTTGGATTTTTGAGGAATCAATGCAATTTTTACACGGTAGAGATTTTTTTTCCAGTTTTGTTGAATTACATTTTCTGCATTGCCCAGAATCATTTGAGACTTGACTGCATTCATTACATATTGATATTGTATGATTTTCCCTACATGGTAAATTGAGATCCTTGGCGTCAATATCAAAAATGAGATCTGCTTCTTTCCAGTCTTTTTCGTTCATTGGTAGATTAGGAAATGAATAGTAAGCATTTGAGCAATAAACATCAGATGGGATATTTTGCATGAATAGCAAATGCAACTCCCTGTCATCTTTGATTTGAATATGACGAGTCATTCCTGAATTGAATTTCTGGTAGCCGAATTCTCTTTCAGATGTTCGTTCTTGTACCCGAATTAGATCAAAATGTTCAAAATAATATTTTTTGAACGAGTCTTCCAGGAATTTAATATCAGAGTCTTGCATCATTTTCTCTTTTTTCCAAATTGTAATGGGTTGATAATATTATCACATTCGGATGTTGCAAAACAGAGACTTTGTGTTTTTAATTTTTCACAGGAAGGACAAGAATATTGTGTTCCGCTGCCGGAAGTTCCAGCTAGATGATTAAGTTGGTAAAGAGTGACACGTGGATTGTAATCTGGCGCATTTTTGAAAAGTGGTGCTATTTGCTGAACGGATTGTCCCTTTGAGAGAAGAAACGTAGCTAGCATAAATCGTCCTGAATGTGGCAGGTTTTCTCCTTTCTCAAGTATTTCAATTGCATGTTTGATGCATGGGGGATACTCGCCAGTTGTTACAGTAAAAGTTGCAAATTTTTTAGACAGTAAAGCAAGTTTATTTACGGAATCTTCAAAACCAGGAATCATTGTAGGAGTTTTTGCATTAATAATTTTTGAATTGATGTATGTTCCCAATTCTTTTCTAATCAATCGGACAGTTTCATGCGGAGTTAAAAATACCAATCCTTTTTCCACATGTCTGTTAATTAGCTTCCATTCTCTTTCATGAAAATTTATTGAATGTTTCAGATAATCAGATATTGGTATTACAAAGTAATCATCCTGTTTTTCAATCTGAACTGAAAAGAGATCATCAATTACTTTGATTGCAAGTTCTTTTTTTGATTCATCTGAAATGTTTGACAGATCGCGTTCCAGATACTTTTCTGCACGTCTAGCTTCTGCCAGTGCAAATCTCTTGATTAGAGTATGCATACCACACAGTTTTAGCAACACTATTGCTAGAAGAAACGAGAAGACTTCTCTTGGGAGCGCTGCCTCTTTTGACACATGATCACCTGTTATATCAGATTTGTAGATCTTCCCGTCTGCTGCCACCAGTATCCTATCATATGCTTTGTCGATGAGCTGCTTTAGATCAGGATCTGTTCCAAATTGTTCTAGCGAAAATCCTTGATCTTTGAGATATTGACCCGCATCTGCCAAAAATGGATACTTGGCAATTTCATCTTGACCTAGTGCAATCATGATAGTGATTCACTTGATTTACTTAAAAATCTGGTTTTTGATGCTGGTTTAAATTATGTTTTAAGAAATTGATGAAATATGCAGATCGGCTGTCACGTTTCAATTTCCGGTTCAATTGACAAAGCAGTAGATAATGCAGTTGAAAGAGAATGTACTGCTTTTCAGATATTTACCAGAAATCCAAGAGGATGGCATGCAAAAGAACTATCAAAAGAAGATATTACAAATTTTAAAACAAAACTAAAGGCAAGTAAAATTGACAGATTTGCGACATGTGCACATATGCCATATTTGCCAAATCTTGCTACTCCAAAAGATGACGGATTTGAAAAATCAATCAGCACTTTGATTAATGAAGTAGAGAGATGTGCACAGCTAGGAATACCATATTTGGTTACACATCTGGGTAGTCATTTAGGAACAGGAGAAGAAGCTGGAATTAAAAGACTGGTTGAAGGACTAACAAAAGCTGGAAAGACAAAAAACGACGTAATCATATTATTGGAAAATACTGCAGGCCAGAAAAATTCTGTTGGTTCTGACTTTAAACAGTTGGGTGAAATCTTCAGACAATTAAAGCCTGCAAAGAAATTTGGCATCTGTATTGATTCTTGTCATGCATTTGTTTCAGGATATGACTTGAGAACAGAAGATAAAGTAAAGGAAACATTTGATGAATTTGATAAATATGTGGGATTGGAGAATTTGAAAATTTTGCATCTAAATGATGCTAAAGGTGAGCTTGGTTGTAATTTGGACAGACATTATCATTTGGGAATGGGAGGAATTGGAGAGAAAGGAATTTCAGCTTTGGTAAAGTTTGCAAACAAGAAGAAGATTCCAATAATTTTAGAAACACCAATTGATGATGAAAGAGATGACTTTG
The DNA here is from genome assembly GCF_025998175.1 of Nitrosopumilus zosterae. Taxonomy (NCBI): domain Archaea; kingdom Thermoproteati; phylum Nitrososphaerota; class Nitrososphaeria; order Nitrosopumilales; family Nitrosopumilaceae; genus Nitrosopumilus; species Nitrosopumilus zosterae. Next base: position 1,703,666 of record NZ_AP026695.1, read on the forward strand.
AGAATATCAGAATAGCAAAGGAGCTTGCGTAGAAATTTATTTCATGGTTAAGTGTATTGTGTAATGAACTATGAAGAAGTAATGAAATTAGCACTTGAGCGCGGATTTTACTTTCCTAGCTGTGAAGTATATGCTGATGCTCAGGCTGGATTTTGGGAATACGGGCCATCAGGGGTAGGACTAAAAAATAAATTTCTAGAATTATGGAGACGTGAACTAATCAGGCGAGACGGGATGCTTGAGATTGATGGCTCTCAGATTATGTCGAAATCAGTATTTGAGGCATCCGGACATCTTGGAAACTTTGCTGATCCAATAATAAAATGTACAAAGTGTAATTCTACATTTAGAGCAGATAGGACAATAGCAGACATTTCACAGATTGAAATTCCCGAAAGTGCAGATTTGGAAGAATTTGATAATGCCATTATTCAAAATAACATAAAGTGTCCAAAGTGCAAAGGTGATTTTGAAAAGACCAAAAAATTCAACATGATGTTCAAAGTAGGTATTGGTCCTCAAGAGGAAGAAGCATATCTTAGACCAGAAACGTGTCAATCGATCTTTGTGGATTTTCCCAGACTATTCAAAACAATGCGAGGGAAGCTTCCTCTAGGAATTGCTCAGGTTGGAAAAAGTTTCAGAAATGAAATAGCTCCAAGACAGAGCTTGCTGAGATTGAGGGAATTTTATCAGGCAGAAATTGAAGTGTTTTGCAATCCATCAAAGCTGGAAGAAGTGGAAAACTTTGCAGAAATTGAAAATACTGTAATTCGAGTTCAGACAGACGCAGAACCAGTCTCCATGACTTGCAAAGAAGCAGTGGAATCTGGAATCATTCCAAACAAGTTTGTTGCATATTACTTGGGATTATTGACTGAGTTTTATGAAAAGACAGGAATTGACATTGCAAAAAGTAGATTCAGAAAACTTGGAGACAAAGAAAAGGCATTCTATGCTGAAGTTGCATTTGATTTTGAAGTGGAAACAACAATTGGGTGGCTTGAACTTGTTGCATGTAATTATAGATCTGACTATGATTTGTCCAGTCATGCTACAAAGAGCAAGGAGAAATTTGAGGTTATGGACAATGATGATAAAGTATTACCTCATGTCTTTGAGATTTCAATGGGAATTGATCGTAGTCTTTACACAATTTTAGAACATAGTCTCAAAGAAGATAAAGAACATGAGAGAGTGGTACTATCTATCAAACCATATCTAGCTCCAATTCATGTAGGAATTCTATCACTAGTCAAAAAGGATGGACTAAAAGAGAAAACAGATGAGATTTATCTTCAAATCAAGCGTAAATGTGATGCGTTTTTGGATCATTCAGGAGCTATCGGTAGAAGATACAGAAGACTGGATGAGATTGGCGCACCATTTGCAGTAACTATTGATCATCAGACTTTAGAGGATGAGACAGTTACTATAAGAAAACGAGATTCTATGGAACAAAGCAGAATAAAGATTTCAGAATTAGAGTCAATTGCTGTAGAATCTATCGCATTTCCATAGAGTTTAAAAATTTAGAATATTTACTTTCGTCCTTTTCCTTTGTTGTCATCTTTTCTGTCATCTTTGTCATCATGTTTGTCATCTTTTCTGTCATCTTTGTCATCATGTTTGTCATCTTTTCTGTCATCTTTGTCATCATGTTTGTCATCTTTTCTGTCATCATCTTCACAATTAACAATAGTGTTTACTCCGTTGTTACCTTTACAATAATCATAATCATTTCCGCCATCAATCACGTCATCACCATTATTACCAGTTATACGATCATCACCGTTATCTCCAAATAATTTATCATCGTCTTGGTTTCCTACAATTTTGTCGTTTCCATCTCCACCGTGAATTTCATCCATTCCATTGTTTCCAGTGATATTGTCATCACCGTTATCTCCAAATAATTTATCATCGTCTTGGTTTCCTACAATTTTGTCGTTTCCATCTCCACCGTGAATTTCATCCATTCCATTGTTTCCAGTGATATTGTCATCACCGTTATCTCCAAATAATTTATCATCACCAGCATGTCCTCTAATCTTGTCATTGCCGTCTCCACCGTGAATTTCATCATTTCCGTCATGCCCGTTAATGTTGTCGTTTCCGTCTCCACCATAGATACAATCATTACCTTTCTTTCCATTAATTTTGTCATTTCCACCCAAGCCTAGAATCAAGTCATCATCATTACTGCCGTTAAGATTGTCTTTCGAGTCTGTTCCAACAATCACATTATCAAATTCACTGATGTCCTTTCCACAGAATTTCTGTGTCAAGTTAACAGTTGAAATGTCACTCTGAATTAGTTCATTATCAGAATTTAGATATGATATGGAATATTCAAACGAGTCAGAACCAAAGAGAGGATCGGTTGGAGAATAAGTAAAACTTCCATCTGAATTTAATGCGGCATTACCTTTGGTTGATTGAGTTTCCAAGTTGACATCTACAGGAAGAAGTGCAGATACTGGATACACTACAGGTACTGTTTCTGTATAGAATGGAATTATGTCATTTTCTAATATTCCAATTGCAGGTATAGAAAGTACAGAATCTCCATCTGAAACATAAGAATCACCAAAAGTAATCAGAACTATTTCATCAGTGGTGTCATCACAGTTGTTATCAACATTATCACCAATGATTTCAGCAGCATCTGGATTAATTTCTGCAGGATCTATTCCAAAATATATTGATTCAGGATCAGTTTGAATCCTATCATGACAATCAAATCCTAGTCCTGGTCCAGTAACCCAACCATCGCCATCTTCATCTACACCATCATCTATAGTTCCATCACAATTATCATCAATTCCATTTCCGCCTATTTCGGTTGCACCTGGGTTGATTGCTGCATTGTTATCATCACAGTCAGTGAATCCTGATAAGACGTTTAGTGTTTCCTCTACATAACCATCAGAGTCACCATCGGTGAATCCATTATCAATACTGCCATCACAGTTGTTGTCTATTGCATCACCAAATACTTCGGTTGCGCCGGGGTTGATTGCTGCATTGTTATCATCACAGTCAGTGAATCCTGATAAGACGTTTAGTGTTTCCTCTACATAACCATCAGAGTCACCATCGGTGAATCCATTATCAATACTGCCATCACAGTTGTTGTCTATTGCATCACCAAATACTTCGGTTGCGCCGGGGTTGATTGCTGCATTGTTATCATCACAGTCTATTGCTTGAGGACCTGCAGTTGTTGTAGCGTAGCCGTCCATATCAAAATCGGTGAATCCCTCATCAACTACCCCATCACAGTTGTTGTCTATGTCGTCAAATACTTCGGTTGCGCCGGGGTTGATTGCTGCATTGTTATCATCACAGTCTATTGCTTGAGGACCTGCAGTTGTTGTAGCGTAGCCGTCCATATCAAAATCGGTGAATCCCTCATCAACTACCCCATCACAGTTGTTGTCTATGTCGTCAAATACTTCGGTTGCGCCGGGGTTGATTGCTGCATTGTTATCATCACAGTCAGTGAATCCTGGTAAGACGTTTAGTGTTTCCTCTACATAACCATCAGAGTCACCATCGGTGAATCCATTATCAACTACCCCATCACAGTTGTTGTCTATTGCATCACCAAATACTTCGGTTGCGCCGGGGTTGATTGTTGCATTGTTATCATTACAGTCATTGCCATTTGGTGCAGATAGGTATCCATCCCCATCAACATCATTGAAAATATTTATTGTGATAGTAGTAAATTTTGTATTGCCGCCAGAATCTGTAACAGTTGCTCTGATAGTATTAGCGCCAATAGTGGTTATTTGGTTGGAAACTGAGCCGCCATTTTGATTAGTTAGTTGTGGCAAAGGTGTTTTAGTCCAGATAATTGATGATGTAACAGGAACTTCATTACCATAGGCATTAACATCGATAGCAGTTCCAGTAAAAGTTACAGGAACTACATTGCCATGTTTACTGTTAGTTGCTGGAGAAGATATGGTAATTGATTTGATTGGACACTTGTCCACTGGAGGAGTTCCAGAAACTGTATTTCCTATAATCTTTCCACAAAGTGCTGCTGGAGATATAATTTGTCCATTTTGTAGAATGCCATCATTTTGTAGAGTACCAAAAATTTCAATCCTGCCAGGATTTTTTAGTTTAATTTCTGCTTCGTTTAAAAATTCGCTATTTTGTAAAATTCTTAGTGTTCCTTCAACGTTAACTTTTGTAGTTATAAAAGGATTACCAGATGATAGGTGAAATTGCCCACCAGATGAATCAGATGCATAGTTTTCAACTAATCCTTTGTTTGTAAATATGCCTTGTGACTGGATAAAATTTCCAGACTCTGTGTTATGCAAAAAACCCGATATGGTAAACTCCCGATCATCATCGGTATTTATTGTACCAAAATTTGTCAATTTACCATTTAATCCAATATTATATCCCCCAAAATTTTGTAGTTCACCATAATTGTTTAATTCACCAGATATGCCTATGGGTGTATCCTGATTATTAATAATGCCATCAGCTAAATTCTCAATGGTTCCAGTTGCAGATACCTCAAAACTAGAATCTGACATAGCGATGGTTCCAGAATTAATCAGATCACCAGAGATGTTAAACTCAACGGTAGCAAATTCCATCTCTGCTAAATTATTCAAAGTTCCATCTACTGTAAGACCGGCCTCATCCATGAATATTGATCCACTGTTTTCAAGCGAGATAGAATTTGGTATAACAAGTGTAACTTCAGTAATCTCCAACTCATCATCGCTAGTAAGGACAAAATCATTATCAAGTTCACATACTTCGTTATCATCATTCCATGATCCAGGAAATCCACCAGATGCGCCACAATCATCATCTTCAACACTATAATCAGCAGCGAATGAATCATGAATTCCAACCATACTAAAACCGACTACAGTTAACAATAGTAATGAAAGCATCAACTGTGTCATGAAGTGCTCATGATATTTTATAATAAAAGAGTTATCGAAAAATCCCAAAGATGGGTATTGCCAAAATGGAAGATTTGGGAGCTACAGGTACCAAATTGGAGTGTTTAACGATAATTTTATGAATATAAAATCACGGATTTGTTCCATTATTGTGATTTTACAGTAATGATTTCAGAGTGATATCTGTATTTTACCTTCACTAAAGGATCATCAGCTGCATGTGCTTGTGGAATAAATCCATCTTCAGTCTCTAGGGCCACAATCCATTTACCTATAATTGGATCAATTGAAGTAATTGAGAATCGCTCTAGCATGTTATCTGCACCACTGTATCTGACTCTAAGTATTTGATCGCCATATGGAATACTCTCTAAGCCACCACGATTTTCTCTAGTGTTGTCATTGATAAGACATTCTTCTGTTCCACCAATTATGCATTGTCCTTGTGGATCAGTTACTCTGAATCTCAAATCAGAAGCAGAGTTAGATGCATAGATTAATGCAGGATCAGCTAACACTTGACCATCTTTTTCTATTACTTGTAATGATTTCATGTCATATGCTGAGATTGTAATGGTCTTTGGATGTATGGAAACTTGTGCAGGTACTGTAACGGTAGAACGATCATACAAGTCAACTCTTCCCTGCAAGTCTAAAGTTGAATAACCATCAGAACTTGGAACATTCCAGTTAAAGATTACTTGGGTTTGTCCTATTCCAAATATTTGTGATTTCTTTGAAACTACTTTTCCATCAACTACCAGTGACACAATTCCATATGATGGGGCATCATCATTAAAGATGTATAATTCTGGTTTGATTAGAGATCCTGATGGAATAATATTTGGAACATCCATCTCAACTGAAATATCAGATACTATGGTTGGTTTTACACCAATGTTATAGTGTTTTGATTCAGATCTATTATCGTTCTCATCAATGATGTGTAACCAATATTGCATTCCAGGTTCACTCATTACGAATGATGGAATATCAGCACTAACTAGATAGGTAGAATTTGAAATTGGTAATGCTTCCACATTCATATTAATTCCAACGTACTGATCTTCTGTTTGTCCCATGGTAATTGATCTGAGCTCTACTCTTTGCAGAGGAACAACACTGTCAATAATTGCAGATACTTTCATGTCCTGATTGTCAATGTAAAGGAACTCTGATTCCAAATCAGCACTGTATCTTGTGCCGTTGGCAATTTGGATTGTAGCATCAAAGATTCTTGGAATTCCTTCTACAATTTCTGGCAACTCATCTGGAATCTCAACAATTACTGTAGTTCCCTCACATGAGAGTAATCTAACTGATGCCTGTACAACATTCTTTGTTGTACCCTTTTCTTCTGTAACCACTATCATCAAGAATGTCTCATCTGAGGAAATTGGAACCTCATAGAGATATCTATCAATGCTGGTTAGTTTGTTCAAGTCCTCATATGGCTGAACTTCGGCTAATGTTGCATATACAATTCCGGACTTTGAGGTGGCAAGTTTGACTGCTGGTGGAGTATCTGCATCACTTGAGACTATGATGCGTGCCATATTTTCATTACATTTGTCATAGGATACCTCATTGATTGCAAGTGGTGTTGATAGAATTCCTCCAAATCCTACAGATGCGCCAGATACTGAAGCACCTGCACTAGTTCTTCCTCCACCTCCGCCAAGTCCTGATGTACCTGCAGAACTTTCTCCTGCAGCAGACGATGTAGATCTCTTGGAAGATATGGATTTCTTGGAATAGTGATCAGACTCTACCACTACATCACAGAATCCACTCTTTTCAGATGGTGTATTTGACAAGATTTTATCTATACCAGATGTCCATGTTGTTCCCACTAGAGTATGTGCTTCTACATCTGCACATCCATTAGCAAGTGTAATGATATCAGAAGATGTTGGTTTTGGAACAAGTACTGTCATTTGTGGCTTGGATGCAAAGTTATTCTCATCATTATAGTTGAATCCAACAGAATCTTCTTCATAACGATACTTTACATCAATTTCTAATTCCAATTCATTTGTAATTCCACTACTAGCTAAAGTTGGTGAGTTGATATGGTCATCATCAGTTTCAATCACTATCCAGTCTTTGTCAAATACCCCAACTGATGATGAAGAATCCTTTGATGTGATGTCAAGTTTTAACAAACCACCAAAGCTTGGAATGAGTGAAAGTTGGATTGGGAGTATCATCTGTTGACCTGAAGTAATTTTTTTGATTGAAGTAGATATGACTTGATGAGTGGTCGTTTCTGTAGAAACAAAGACAGGGATGACTGCAGTAGATGATTTGTTTGTTGGAAGTACATATGGTTGCATCTTGAAGGAGTTGATTACGTCAGAACCTTTGATGCCTTTACTCCAATCTTTTACATATTTGATGTTAGATTGTGATGATGTTGCAGTAGTTTTTCCTGAGGGATTATTTACACCAACTGTAGTAATTTCTGGAAGTTGATTAGTTTTTGATATAGTAGTTTGAGTCTGACTATTAACAATAACTGCATTGAATCCTTGTAAAATATTCAGTCCAGTTGAGTTTAGCAATGGTGCAGATGAACCTTTCTTTGAATCAGCTGTTGATAGATCAGTGTTTTCATCAATTAAAGTAAAGATGGTCAAAGGATTTACGTTAACACAGCAGACAGGCGCAGAGGTCTGATCAATTGTAACTACATAGCCTGTTGGAATGGTCGTCATAGTGACAGTATAATCGTCAAATGGTACAGATGTAATTCTTATCTCGCCACTTGTTGCATTTACATCATTGATGCCATTGTCAGTAATATTTAGACTTCCAGTTCCTGTTAATGGATTTGGTGAGATGGTAAATGAAGCACCACCTTTCAATTGATCATCGTCTACAACTCTAATATTCAATGAACCTGCAAATGTAAAGTTATCAGAGAAAGAGAGCGTTTCCTCAAGAATTCTTGTGAATAATGATTGTAATGATACTACATCAGTAATTGTTAGAGACTCTAAGAGGACAGCAGTTTGAGATCTACTTGTAGATACCACATCAGATGAGGTCAAGGTCTCAGATAGTGTTGCTGATTGAGCTGCATTTGTGGTGATCACATCAGATGGTGTGAGTGTTTCTGTGAGTGTTACAGTTTCAGATGTTGCAACAGAGTCAGATGGGGTCAAGGTCTCAGATAGTGTTACAGTTTCAGATGTTGCAACAGAGTCAGATGGTGTGAGTGTTTCTGTGAGTGTTACAGTTTCAGATGTTGCAACAGAGTCAGATGGTGTGAGTGTTTCTGTGAGTGTTACAGTTTCAGATGTTGCAACAGAGTCAGATGGTGTGAGTGTTTCTGTGAGTGTTACAGTTTCAGATGTTGCAACAGAGTCAGATGGTGTGAGTGTTTCTGTGAGTGTTACAGTTTCAGATGTTGCAACAGAGTCAGATGGGGTCAAGGTCTCAGATAGTGTTGCTGATTGAGCTGCATTTGTGGTGATCACATCAGATGGTGTGAGTGTTTCTGTGAGTGTTACAGTTTCAGATGTTGCAACAGAGTCAGATGGTGTGAGTGTTTCTGTGAGTGTTACAGTTTCAGATGTTGCAACAGAGTCAGATGGGGTCAAGGTCTCAGATAGTGTTGCTGATTGAGCTGCATTTGTGGTGATCACATCAGATGGTGTGAGTGTTTCTGTGAGTGTTACAGTTTCAGATGTTGCAACAGAGTCAGATGGTGTGAGTGTTTCTGTGAGTGTTACAGTTTCAGATGTTGCAACAGAGTCAGATGGGGTCAAGGTCTCAGATAGTGTTACAGTTTCAGATGTTGCAACAGAGTCAGATGGTGTGAGTGTTTCTGTGAGTGTTACAGTTTCAGATGTTGCAACAGAGTCAGATGGTGTGAGTGTTTCTGTGAGTGTTACAGTTTCAGATGTTGCAACAGAGTCAGATGGGGTCAAGGTCTCAGATAGTGTTACAGTTTCAGATGTTGCAACAGAGTCAGATGGGGTCAAGGTCTCAGATAGTGTTACAGTTTCAGATGTTGCAACAGAGTCAGATGGTGTGAGTGTTTCTGTGAGTGTTACAGTTTCAGATGTTGCAACAGAGTCAGATGGTGTGAGTGTTTCTGTGAGTGTTACAGTTTCAGATGTTGCAACAGAGTCAGATGGTGTGAGTGTTTCTGTGAGTGTTACAGTTTCAGATGTTGCAACAGAGTCAGATGGTGTGAGTGTTTCTGTGAGTGTTACAGTTTCAGATGTTGCAACAGAGTCAGATGGGGTCAAGGTCTCAGATAGTGTTACAGTTTCAGATGTTGCAACAGAGTCAGATGGGGTCAAGGTCTCAGATAGTGTTGCTGATTGAGCTGCATTTGTGGTGATCACATCAGATGGTGTGAGTGTTTCTGTGAGTGTTACAGTTTCAGATGTTGCAACAGAGTCAGATGGTGTGAGTGTTTCTGTGAGTGTTACAGTTTCAGATGTTGCAACAGAGTCAGATGGTGTGAGTGTTTCTGTGAGTGTTACAGTTTCAGATGTTGCAACAGAGTCAGATGGTGTGAGTGTTTCTGTGAGTGTTACAGTTTCAGATGTTGCAACAGAGTCAGATGGTGTGAGTGTTTCTGTGAGTGTTACAGTTTCAGATGTTGCAACAGAGTCAGATGGTGTGAGTGTTTCTGTGAGTGTTACAGTTTCAGATGTTGCAACAGAGTCAGATGGTGTGAGTGTTTCTGTGAGTGTTACAGTTTCAGATGTTGCAACAGAGTCAGATGGTGTGAGTGTTTCTGTGAGTGTTACAGTTTCAGATGTTGCAACAGAGTCAGATGGTGTGAGTGTTTCTGTGAGTGTTACAGTTTCAGATGTTGCAACAGAGTCAGATGGTGTGAGTGTTTCTGTGAGTGTTACAGTTTCAGATGTTGCAACAGAGTCAGATGGTGTGAGTGTTTCTGTGAGTGTTACAGTTTCAGATGTTGCAACAGAGTCAGATGGTGTGAGTGTTTCTGTGAGTGTTACAGTTTCAGATGTTGCAACAGAGTCAGATGGGGTCAAGGTCTCAGATAGTGTTACAGTTTCAGATGTTGCAACAGAGTCAGATGGGGTCAAGGTCTCAGATAGTGTTACAGTTTCAGATGTTGCAACAGAGTCAGATGGTGTGAGTGTTTCTGTGAGTGTTACAGTTTCAGATGTTGCAACAGAGTCAGATGGTGTGAGTGTTTCTGTGAGTGTTACAGTTTCAGATGTTGCAACAGAGTCAGATGGTGTGAGTGTTTCTGTGAGTGTTACAGTTTCAGATGTTGCAACAGAGTCAGATGGTGTCAAGGTCTCAGATAGTGTTACAGTTTCAGATGTTGCAACAGAGTCAGATGGGGTCAAGGTCTCAGATAGTGTTACAGTTTCAGATGTTGCAACAGAGTCAGATGGGGTCAAGGTCTCAGATAGTGTTACTGATGCTGCAGTGGTTGTGGTGAGTACATCAGATGGAGTCAAGGTCTCAGATAGTGTTACTGATGCTGCAGTGGTTGTGGTGAGTACATCAGATGGTGTGAGTGTTTCATCCAGGGTTACTGATGCTGCAGTGGTTGTTGTGAGTACATCAGATGGAGTCAAGGTCTCAGATAGTGTTACTGATGCTGCAGTGGTTGTGGTGAGTACATCAGATGGAGTCAAGGTCTCAGATAGTGTTACTGATGCTGCAGTGGTTGTGGTGAGTACATCAGATGGAGTCAAGGTCTCAGATAGTGTTACTGATGCTGCAGTGGTTGTGGTGAGTACATCAGATGGTGTGAGTGTTTCATCCAGGGTTACTGATGCTGCAGTGGTTGTTGTGAGTACATCAGATGGAGTCAAGGTCTCAGATAGTGTTACTGATGCTGCAGTGGTTGTGGTGAGTACATCAGATGGTGTGAGTGTTTCATCCAGGGTTACTGATGCTGCAGTGGTTGTGGTGAGTACATCAGATGGAGTCAAGGTCTCAGATAGTGTTACTGATGCTGCAGTGGTTGTGGTGAGTACATCAGATGGTGTGAGTGTTTCATCCAGGGTTACTGATGCTGCAGTGGTTGTTGTGAGTACATCAGATGGAGTCAAGGTCTCAGATAGTGTTACTGATGCTGCAGTGGTTGTTGTGAGTACATCAGATGGAGTCAAGGTCTCAGATAGTGTTACTGATGCTGCAGTGGTTGTGGTGAGTACATCAGATGGAGTCAAGGTCTCAGATAGTGTTACTGATGCTGCAGTGGTTGTTGTGAGTACATCAGATGGAGTCAAGGTCTCAGATAGTGTTACTGATGCTGCAGTGGTTGTGGTGAGTACATCAGATGGTGTGAGTGTTTCATCCAGGGTTACTGATGCTGCAGTGGTTGTTGTGAGTACATCAGATGGAGTCAAGGTCTCAGATAGTGTTACTGATGCTGCAGTGGTTGTGGTGAGTACATCAGATGGTGTGAGTGTTTCATCCAGGGTTACTGATGCTGCAGTGGTTGTGGTGAGTACATCAGATGGAGTCAAGGTCTCAGATAGTGTTACTGATGCTGCAGTGGTTGTGGTGAGTACATCAGATGGTGTGAGTGTTTCATCCAGGGTTACTGATGCTGCAGTGGTTGTTGTGAGTACATCAGATGGAGTCAAGGTCTCAGATAGTGTTACTGATGCTGCAGTGGTTGTTGTGAGTACATCAGATGGAGTCAAGGTCTCAGATAGTGTTACTGATGCTGCAGTGGTTGTGGTGAGTACATCAGATGGAGTCAAGGTCTCAGATAGTGTTACTGATGCTGCAGTGGTTGTTGTGAGTACATCAGATGGAGTCAAGGTCTCAGATAGTGTTACTGATGCTGCAGTGGTTGTGGTGAGTACATCAGATGGAGTCAAGGTCTCAGATAGTGTTACTGATGCTGCAGTGGTTGTTGTGAGTACATCAGATGGAGTCAAGGTCTCAGATAGTGTTACTGATGCTGCAGTGGTTGTTGTGAGTACATCAGATGGAGTCAAGGTCTCAGATAGTGTTACTGATGCTGCAGTGGTTGTGGTGAGTACATCAGATGGAGTCAAGGTCTCAGATAGTGTTACTGATGCTGCAGTGGTTGTGGTGAGTACATCAGATGGAGTCAAGGTCTCAGATAGTGTTACTGATGCTGCAGTGGTTGTGGTGAGTACATCAGATGGTGTGAGTGTTTCATCCAGGGTTACTGATGCTGCAGTGGTTGTGGTGAGTACATCAGATGGTGTGAGTGTTTCATCCAGGGTTACTGATGCTGCAGTGGTTGTGGTGAGTACATCAGATGGAGTCAAGGTCTCAGATAGTGTTACTGATGCTGCAGTGGTTGTGGTGAGTACATCAGATGGAGTCAAGGTCTCAGATAGTGTTACTGATGCTGCAGTGGTTGTGGTGAGTACATCAGATGGAGTCAAGGTCTCAGATAGTGTTACTGATGCTGCAGTGGTTGTGGTGAGTACATCAGATGGAGTCAAGGTCTCAGATAGTGTTACTGATGCTGCAGTGGTTGTGGTGAGTACATCAGATGGTGTGAGTGTTTCATCCAGGGTTACTGATGCTGCAGTGGTTGTGGTGAGTACATCAGATGGTGTGAGTGTTTCATCCAGGGTTACTGATGCTGCAGTGGTTGTTGTGAGTACATCAGATGGAGTCAAGGTCTCAGATAGTGTTACTGATGCTGCAGTGGTTGTGGTGAGTACATCAGATGGAGTCAAGGTCTCAGATAGTGTTACTGATGCTGCAGTGGTTGTTGTGAGTACATCAGATGGAGTCAAGGTCTCAGATAGTGTTACTGATGCTGCAGTGGTTGTTGTGAGTACATCAGATGGAGTCAAGGTCTCAGATAGTGTTACTGATGCTGCAGTGGTTGTGGTGAGTACATCAGATGGTGTGAGTGTTTCATCCAGGGTTACTGATGCTGCAGTGGTTGTTGTGAGTACATCAGATGGAGTCAAGGTCTCAGATAGTGTTACTGATGCTGCAGTGGTTGTGGTGAGTACATCAGATGGAGTCAAGGTCTCAGATAGTGTTACTGATGCTGCAGTGGTTGTTGTGAGTACATCAGATGGAGTCAAGGTCTCAGATAGTGTTACTGATGCTGCAGTGGTTGTGGTGAGTACATCAGATGGAGTCAAGGTCTCAGATAGTGTTACTGATGCTGCAGTGGTTGTGGTGAGTACATCAGATGGAGTCAAGGTCTCAGATAGTGTTACTGATGCTGCAGTGGTTGTGGTGAGTACATCAGATGGAGTCAAGGTCTCAGATAGTGTTACTGATGCTGCAGTGGTTGTGGTGAGTACATCAGATGGAGTCAAGGTCTCAGATAGTGTTACTGATGCTGCAGTGGTTGTTGTGAGTACATCAGATGGAGTCAAGGTCTCAGATAGTGTTACTGATGCTGCAGTGGTTGTGGTGAGTACATCAGATGGAGTCAAGGTCTCAGATAGTGTTACTGATGCTGCAGTGGTTGTGGTGAGTACATCAGATGGAGTCAAGGTCTCAGATAGTGTTACTGATGCTGCAGTGGTTGTGGTGAGTACATCAGATGGTGTGAGTGTTTCATCCAGGGTTACTGATGCTGCAGTGGTTGTGGTGAGTACATCAGATGGAGTCAAGGTCTCAGATAGTGTTACTGATGCTGCAGTGGTTGTGGTGAGTACATCAGATGGTGTGAGTGTTTCATCCAGGGTTACTGATGCTGCAGTGGTTGTGGTGAGTACATCAGATGGAGTCAAGGTCTCAGATAGTGTTACTGATGCTGCAGTGGTTGTGGTGAGTACATCAGATGGAGTCAAGGTCTCAGATAGTGTTACTGATGCTGCAGTGGTTGTGGTGAGTACATCAGATGGTGTGAGTGTTTCATCCAGGGTTACTGATGCTGCAGTGGTTGTGGTGAGTACATCAGATGGTGTGAGTGTTTCATCCAGGGTTACTGATGCTGCAGTGGTTGTGGTGAGTACATCAGATGGAGTCAAGGTCTCAGATAGTGTTACTGATGCTGCAGTGGTTGTGGTGAGTACATCAGATGGAGTCAAGGTCTCAGATAGTGTTACTGATGCTGCAGTGGTTGTGGTGAGTACATCAGATGGTGTGAGTGTTTCATCCAGGGTTACTGATGCTGCAGTGGTTGTTGTGAGTACATCAGATGGAGTCAAGGTCTCAGATAGTGTTACTGATGCTGCAGTGGTTGTGGTGAGTACATCAGATGGAGTCAAGGTCTCAGATAGTGTTACTGATGCTGCAGTGGTTGTGGTGAGTACATCAGATGGAGTCAAGGTCTCAGATAGTGTTACTGATGCAGTATAGTTGGTTGTAATGGTATCAGAATGGGTTAATGTTTCAGATAGAGTAACGGATCTGGCGATATTTGTTGCAACTACATCAGATGGGGTGAGTGTCTCAGATAGAGTAGTTGATGATATTGTCATTGTGGTGATTGTGTCAGATGGAGTGAGTGTCTCAGATAGAGTAGTTGATGATATTGTCATTGTGGTGATTGTGTCAGATGGAGTGAGTGTCTCAGATAGAGTAGTTGATGCAGTGTAATTAGTTGTAATTGTATCAGAATGGGTTAATGTTTCAGATAGGTCTGCAGTTCTGGCAATATTTGTTGTAATTGTGTCAGATGGAATTAATGTTTCAGATAGAGTAACAGTTCCAATATTTTGTGTGACAATGAAGTCAGAGATGGATAATGTTTCAGTGAGAACAACTTTCTTTGGCAAAAATTCTATTGTTTGGTATCCAACTGTAAATGTTCCAGTTCCATCACCTCTTATTACACGTATAGTATTTGCGTCATCAAGTTGCAAGGTTGACTGAATTCTATCAATTGAACCGGCAACAGTACTAGAACCACTACCTGTTCCACAACCAAATGGTGAACAAACGGTACCAATAACAAATGCTCTATCCACATTTGTAATAGAATCTCCTCCCTCTAGATCAAAAGTAGTATTAGACTGAGTATCACTCTGAGTGTGTGTTCCATGTCTAATATTTGCATAATCCTCAGGAAGCTCAACTAGAGTCCAGTTAATCTCAATTGCAGGAGCCCCGGTTCCAGAGTTTCTTGCAAATACCAAGTCGTTATTAGAATTGATTGTGGCATGGATGTATGATTGGTTAGGAATATAGTCAAATGCTGTATCATCTTTCATAAAAGATACAAACAAAAGGCTTCTTGTTCTATCAATTGATGTAGGTGGAGTAATGGTAGTGGTGGTACTTCCTGATGAAATTGATGTCTGTCCTCTTTGAACATTAACTTCAAGGTTATTCCAGTCAAACAAGCCCATGTAATTATCTTGAGGACCACTGCCAGGGGCAGTCTTTACTTGCCATTCCCATTGAGTTGAACTAGTAAGTCTGATTCTATCAAGCTCTTCTGAACCAACTTGGGATTCATTATTGTCATGAACATGTCCTTGATACCACTCCATTGTTTCACTCAAATCTACTGGAGTGCCACTCAAAGTTGTAGTAACTACAGTACTTCCTGATGCAGCTTGAGTAAAAGACTGAGTGCTGCCTTCAACAGTAGATGCATTGCCAAATTCAATTACACTACAAACATAGTTCACGGAGTTTGGTCCGGGTGGTTTTGCAGTTGCGTGAATTGTAAGTGTGGTATCATCAAGTTCCCACGCTCTAAATATTTTGTTGTGTTCACTTTGTCGATTATGATTAAACGAGCACATTGCAAATGCTTTGCTTGCATCTGCAAGTGGTGAATCAAGAGTAATGGTTGTTGGATCACTAGAACTAGTACCAGAATAAACCGTTACTTTGAGAGGTCTTGCGTTAGGATCATCCCCAGGAGATCTTTTGGCTGCATCAACACTGTCAGAGAGAGAAAGTGTCTCTGAAATAGTACTGATAATACTGATGGATAAGGAAACAGAATCAGAAATTGAAAGAGATTCATCTAAAATAATATTCGTGAGAGGTGTATTCGTTGCAATAGCATCAGATGTATTCAATGTTTCAGAAAGATCAACATCCTGCGTAATTGCTGCAAAAATATCATCTGAGATGCTTAATGTTTCGGTTAAGGTTCTAGAAGCACTGATTCCAATTACTAAATCATCAGAAATACCAAGTGTTTCTGAAAGTAATGGCTGTTTTACAATTGGTGAACCATATAATCTGTTTATATTTGTGTCAAAGAAATCTGCATACAATAAATTCTCATTGTAGTTGTTAATAGATAATCCTCTAAAGTTACTTGTAGAATTCGTTAACAGTTTTTCAGAACTCCAACTAATTGATGGGATTGAAGTTGATTTGTAGTAGACATCGTTTGAAGTTGCAACAGCACCATAATTGTAAATTGCATATAATTTTCCAGAATCTCCGTTAATTCCTACTGATGTATCTATATACCGTTTGCTTCCATCAGTGCTGGTTACTTTAGGTAAAGTGGACCAACCAGATCCATCAACATAACGATAAATTCTAACTTCGCTGTCTGTGGCAGCAACATTAGGAACTGCTGTGACATAAATGTCTCCGGTTTTTTTATCAACCACTCCTGAGACTGCATGATCATAAGCAGTAGAATCAACTATTCCTGTGTCAATTGTGGTCCAACCTGCATCCCAAGTACCTGCACTCTGATCGTATTGTTTGGAACGTAAGACATGACCGCTAATGTCTAGTGAAACCAGTAAGATATCGTCATCATTAGGTAATGGCAACAATATTAGAGAATCATTGCCGTCATCATTACCCCATATTGTATTTCTTGCACCAGCGTTACTCCAATCTGATTGAGATTCACAAGAATGACCAGATTCAGTACATACTCTAACACGTGATAATGGATCATCAGTTGCAGAACCATCAATTGTACCAATATAGATATCACCATTTGTACCCAGAGCGATTGAAATGTTTCCTGCATCAGCCAAAGTACCAAAGTTTCCTATGCCGTTACTAATGTCCACCAATGGAGTAGCAATAGTTGCATCTGAAGGATCAAACTTTATGTAAAACATTGTATCATCACCGCCGTCATATGCCGCAATGTGGATGAAATTATCAGTCAATTCAGGCGTATCAAGCTCATACCAAGTAGCAATTCCTATAAACAGATTATTCACAGATTCTATTTCACCACCATAATTCCATGAAAATCCGCCATCTGTGGAATAGCTGTAGGCAAGATCCTGTTCTGCATCAATGTAAAATGAGTAGACATGGGAGCCGTTAACTGCAACAGTTCTTTTGGAGGCATCCTGCCACCTATCATCATTGATAGTTACACTTGCGTCAATTAAGAAGTGAGGATCAACTGCTACAAACCAGTTTCTAGCTTCAGTGAAAGTTGGAATGCCTGACTGCATAATTTCCATTTTACCCAGGGGATATAGTTCAGGTGTTACAAGTGGTACAGAGTATGAGTATGAAAATGTTTCAACATAGCCATCTTGAGGGGTTTTCTTCCATGTCAACACTTTATAATTTCCAACAGTCTCAACAGTGGCATCTGTATTGAAAATCCCAAATGATGATGGAACATATTCACGAATTGTAAGCTCATCATTTCCAACAAATGATGTAATGTCAATTTCTACATCAAAGTCATTAGGATCTACAAATGGATCAATTTTGCTGTCAGTGTATCTAATAATGTCATAATCATAATTATCAAGTACGGTAAAGTATGTTGAAAAGTTTGCAATTCCATTTCCAGTTTCAGCTTGAATATTTATTGTGTAGTTTCCTATAATGGATGTAGGATAGTTTGTAAGATATAATCCACAAGAAGCTTCAATGATATCATTTGAAGATATCAATGTTGATGACAAGTTTGGATCTATGATTTGCATTATAGTATTTGCAGGACATACAGGAGCTCCTGTTCCATTAAGGACAACAATTTCAAACTCTGCAAGTTCTCCTGGTTTGTAAATACTTTTCATCGAGTTTACAGATACAAGACCCCATGCAAATTCACTTTCTGAAATGAATTGTTTTCCATCCATATTGAGAATTGTTTTGATTTTGTAAATTCCCGGTTTTGCTTTTGCAGGATCAAACTTTATATTGAATTTTCCTTCTCTTTGTTTTTCAAACGTTACATCTAGTTCTACTTTGTTGTTGTTTACATCATATACTTCAGTTGTGATTGTTTCCTTGTCATTCCAGTTATCTTTTTGTTTCTGCTGTTTGTTTGTAATTTTTTCGAGTTTTTCAATTACAGAGTTTAGTTTGTCAGTTTTCTTTTGTTGTTTTGATTCTTTTACTTCTTCTTTTATTTGATCAACTAAGAGTTTGATTTTATTTTTTATTGTATCTAGTTCGTTTTCTGATACAGTTTCGCTTTTTTTGATTTGAGTGATTTCTTTTTTGAGTTGTTTTATTTTTGCTTTAATTGAGGTGCCATCATCTTTTGCTGCATCAGCTTCTGGAATTGGTAGTACAAATAATCCAAAAATTTCATCTAATGGAGATGGATTGAGAGCACTTTCAGTGTCAGTATCAGCAGTTTCTATGGCAACATCAAGATTCTCAAATTCTTGAACCATAGCCTCAGTTTCAGTGAAGAATTCAAAGACGATTTCAGCCTCCTCATTAATTGTAAATGTATCCTTTACAGGTATCAAATGAGGAGAAATATCAGGCACCACTATGATTGCAGAGGTGTTATTTCGTGCCTGAGAATAATCAAATGATAGAATGTCTTGAATGGACATTTGTGCCTGTAAGGAATCTGATGAGATTTGTGCCTGAGGATCTTCAGCAATATTTTGTGCCTGAATATGAGTAGTTGAGAGGATATCAGAAAGGGACATTTGTGCCTGTAAGATTTGTGTGTAATTTTGTGCCTGCAGTGCGGCCATCTCTTGCTCGATTTCTTTTAGAATATCATCCAATGTTTTTTCTTGGGTTGGACCATGAGCAGATTTACCTTGGGAATACAATTGTCCAATTTCTGTCTCTAAAAGGGAGTAATCAAACAAAAGAATCTCATCGATCATGCCTGAGAACATGTTGTTTGGATGGGAAATGTTGTTTCTTGTAGTGATGTAGGCTCCAACTACAATATCATTTTCCGATGAAATGTTTTCAATATCAACATATTCTAATTTTCCATCTATGGATAGGGAAGGTATTCTTGTTAGCTGCTTTGTGCCTTCAATTTCTCCGTTTACATAGATACTGATAGTTTGGTTGCTAAATGACGCCAAAATATGCGTCCATTCTTCAGGAATTTCAGATATGGAATCTATTTGGGTCCATTTTATACCATCAAAAACAGAGAATTTTGCGGTATTTCCGGATTTTAGATTGTTTACAGCCAATGAAAATGAACCCTCTTTGCTCATAATTGTGAATTCTGGAGAACCGTGGGAGTAGTCAGGTTTTATCCAGGTACTAATGACAAAAGATTGTAGATTATTTGTAGAATTTTCATTTATCTGCATAAAATCTTGATATCCATTTAGGTCAACAGTATTCTCTTCATTGATTTTTGCTTTATCTGTAGAAAATTTAGGCGTGAAAATTATTTCCAATAGATCAGAGATGGACATGTTTGATTTAGTTGAGGATGAGTCAGATGTGTCAGGCATGTTGTCTGTAAATGGTGACAGCGTGATGCTGAGAATGTCAGAGATGGACATGTTTGATTTAGTTGAGGATGAGTCAGATGTGTCAGGCATGTTGTCTGTAAATGGTGACAGCGTGATGCTGAGAATGTCAGAGATGGACATGTTTGATTTAGTTGAGGATGAGTCAGATGTGTCAGGCATGTTGTCTGTAAATGGTGACAGCGTGATGCTGAGAATGTCAGAGATGGACATGTTTGATTTAGTTGAGGATGAGTCAGATGTGTCAGGCATGTTGTCTGTAAATGGTGACAGCGTGATGCTGAGAATGTCAGAGATGGACAAATCATTATTTGATTGAGTTCGGAATGATTCAATAGGAATAACTTCAGATAGATCAATTTCAGGATTATCATTCAATTGAGAAATAATTGTAACATTCTCCTGAGAAATAATTTCAGAATCATCTAATTGAGAAATAACTTCAGTACTGTTATCCATTTCTCCAAATGCATAACCCCAATAAGATGAAGAGATTGATAATGGAGTAATTACTGCAGATGAAACAAGAATAATTATAAAAGCAAAAGTAAAAAATTGTTTTATTTGATAAAATTTAGTTTGTTCGTTATCATAACGAATTAGGACAAAACCTGCAAAAGGTATCAATAATATTAATAATATTGGATTTTCTGGATCAAAAATTTGATCATTTAAAAATTCAATATTATTTTGAATGTAAAGATCAGAGTTAGGGTTAAAATAATTTGAAATTGTTTTTTGTGTTTCAATAGTATTTGAAAGTAGATCAGTTAATTCAAAATATAATTTGTCAAATGATAAATAATCTGAAAATATTAGATCATTATTAACAATATTTTGATCGTGGTAATCTAATGTTGATGGTAAAACCATTTTTAAAAATTTAGATTCATTAATTTGGAATTTTGATTGTCTGTCAGAAATTCTTTCCATCATTACTTTTCTATCAGATTCATGTTTAACCAAAATAATTTGATCTTTAACTTCTTTGGAACTTGAAGTAGAAAGTTTTTCATACAATGAAACTGAAAATGAATTTACTTGATCAGTTTTTTCTTTTGTTTCTAAAAATCCAATTTTTTCAATTAAATCAACTGTAAAATTTTCTGGAACTGATTTAAAATTTTCTGGAACTGATTGTGAATAAACATAATCAGTTCCAGATGAAAGTGTTGACAGAACCAAAATCAAAAACATGGATATGGCTAAAGATTTCAGAACTGATCACCTCCAAAAATTTTAGGACATGGAATTGAATTTGAGATGACTCTAGAAAAATGAATTTGTGTAAAACTTACGTTTACAGATGTACTAAATTCAAGTGCCATATCCAATAAAATTCAGTCAGATCAAAGCATAAGGATCGAGGAAATTACGAGAAATGACTGGATCCATGATGGAATTTTGTGATTTCAGAGATACCAAAACGGCAATTTGATTTTTCGTAAAATTGATCAAGAAAAAATGAAAATTTATGAAAATTTTAAAAAAATATTTTTTGAAAAAATAAATTATTGAATTGAAAATAATACAACATGATCTATTGAATTGAAAATAATACAACATGATCTATTGAATTGAAAATAATACAACATGATCTATTGAATTGAAAATAATACAACATGATCTATTGAATTGAAAATAATACAACATGATCTATTGAATTGAAAATAATACAACATGATCTATTGAATTGAAAATAATACAACATGATCTATTGAATTGAAAATAATACAACATGATCTATTGAATTGAAAATTTTGAAATTTTATTGTTAATATTCATATAACTAAGTTTTTTTTCAAGTAATTTAATACTGCCAGAGGTAAAAATTTGTAGTGAATTTCTTTTTTTGTTAGGATCAGCATAATGTTGTTTTAAATTAATAGCTAATGACTCACTAGGATCAAGAAAGACAATATTAGGAAATATCTTTTTAAAGAATTTCAAAAGAAATGGCAAGTGTGTGCTAGATAACGTAACTACATCCACGTTGTTTTTAAGAAATGTCAAACTTAGAATTTTTTTAATCATGTTCTTACATAATTCAGGATTTGAATAAAACTTACCAGATTCTACCAAGTCAACTAGTGCAGATGCATTTATTTTAATAATTTTGATGTTATTTATTTTCAAGCTTTTGATATAATTATCAAGTAGTTTACTTTTTACAATTGATTCTGTTGCCAATATTGCGATAGATTTTGATTTTGAAATTGCTTTTGCTTCATTTATTGGTGGCAATACGGTAAAAATATTATTTGAATGTGAATCTAATGTGAGTGATAGAGTGTTTGAACCAATAACAATTAACTTAGGCGCAAAAGAATTTTGAATTGATGAAATTGTTTTTAATGTAATGCTTTTTAATTCTTTAATAGGTTTTTTTCCATAAGGAAAGTTTTTTGTGTCAGCAAAGTAAATTATGTCGCACTTCATTTGTTTTTGAATAGGTTTTATGATGGATAATGAACCTAAACCAGAATCAAATACAGCAATTTTTACCATCTATGAACAATATTTTGAATATGATTTAGATTTTGTTAGCTAAATTTAATCTAAAACTGATCTAAATTTACACTGTTGATTAAGACTAAATTTGTAAATCATCATTCATAATGCCAAACTTCGATAAAACTTGGGCTCATCAAGAGACCCAAAGCGTAACTGGCAAACTCCGTGAAGCAGTAAAGCCTCAAGGTGCATTAAAACCACGAATTCAAACTGCAGTGAATAAACTACAGGTCCAAATATCAAAAATGGATTCTATGTTAGGAAAGCTGCATGAAAGAGATGCGCAACTCTTTCAACGTGTGGTAACCGCAATGCAACAACATGATACTAGCACAAGTAGAGTTTTGTCCAACGAATTAGCTGAAATTCGTAAAGTTACAAAGATGCTCGGCAATGCAAGAATGTCATTAGAACAAGTCCAACTAAGACTGACAACTATTCACGATCTTGGTGATGCAATGGTAGCAATTGGACCAGCGATGTCTACAATGAAGGGATTGAAGTCATCACTAGGAAGATTCATGCCAGAAGCTGATTCAGAATTGAATAGTATGACACAGACACTTAATGGACTCATGATGGATTCACTTGCAGGAGACTCGTTTAGCATGGAGTCTGCCGCTTCAAATGAAGAAACCGAAAAGATTCTACAGGAAGCATCTGCAGTAGCTGAGCAACAGATTGGTGATAGATTTCCATCTGTACCAACTTCCACCGGACTTTCGTCTCAAAGCTCTACAACAACGTTTGAGTAGAGTAGAAAAGACGAACGTTTCTTATTTTTAATTTTCTAGATTTCTTTGAGGGCTTTTAATAATGAGGCATCTTCATAGAGTTGTTCTTCAGGAAAACAATTTAGCATTTTACCATTCTCAATTTCATAAAATTCCCAATTATCACAATCTCTATCAAATTCATATGGACGAGTATTATCAAAAACCCAGTCAAAGCCATTATCAATGTGCTTTTCTGGGTATCCATGACCCCTGATCAAAGTAGCAGTATTTTGGTCATAATTTACTTCTATTTCAGCATATAATGCATTAGGGTATAGATAGATTACATTTGGATGTGAAGTGATAGCATCAAATTCTTTCTTTGTAACATATTCACTATGTAATAGAATAACTTTATCAAAATGGTTTAAAATTTCAGGATTTTTATCAACATCGATATCACTTAGAAATTTATAATTTAGAAGTTTTAGAATCTGTGCACCATTACCGCCCATTTCTGTACGTAAAATTAATTTTATTGGGACAGTAAGACATGATACATCACATCTGTCAGAATAATAATCATAAAATCCAGGAGAATTATATGCAGAAGAAGTAAAAATTGGAAATATAACTACTGTTTTTTCATCTGTGTTGGATAATTCGTCGTATAATGATAAGTTTTCATCATCCAATTCAAAAGCGAGTTTAAGATATTTGTGAATATTTTTATCAAGAATATAATCATCTTTGATTGCTTTAATTATAAAAATGGAATCAATAGGTAATTCAACCATATCAAAATCTTTAAAATCAATATTGAAATTAAAAAATTCAATATCATGAATGTTTGATTCTTCTATAGGAATTTCTGTTTGATATTGTGTAAAAATCACTAATGTGATGAAAGCTGCAATTATTCCAATAAAAATTATTTTGAAATTAATTACCATAGTTTATCTTTGAATGTCCATTTTTTATTCAAAATGAAATTACTAAAAGCTCCAGTTAAGACCCCAACACCCAATGCAGTTGTATACATCCAATCATAATTATCGACCAATGAAAATACAACACCAAGTTGTATTAATGCACCAAACGAACTGAACATGATGAATTTTGAAAACTGTGAAATTGTTTTCTTAAAAGAAAAATCTCTATCACCAAATGTCCACCACTTGTTCAAGACAAAATTTGATGTCATTGACGTTATTATTCCCAAAATATTTGCATGTAGATACCAAATCTCTGTTAGCCCACCAGAAAACATCAATGAAATGATATAGTTTATTGCAAAACCTGTTGCCCCAATGGTATAAAATCTTCCTGCCTTAGAGAAGAATTTTACAGATTTTCTTTTTTCATTATTTTCTTCTGGTTTACCTGAACGGTATAGTTTCCAAACAGATTTAACATAATCAATGATTATAGGAAAATCTAATTTGCTCGAACCTAATGTTCTGTTTTGAAATGTATATGGTATTTCTTTGATATCAAGTCCTCTTTTCTTAACTAGAATTTCTAAGAGTATTTTGTAACCAATTGCGTCAAAATTCAATCCTTTCAGAATACCTTTTCTAAATGCAAAAAACCCGGACATTGGATCATTTGTTTTAACCCCAAGACCTTTTTTTGCAATCATTGTTGCAATTTTACTTAACAACTTTCGTTTTTTGTTCCATCCGTTAATTTTACCGCCAGTAATATATCGAGATGCGACCACCATATCGCATTGATAATGTCTTAGTGTTTCAATCATTTTAGGAATTATTTGTGGAGGATGAGAGAGATCACTATCCATTACAACAATTGTATCGCCGGTTGCTCGTTGTATTCCACTAAGAATAGCTGAACTCAACCCATTTTTTGCCGTTCTATGAATGACATTTACTGTGTATCCAGCAATTTTTTTAACATTTTTCAAATAATCTTCTACAATTTTGCCTGTTCCATCAGGAGAATTATCATCAACAACAATTGCTTCTGTAAAAATATTTTTTGGAATAATATCTCCGATAGATTTTAAGACATTTAGGATATTTTGTGATTCGTTATAGGTTGGAATAATTATTGAAACTTGAGGCTTGTTTGCGTTCCTAGTTTCAAGAGCCATTTGATTAAATGGAAAAATTAGTAGTTATTAATTTTTAATTAAAAATATCAGATTTCAGGCACCAAATTTTTGAAATTGATATTATAGTTTTTTTAATGTCTAAAGGTATTGATCTTAAACATGTTAAATTTTGTAATAATGATAGATACTGTCATTAATGAGAATGTTAAAGAGAACATAATTAGTAGATCAAATTCTGGAAGTGATTTGTCAGGAGACACTAAATCACCCCATTGACTTGGACTAGAAAAAGAAGTTTGATTTTTTATTTCATAGGGCCATGAATAATGATTTTGGGAATCTCCATCATATACAGAAACATAAAAACCGTAATTGTCTGAACGTCCCAACACATCTAATGGAATTCTAAATTCATAGCTTGTATGTGGGACTTTGCTATATCTGTCATATTTATCAGATGCAGTGCCCTTTGCAACAAAATTTTTGTCATTGGAAATTATATCAAAACTATCATCAATTGAAGAATTATTTCCTCTGTAGGTGAATGAATTTTTTGTATCTAGTGTTGTGGAAAAACAATAATCATCAGATTGTGGAATTATGGTTTTATCATTTTTAGTGTCAAAACAAATCATTGCATTATCAGATCCTTTATCGATATTTGTATCACTTGCAAAATTAATATGAACATAAATAAAATTATCTTGATGACCTGTTCTCAAGTGAATTTCATTTCCATCGTCAAATACAAATCTGTTATAGCTAGATTGTTTCCATTCATACGCATGAGTCCATTTTCCATCAAAGATTACTTGATCTAAATCAGACGAGATAGAAATCAGGATAGGATCTTCAGCATGTACGCTCTCAAAAAAAATAGGAAAAAACAAAATTATGAATAAGATATTAAGAATTTTTAATTTATTTTTCATTGGATTTGTTTATTTATTCACCTATAGAAAAATTTATTTCAGTCTTTTTATACTAGATGTAGATTAAAAAATTATGAATAAAGTAATAATTATCGGAATTATTGTAGCAATTATTGGGATTGGTGCATTATCAGTTTTAGGCATTAGTTCAGATAGCAATAATAAAGAATCAATGGATGAATTTGGCAATGAAGTTTCCAGCGACGATGTTAAAACTGAGCCTAAACAATTTACAATAGGATTAGAGGAATCTGTAGGAGTTTCAGGAGGATAGTTATTTCCAAAATGATCCATTTTGGAGCTAATATTCAGAAAAATTTACCAGAATGCCTATAAGTTAATTTATCTACAAGATTTCAATGAAAAACGCAACAGGCATTGGTATGTTAGCCGCAATCACATTTGCAGTCGGAATGGTTGGATTAAACTTTTCAGATGGTACATTTGATTTGCAAAGTAATACCGCATCTTCATATTCAGAAGGTTCAAGTATACTAGGACATATCGAAGTCATACACACTGATAGTGAAGGAAATATTCTTTCTTATCAACAAACAGATAATGCAATTGTAAATGATGGACGAAACTGTACTGCAATGTTGCTATTTGGAGCAAACAGTGGCTGTACTGCTGCAACCGCAGCTAGTTTAGGCAAATACACAGTTATTGGTATCAGTAACGGTTCAGCATTAGCAGATACAACTGCAAACACAGTGCTTCCAGCTGAAATCACGGTTGGCGATGGATTAAATGCAGTAGCAGGTACTTTGGGTACATTCACAAATTCAACTGGCGACTCTGATCCTGCAGTACAAAGAATTTCAAATCAATTCACGTATGATTCAGGAGCATCCCAAACTGGAAACCAAATTAATGCAGCAGGCTTGTTTAATCAAACAGCCACTGGTGCAGACAGAGGAGTATTCGCATTGAAGAACTTCCCATCAACAGTAACCATGAATCCAGGTGATCAGTTAACTGTTAACTGGGATATCACAATTGATGGTTCAGACGCAGTAGGACCTTAGACATCTAAATCTGTTTTTATTTTTCTTTATTTTTTCTTTCTATAGCCATGGCTAAAGTTTTTGTCATACAGTTTTGAATATTCGTATGATTCAGGATCAATTACATCACTAATAATCACAATTGCGGTTCGAGTAATTTTTTCATCTTTGACTTTTTTTGCAATATCTTCCAGAGTTCCCTTGACAATCTTTTGATCTTCCCAGCTTGCTCTGTACACTACTGCAACGGGTGTAGTTTTTTTGTATCCGCCTTCAATTGCTTCTTTAACTAATTTAGAAAGTAGATGGACACTAAGATAAAAGATCAACGTAGCTTTGTGTTTTGCAAGTTCAGAGATGCTTTCGCGTTTGGGTACTTTGGTTCGAGATTCTGCCCTGGTAACTATGATTGTCTGAGTTACACCGGGAAGTGTCAATTGAGTTCCAAGTGCTGCAGCTGAGGCTAAAAATGCAGTTACGCCTGGAACAACTACAGAGTTTATTCCGTTTTTCTCAAGATTGTCAATCTGTTCCTTTATCGCACCATAAATTGAAGGATCACCATCA
The DNA here is from genome assembly GCF_025998175.1 of Nitrosopumilus zosterae. Classification (NCBI taxonomy): domain Archaea; kingdom Thermoproteati; phylum Nitrososphaerota; class Nitrososphaeria; order Nitrosopumilales; family Nitrosopumilaceae; genus Nitrosopumilus; species Nitrosopumilus zosterae. Next base: position 1,730,980 of record NZ_AP026695.1, read on the forward strand.
TGCAATCTGACAACAAGTTTGCCTTTTTTTGCATTCTTGTACAGCAAGTCAAAAATTTCCTCTCTCACCAGTTTTGCAGCATCAAAAAGATTTCCCTTTTTGCAAAGATTCAAGATAGGTTCAGGAATTAAAGAGCCAGAATAAACTACGACGTCTGCTTTTTGAATCAGTTTTTTTGCCTTTATTGTGATTAGTTCAGGATCACCGGGACCACAGCCTACAAAGAATACATCAGACACGCTTTACCACCAAGATTGAGAAATATTTTGTAGTTAATGTATCATCATTTACTTCACCCAATGTAAGTTTCCGAATAATTTCATGGTCTGTTCCAAGATCTTGCCCTATTGCAAAGATAGAGTCATCGGGAAATCCAGATTCCTTTAGAACTTGAATCACCTGATCAAAGTACCTTCCGTCTTTTAAAAATACCATAGTCTCAGAATTCTTTGCAATTTCTTTTACACTTGACAGATCATAGCATGATGGAATTATTGCAACTTTTTCTGCACCTTCAGCAATACTTACACCTACCTTTGATGCAAATGTAAACATGGAAACAATTCCAGGAATCACACTAATCTCCATGTCGGGATAATTTTCTTTGAGATCCTTGTGCATGTATATCCAAGTGCTGTACAAATATGGATCACCTACTGTAAGATATACCACATTTTTTCCTGACAAAACAGTTTCAGCCATTATCTTTGCATTTTTTTTCCATGTCTGCTCCAGAATATCCTTGTCTTTAGTCATTGGAAAGATTAGTTTTACAATTTGTTGATTTTTTGATTTATCAATTAATGATGAAACAACTGACAACGCAATGCTGGGTCTGTCCTCTTTAGAAGCTGGACACATGATGATGTCTGCATTATTTATTGCATTTACTGCCTTGACTGTAAGTAATTCTGGATCCCCAGGACCAACACCAATTCCAATTAATCCAGGCATGAAAAGAATCACTTTTCTCCCAATTAAAAATCTAGATTACACTCTAGTAGCAGAAATTATGGTGACAGGATTTCTTGCAAGCATCATAGTTCCGGTACTAGTCTTTCGACTCTTGGATATGGTTACTTGGGTGATATCAATTGACTCAAACTGTAATTTATCTAATATTTGCAGTACGGAATAGAGTGTCTCAATTAGAATAATACCAATTACAATTCTGCCGCCTGATTTTAGCTTGTTCTCAGAAAGTTCAACTATATCTCTGGTATCGCCTCCAGTACCTCCGATAAATATTACATCAGCCTCTTCAAGATCTTTTATCTTTTCTTTGGCATCTCCAAATATTACTGAAATATTTGATAATCCAAATTTTTTCATATTTTTTTTTGTTAGTTCTATTGCATTCTCATCATGATCAATTGCTAATACCTTGCCTGTTGATTCTATTTGAAAGCCAGCTTCAACAGATATAGAACCGCTTCCGCATCCAATATCATAAATTGTTTGGCCTGGTTTTAATCTAGCTTTGCTGATTTGTATAGTTCTTACTTCTTCTTTTGTGATTGGAACATTTTCTGTTCTCTCAAAATATTCATCAGGAATTCCAGGCGTTTTGTAATTCCACATATACAATCTTCATTTGTTTTTAGATGTTAATTCCACTTGAAACACTTCCTGCGTGGACTAGCGTATATGTTACAATCCATGTAAACAAGTACAAGAAAACATAACTGCCAATTGCTTGTGTGACAATTTTCTTTCTATCTGAAGAAGGTAATTGCATTTTCATTCCCTTTGCAACTATAATTGTTCCAAAAAACACCATAATCATAAACGCAATTGATGCCCATCTTCTGTCTTCACCTTCTATATCTTCAAAGATAAAAGTTGCAGCAGTTCCTGCTATTACTGCCAATGCAACACGCATCCAAAATAATTTGTTTAGTTTTCTATCTTTCTCGCTTTTCTCAGCTACACTGACTGGTGGTTCAGATGATGGATTCTCCGAAGTAGGTTCAGATTTCTCCGTTTCAGGAATATCAACTGGATTTTCACTAGATTCTTTTTTAGAATCTTCAGGTCCTGAAGTAGGTTCAGATTTTTTCTTTTTGAATTTTGCCAAAGTAAATTTCTAGCGTGACTCAGGCAAACCATGTTTAATATCTTTGGTCAAAGGAATAGTATAGCAAGGGTATAATTTTAGATATAAAACACAATAACCATGACATTATCGGGCATAGAACTACGGTATTTAGTAAATCAGATTTCAGAACAAGTTCAGGATTATTACATTAGCAACATTTACGGAATTACAAAGGACAGCATTCTCTTCAAGCTTCATCATACTGAAAAAAGTGATCTGTTCATGATGATTTCAACTTCAGGAGTGTGGCTGACCAAAGTAAAAATCGATCAAATGGAACCAAATAGATTGCTCAAAAGACTACGAAGTGATCTACTTCGATTGAAATTAAAAAAAATAGAACAAATAGGTGCAGAAAGAATTGCATATTTTACATTTGAAGGATTTGGAAAAGAATTTGTTCTAGTAGGGGAATTTTTTGGAGATGGAAATATTTTGCTCTGCAACAATGATATGAAGATTTTAGCATTGCAGCATTCAATAGAAGTCAGACATAGAAAACTTAGTGTAGGATTAGATTATGTACAACCACCTACTAGTGGAACAGATATTTTTAACATATCCGAATCAGACTTTGAAGATCTTAAAACCACTGATTTAGTTTGTGCAAAATGGTTTGGTAGAACCTTGGGTTTACCAAAAAAATATGTTGAAGGAATTTTTGAGATTTCAAATGTTGATGGTAAAAAAATCGGTAATTTGTTAACTGCTGAAGAGACAAAGAGAATTTTTGATACAACAAAAAAAATTGTTTCAGATATTGTATCAGGAAATCATGATCCAATTATTGTTAGAAATGGAAAAGCTGAAGTCCTTCCAGTAAGATTAGGAAAAATGGAAGGCGAAGTAATTAAGGCAAATAGCTTCATAGAAGGATTAGATACTGTTTTTACTGAAAACATTGTTGAGAAAGGAAAATCAATTCAGTCAAGCGGATCTGATAAAAAAATAAAAGAACTGGAAACTCAGATTTCAGAGCAAGAAAAAGCAATCGAGACAGTAAAAGAAAGATCAAAAAACATTACAAATGTAGCAAATTCCCTTTTTGAAATGGTCTCACATGGAATTGTATCAATTGAAGACAATTCTGCTCATAAGATTTTAGCTAATAATAATGCAAAATTAATTACTGAAAAAGGGATTCCATTAATTGTAATTCAGGATGAAAAAATAAAGATCAACACCAAAGCTCCTCTTCAATCTATTGCATCCGTACTATTTAATGAAGCCAAAAAACAATCAGGTGCAATCAAATCAATCCAGGAAATCAAAGAACGAACAATGAAAAAATTGGAAAAATTACAAAACAAAACAGAATCTGAAAAAGACATCACTGTGATTTCAGAAATTAGGAAAAAAAATTGGTATGAAAGGTATAGGTGGTTCTTTACATCTGATGATTTACTTGCTATTGGTGGAAGAGATGCAGCATCAAATTCTGCAGTAGTTAGAAAGCACTTGGTAAAAAATGACAAGATATTTCATGGGGATATTTTTGGTTCTCCATTCTTCATCCTTAAAGAAGCACAAAATGCTCCAGATAGAAGTATGAATGAAGTTGCTCATGCCACTGTATGTTTCAGTCGTGCTTGGAAAGAAGGAATGTATGGTGTGAGTGCCTTTTGGGTAAATCCAGAACAAGTAAAAAAATCAGCCCCAAGCGGAGAGTTTCTTCCAAAAGGTTCCTTTACAATAGAAGGGCAAAGAAATTTTATCAAATCAGATACTCTCAAGTTAGCTGTAGGAATTATTCCTCAAGATGATGATTATGTGTTAACGTGTGGTCCCCCAGATCCAATCAAGAAAAAATCTATTTGTTACGCAATAATTGAACCACATGGATTAGAATTAGTGGATGTTGCAAAGAAAATTCGAATAGAGTTTTTAAAAATGTATGAAGACATCGTGAAGAAAATCAATCTTGACGAGTTTGTTCGTGTCTTACCCTCCGGTAAAAGTCAGATAAAGGAAATTAGTATTGGAGATCTAGATATAGAAAAATTCACTGATTCTGAATTGGATTAGAAGAATCAGTATCCAGAGATATTCTCATTCCATCTTTAATAGAGTCAAATTCTTTATCTGAAATTGTTATTAATAGAATATTTGCCAGTGCACATCCAGTAGCTACTGTGAGATCTGCCTTTTTACAAATCATTGCAAGGGGTGCAGATTTGTTTGATTTTATTGAATAAATAGTATAGGCACCAACGCTACTGCCCACTCCCGATGGAAATACAAGAATTGCATCTTTAATTGATTTGCCAAACAAATCATGGTTGTTATCACTAATTATTCCAGTCTTTTTGTCCACTGTTCCTAGGAAATTAATTGGATTTTCAGATTTTAAAACAGTCCCTTCTACTTTTCCCGCAACTAGAACTTTCATCTTGTTTCATCTTGAATTATTTGTGATAAGGATTTCAGATTTACATCTACACCGTTGGAGTTTTTAAGATAAAATGCACCCTTGATACTATTTGTCGTAACAGAATCAACATTATCTTTGTTAATCAACGGAGTCAAACATGTACAACAATCAGAGAGAATTTCGCATCCAGCACGTTCAAGTTCTGTTGTGTATCCAATTTTTCTTGCTTGCTCTTTTACGGTCCTCGGACAAAAAACCATACATCTCTTTTGAAAAGATCTTCCCTTTAGCATATTTGTAAGATCAGAAATTTCATCCAATCCCAATTGAGGACTGCCAAGTGTAATCATGTCACCTTTTTCAGCAGTGTTTAGCTCATCATGTACATTTTGCATCTCTTTTTCATCAAAATCTATTTTTTCACAATCAGAATCACCATCACTGAAAATGAATTTGGCACAAGTTCCTGATGTACCCATTCCACCACACATTGCTTTGCATTGTCTGTTATCCATTTCAGCGAGTCCTGAAATATTTACAGATGTATCTCCAACTTTTCCTGCAAAGAATCCTAGCATTCCATATGTCAGTTCGTTTGGATTTTTTATCTTCATGTTAATTGTAACATTTGGAGTGTCGTCTTTTCTTATTGAAGAATAAGGACTTTTTCCAACTAACGCACTAGCTAGTGCACTGAATGCACTTTCTTTGTTTGTTTTGAGATTATCATATGAATTTGCATGAATTGCTGCATTACTTTCTGCAAATGCAACTTGAGTCCCATCTTTTGGAATCTCAAAAATTTCATAAGGAATGCACGAGAAAGAAGGGATTACACCCATTGTCTCATATGATTTTCTAATTGATAGTTGCTTTAAGATAAAATTTTCGTCTAATCCATAGTTTATTACATTGTCAATATCAAATCCCATTGGATTAAGGGTAGTTTTTACGGTGACTCGTGCGTCTTTGCTAATACTTGACAGAAATTCTTCTCCGGCATCCCCAATTGTATTATAATTTACGCCTGAAAGGTGTGCCCATTCTATTGGAATTAATTTTTCTGCATCTGTCGCCTCTCCTGTTGCAATTAAAATTCTATATGCCATCTGCATAATTTCCCCTTGCTCGCCTTTTAATGCAGATTCTTCTTCTCTAGTTAATTCCAACGAGATAATTTGTTATTACAGTTATAATACTTGTACGTAGATTTTCGTTGAAAATGGAAAAAATTCTTCGTGGAATGACTGATACAATGAATTCTGTAAAGCCACCAAGAATTACAGCATTACAAGATCTTCATGATGCAGAAACTGGTCCATTTAGCATTCTAATTGGAACAATACTTTCAGCTAGAACCAAAGACGAAGCTACAACAAAGGCTGTAAAAGCATTATTCTCAAAGTACAAAAATCCAAAAGAACTAGCAAAGGCGAAAATAAAGGACGTAGAGAAAATAATAAAATCAATTGGATTCTATCATGTAAAATCAAAAAGAATCATAGAAGTTGCAAAAATTATTGATAAAAAATACAAAGGAAAAGTTCCAGATAATCTAGATACTTTGGTGCAGCTGCCAGGAGTTGGAAGAAAGACTGCAAATTGTGTTCTAGTATATGCATTTGAAAAGCCCGCAATTCCAGTTGATATTCATGTTCATAGAATCTCAAACAGATTAGGATTGGTGGATACCAAAAATCCAGAGGAGACAGAGCAGGAACTAATGAAGAAAATTCAAAAAAAATATTGGATAGACATTAATGATACGTTTGTAATGTATGGTCAAAATATCTGTAAACCAATTTCTCCAATGTGTGATGTATGCAAGATTAAAAAAATGTGCAAGTATTACAAATCTAAGAACGTTTCTTAGTTAGAAATAATATGCCAACTATTATCCCAATTGCTGCTGCCATGTAAAAAGGCAACATTGCAAACGTATTCTTTGCAGGATCACCTGATAGAAATTCTATGATCATTACTCCAGAATTGATCGCTGGAGGATCGGTTGAATCTTCCATTCCATAAACTGAATACGAGTCAATTACAAATGTACCAATATCCAGATTGGTAACTACAATTCTTGCGCCATTATTGACGGTCAATCCTGCTGTATCAGTAAATGATACGATGGATTTTGCTTGTGGATACCAACCTCTATCTAGATCTTTATGGACAACAACGTATCCTTCTTTTGGAGTTTGAACCGCAACCCAAAACTTGTGATCAGGTTGTGAACCCATTCCGACTTCAATAAACTCATCAGGAGTCTCTTTATCATATAGTCTCAGAACAGCATTTCCATTAGGATTTGCATAAAGTAGATTGTTATCAATTGTTACTTGCCAGCTAACAGCATGTACGTCATCAAGCATTATAACTGGTGCATCTCGCAGAATTGTGTTAAATTCACCTGCGGGAATCTCTATTGTATTTATGATTAATGACGGATTAGTTAACTCTTGAGCAAAAACAGGAGTGAAAAAAAATCCTAGAGATAGAATAAGAAAAACATATTTCACAAGCTAGAACAAATTTGATTGAATAAAAATCTAATCAACAAAAGGTTTAGGATGATCTAAAATAACTTTAGCAACTTCGGGTCTTAGAATAAATTCAGAAGGTGCTTGACCGTTTTGAATCATTTCTCTTAATTTGGTTCCACTAATTTGCTCTTTATCATCATCACCATGTGGACATGCTTTTGGAGTTGTGTATGTTAGACATTTTCTACAATAGAAGAATGGTGGAAAAAATACAGGAGCAATTTCTAATTCCGGATAATCAGAGAAGATTTTTTGTGCAGCAAATGGATCATAGAATGTTCCTACACCCGCATGATCTCGTCCAATAATGATGTGTGTGCATCCATAGTTTTGCCTCATTATTGCATGATGAATCGCTTCTTTTGGACCTGCATATTTCATCTCAGTGTGTAAAGTTCCTAAAATACATCTGTTTTCTGGATAGTACAACTTTATCATGGTCTCATAGCATTTTACAATGACTTCATCAACAAAATCGCCTGATTTTTTCTTTCCAATAATTGGATTTACAAATACGCCATCCCGTGTAGTAATTGATGTTTTTTGTAGCATTTCATGTGCTACATGTGGAGGATTTCTGGTTTGAAATGCACAAATTGTCTTCCATCCTGCCTTTGCAAAGGCTTCTCGTGTCTGTTTTGGAGTTAATCTATTTTCTCTAATTTCAGTATCACTAGGTCTTTGAATATAATCAATCTTGCCGCCAACCAAATAATCTTGCATTGACATTGTCTTTGCAACACCCGGATGTGAGTTATCATTTGTACCATACACTCCTTGCACAAATTTTTCCTTATCAAGAGAATATGTTTCATCTACATGTAAAACTGCAACTCCAACTCCATCTGGGTTTTTTAATAATACATCACCTGATTCTTTCATTTTAGAAGCAGTTTGCTCATCAACATCAAGAACTATGGGTATGGTCCAAGCTAAATCATTTGCCAGTCTTCCTCTTGAAACAACACTTTCAAAGTCTTGTTTTCCTAAAAATCCCTCAAGTGGGCTGAATATTCCATCGGCAATGTTTTCAACATCATTTGCAAGATCTTCTGTAATTGTTATTGAGAATAGTCCAGTAGGATCAACTTTAGCAATTCTATTTACCAGTATTCCACCATGCGGTTTAATCGAGTTGCCTTCTGACATGTTATTTCTCTATTCAGGGTCTATATGAAGGCCACACTCTTTGTTTCCTCCTTGCTCCCACCACCATCTTCCTGCACGAATATCTTCTCCAGGTTTTACAGCCCTAGTACATGGTTCACAGCCAATGCTCGGATACCCTTTGTCAAGAAGACTATTGTATGGGAGATCATTCTTTTTGATATATTCTTGGATTTGTTCCCAAGTCCAATTAATAATTGGATTAATTTTTAGAATACCGCCATGTCCGTGATCAAGTTGAAACATGGTTACATTTTCTCGATTTTTTGTCTGCTCACGTCTCAATCCTGTTATCCATCCATCCAAAGTTTTCAGCATTTTGTTCATTGGATGAACTTTACGAATTTCACAACATAGTTTTCTATTTTCTATGCTTTCATAGAATAGATTCATTCCTTTTTCTCTAACCATATCTTCTACTTCCTTTGTATCAGGAAACAAGACTTCAATTGAAATATTGTATTTTTTACTGACAATGTCTATTATATCATAGGTTTCTTGTGGAAGTCTGCCAGTATCTAGTGTAAAGAAACGAAATTTAGGATTAATTTTTAGCATAATATCCATTACTACTGCGTCTTCTGCGCCAAAACTGGATGCCTTTGCAACTTTTGGGTGAAGGTTATCAGATACCCACTGAAGTGCTTCTTCAGTCGTGTTAATTTTGGAGTTTAGTTCATCTACTTGCTCTTGTGTGAATTGTTTCACATTTTTCAATAAAGTATTTGTTTTATATTGATTACCCGAAATTTTATCCTAAATTATAAACAAGTATATTTTAATTTAAAAAATATGGCCGAAATATCTTATGTAGTAGTTTTTCCAACAATTTTTTCAAAAAATAAAATTCCGCAATTAATTACAAATATAAAAAAAATTCTTAAGATAAAAAATCAGCAATTCAAATCAGTCAAACGTGATGATAATATTATTTTAGTTGATGCAAATGATCCTGTATTTGCATCATCTGCTATAAATTTATTATTTGGAATAGAAAAAATCGCTATTGCAAGACAAATAAAAAATGATTTTCAAGGAATTGTTTCAGAGATTACTGATGTAGGCGGTAATTTACTGCTTAAGGGAGAAAAATTTCTAGTTAAAGTGGAAGGAACATCAAAAGGATTTCTAACTAAAGATGTTGAAATTGCTGCGACATCAAACATTATAGAAAGAAAACAAAATCTTGGAGCTCATCCTGGAACTGATGAAAATCATGATAAAATATTGTATTCGTATTTGACAAAAAATAATGCATATATCTGCATTTTTTCGGATAAAGGAAACAATGGAATTCCATATGATGTAGAAAGTCAGAAAACAATTTGTGCTATATATGATGAATTATCAGCTGTTTCATGTTTTGAAACAATTAAGCAAGGAAATGATGTTAGAATAATCATTTGTTACAGACAGAAATCAGAATTGCAGAATCTTGCAAAAATTATTAATCAAATTCTACCACGATTAGCACAAGACAATGTAGAGTTGGAGTTCTTTGAATTAAAAATCAAACCAACAGGAATTAAAAATTATTTGATTTATGTTAACTCAATTTTAGAAATAATGTTACAGTATTCATACAATCGCATATCATTAGCTTTATCACCACTAGTTTTTTCTTCAGACTTTATTGATAATTCATTAAAATCTGTCTTTGAGAAAAAGAAAATCCCAATAATTCCACTTTCTGGAGTGGATGTAAATTTGTTTGATGACGCAAAAGAGATAGGATTAGAAAGAAATCTCAAAAAACTGGAAAATATAGTCACAATCACTTCTAATGAAGTTCCGGATTTTGCAAAAAAAGAAATGGAATTTGCTATCAGAACAAAGAAAAAGATTTCAGTTAAGGTAGGACCTAACAATGTTCATGATATTTTAGATTCATTTGAAGAAAATCACTGAGAATTTAAACGGCATAATTTGTTCCATATTGTGCTCAAAATAGGAGAATTCATCTATCCATGGGGAAGTGGTCATTATTCTAGAATGATGAGGCTAAATGAAGTATTAGGAGATCATATTAAAGAAGAATTTGAAGTTCATTTTTCAAGCAAGGATCATGTTTATGAAAAATTATTAAAAAAATTTCCAGAGCAAAAAGAAAAAATTCACGAGATTTTAATGCCAACCCCAATTGATGGGAAATTTGGTCCAAGCGTTACAATGTCTTTGATGAATCTATTATTACCAATTTCAAAAAATCCTCCATTAGTAAGACAGATTGCAAATTATTTGAGGGAAGAAAGAAAACTGTACAATAAAGAAAGATTTGATTTGGTGATCAATGATGGGGATATGGGTTCAAACATCATAGCTAAAAATCGAAATATTCCAAGTTTATTTATAACAAATCAATTTAGACCAAAATTATACAATTCAAGAGCATATCTGTATCCATCATTAATTTTTGTAGCAAAACAAATTGCAAAAGCAACAAAAATTCTTGTTGCAGATTCACCACCACCATATACAATGTGTGAATACAATCTAAATTTAACGGATGATGTAAAAGAAAAAGTTGTCTATGTAGGACAGTTTACTAGTAAACAAATTAAAAATGAAGAAAAAACAGATCTTGAGAAATTGGTCGAGAACAATGAATTTGGATACTGGATGAGAACAGGAAATAAATCTACAAATGATGGAACTGGGCAGAGATATGAAAAAGTTTTTCATCAAGATAATATGAGAAATGAAAAAAGGGTTATTTCACATGCAAGAAATGATCCAAATATTGATTCAGTAATAGGAAAAAACGGTAATAAATATTCAGTTTCAGAAGCATTAGATAAAAAAGTAGATTGGATTCAAATCGATATTGGTTTTCTTTCAGAGCAGGAAAAAGATACGATTTTGAATTTGTGTAAATATGCAGTAGTTAATGGTTCACACACAGTAATGGGTGAGATAATGGGAGGAAAATCAAAGCCAATAATCGGGATTCCAATTTATGATGAGCATACAAACAATATCTTATGGGCACAAGAGAAGAATTTAGGGATACTTGCTACAAAAACAACTCAAGTAATTGATGCAATATACAAGATTAAGAATAATTACGAAGAATTTGAAGGAAATTTGGACGAGTTTTCAAAAAAATTTGTTCCTAATGGAGCAGAAAATTCGGCAAAAATTGCCGCTGAAATTTTGGAAGAAAAGAGATAATAGATTATTTTTGGAATTTTGCTCATCTGGCACGCGGGATTTCGATGGGCGAACGGACCGCAAGGGATGATGAAAAAATCCGCGTGTCAGATGAATATCGATCTGTAAAGATGTGGGAACGCTTTTATGGAAAAAATTAAGCAAAATCAACAGTGCCTAACTGTCCAGAATGTACATCACGAGAAAAAAAGAAAATAGAAGCAAAATATGAGGAAGAGATTCCTGAAGAAGAAAGGAGTAGAGACGCCTTATTCAAATTATTTGATGAAATTGACATTCCAATGAAAATGGATGAAAAAAACAGAAGACATTTCATTTGTAAACGGTGTGGATTATACGCAACCAGAGAAGAGATTTCCGATATAAGATTCAAATTAAATCAAAGAGAAAGAACACGTGATGACAAACATGATGACTATCTAGAGTGGTGGTCAAAAAGTAAAAAAGAAAAAGCTGAAAGCTAGAGTGAGTATAGTATGGTAAAAAAGAAAGAAGGCGATATTCCTGATTGGGTTACAGACGAAATACAAAATGCAAAATTTCAGAAGCCTCAAGAGATGAAAAAGACAGGATATGTCTTAGAAATGTATAATGAAGACAATAAGATAGACGCCCAGTTATACGATCCGGTTGAAGATGGGAGACACATAGTAACAATGGATTTATCTAAAAAGATCAAAATTGACGATTTGGAAAAAGGAGTTGTGTATGAATTTACTTTTGATCAACATAAGGCTCCATTAAGTAAAAAAGTTTCAGAATATCTTGAAAAAGAAAAAGAAATAGAGATGAATGCAATTTATCAATTTGAATTAAAATCATTGGAATTGCTAGATGTGGGCTCAAGTGAAGCTGCAGATGATGATCTAGAAGAATAAACTTAGTTCTGTTTTGTACAATCTAACTGTTTTTTGAATGATTTTCCTAGTATTGGATTGATAAAAAAAGGAAATGTGCTTTTCATCCATATTGCTCCACGTACAACTGAGGGTACAACAATTTCTAATCGTGAAGAGTTTGCGGCTTTGAGAATTGCTTTTGCAACAGTTTTAGCATCAAGGGATGTTGGTGAATATTTTGGCATTTTTTCAAATGAAGAATGATCAAAAAAGTTAGTTCTTACCATAATTGGACTAACAACTGTAATTCCTATTCCAGTATTTTTTAATTCATGTTTAAGACCTTCGGAAAATCCCAACATTGCAAATTTGGATGCACAGTATGAAGCGATTCCAGGTAAACCAAAACTTGCTGCAACAGATGCAATGTTGACTATGTGACCAGATTTTTTCTTTAACATTGATGGAAGAAAATTTTTGATACAGTAAACCATACCAAAATAATTCGTTTCCATCTGTGATTCTATATCATCAATAGAAAGACTAGAAACAGAACCATATATTGCAAATCCAGCATTATTTATCAAAATATCAATAGAATCAAATTTTTCTAAAACTATTTTTGACATTTCTTTAACCTGCTCCTTTTTTGAAACATCACATTGGCAAACAAATGTAGTTACATTAAATTTTTTTAATTCATTTGCAACTTGTTCAAGCTTATCTATTTTTCTTGCAACTAAAATTATGTTTGAACCCAGTTTTGCAAATTCTATTGCAGTTTCTCTACCTATTCCAGATGATGCGCCAGTAATTAGAACTACTTTATTTTTGAAATTCACAGATCAAAAAAAATCATTAGAAGATAAAGTGGTTTCTATAATGGATTTTTATCATATAAACAAGAAATCTTTATTCAAGATTTTGATATTTTACTTAAGGCTAACTTTACTAAAAGTAGCCAAGTAATTACTATGGGTACATAGTATGTTGCAATTCTCCAGCCAATAACGGAATTCCATCCAACAATGTCCTCAGATATTTCAAATGCAAATGGATCTAAATTATTTAGATATGCAACAATTCCAAATTCAGCAAGCCCTGATCCACCAATAGTGATTGGCAAGTTTCCAATTGCATTTGCTCCCATTACAGCCATTATAGAATCAAATGAAGAAATGACAAATCCTGTTCCCATTGCAATAACCATAAAAGAAATTCCATAAAATGACCAAGATGCAAGTGAAAACAAGAATGAAATTGTAAAGATTTTTTTCGATTCAGGAGTTTTTAGATTTTCTCTACTCATAGTACATACTTCTTCCATCCAAGTGTTTGTTTTTTTAATGGCTTTGGCACCTTTTTCTTTTCCGAATCTTTTTGTCAAATTTTCTAGTATTTTTGGAACTTGAAATGTACGTTTAGAAGAAAGAAAGAACATCACCATCCATAAAGATGTAATAACAATACTAACGGCTAAAATAACAGCTGCTACTACATATGCGCCATTTAACAAAGCAATAATTCCCGCCATTATTGATAGCAACCCTGCTGCAAATACTTCAGTTACTATATCCATAATGGCAATCCATGCTGCTTTTGCTGGATTGACTCCCTTCTTGTGTAAATAATAGATCACAACTAATTCTGCTCCAACAAACATAGGAGTTGTAAATTTGATGAATTCGCTTCCAATTCTTACACCAGTTAATTTGAAAAATGAGTCAAAGCTTCCAAGATATTTTCTCGTAATATATGCAAATTTGATTCCCTGCAGACCTAATTTGATCATCATTACTATAATTGCACCAACAAATGGAAATATTCCGATTGCCAGCAAATCATCTAATTGAATATCGAATTGAATAGCTATTATGAAGATAGGAATTAGAGTAACAGGAATAGCAACAAGTCTCCAGTTCATTTGATAATTTTTTTGAGGATTCAAATATGAAAGTTGACTAGACGCCTAGTCATCAAAACATACACGGTAAAAATTAGGCATGAAAAATTGATTTAATTCATATTTTTGGGTTGGTTTTCAAGGTCTTGTTTTAGTTCTGCAAATAACGAGTCTAGCATATCAAAATTTGAGAGATTTCTTTCTCTAAGGAGTTTTAACACTAAATCTTTTAGATAATTTTCTTTTTCAGATATACTTTCAATCACAAATAAAATAAAAAAAGAATTAGATAAAGAGAAGGTGGAATATTATGAATTTTTTTAATACCAATTTGGAATTTCTTAGAGAATTCAGATAATCAAGTTAGTTTGAAATATAAGCAAATAAAGAATCAGACAGGTTTGAAAACAATTTTTATTTCTGGTACAGCTGGTTCTGGAAAATCATTACTTACATCAAAATTACATGATTATTATACAAAAAATGGAGCGTTTGTAGCCGTTTTGAATTTAGATCCTGGTGTAGAAAATATACCATATACTTGTGATGTTGATGTTAGAGATTATGTAGATATTGTATCCATAATGCATCAATACGATCTTGGTCCAAACGGTGCCATGATAATGGCAAATGATTTGATTGCATCAAAAATTGATGATATTCAGAATGAAGTAAATAGAATAAATCCCGATTATCTAATTGTTGATACACCAGGTCAAATTGAGTTATTTGCATATCGTTCCAGTGGTCGTTTTCTTGTGGAAAATATTTCATCAGATGAAAAAACAAATATTTTTCTCTTCGATGGTGCTCTGGTTACCACTCCAGTTAATTTTGTTTCAATTGCACTTCTTGCAACATCAATAAGATTACGTTTGAATTTATCTACAATTAATGTAGTTACCAAAATAGATCTTATTCAAGACAAATTAAAAGAAATATTACAATGGTCAACAAATTTGAATACGTTAGAAAATGCAATTGCTAAAGAAGCAGACGGTGATACATACTCATTGACAACTAATATTTTACGAGGTTTGAATCTAGGTGGCTTTGCTCAAGGTTTGATTCCAATCTCTAATGTAACAGGAGAAGGTCTTGTAAATCTCCAAGGTGCGTTAAGCAGAATTCTTAATTTGGGTGAAGAGGTGGAAGATTAATGGAATCAATTTCTATAAAAGCACCATCGTCAACTGCAAATCTAGGTCCAGGATTTGATGTTTTTGGATTGGCAATAGATGCATTTTATGATGAAATTACGCTGACTAAAACAAAAGGTGGAATTACAATAATTACTCAAGATGATATTCCTACAAATCCTGAAAATAATACAGCCGGTTTAGTTGTAAAAAATATGAAAAACAAATTTAAAATAAAAAAAGGAATTGAAATTAAAATAAAAAAAGGAGTTCCTGCTGGATTTGGAATGGGTAGTAGTGCTGCATCAGCAGCGGCTACTGCAGTAGCATTTGATAGATTGTTTGGACTTGGACTTGATGAAAACACTCTGGTAGAATTTGCAGGTTTTGGTGAAAAAGCTAGTGCAGGAACTGTTCATTATGATAATGTCGCTGCATCTGTTTTAGGAGGATTTGTTATTGTGAAAACTAATCCTTTAGAGGTAATTAGGATAGATCCTCCAATTAATCTTCGAATGTGTGTTGCAGTTCCAAAACTTGATGTTCCAAAAAAGAAAACCAAAGTATCAAGAGGAGTTATTCCAAAAAAAGTAAAATTAACAGACAGTATTTTGAACATATCTAACGCCTCTGCGATTGTTGCAGGGTTTATGAAAAAAGATCCAGAACTAATTGGAAATTCAATTAAGGATGTAATAGTTGAACCCGCAAGACAACATATGATTCCAGGTTATGTTAAAGTAAAGCAAAATGCTCTAAAAGCAGGAGCATTAGGAGTAACAATTAGTGGTGCAGGTCCATCAATAATTGCATTTTCACAAAAATCTGCAAACTTAAAAAAGATTAGTTTGGCAATGTCTAAGGGATTTGCATCTGCAAAGATTGAATGTCAGACAATAATCTGTAAACCCAGTAAAGGTGCTGTAGATAAAAGAAAATGATTTGTAGGGTATGAAAAAAGCAGTCATAGTATTTAGTGGAGGAGTAGACTCTGTTTGTGCAGTTTCATTTTTAAAATCAAAATATGAATTATATGGAATTACATTTTCTTACGGACAAAAGGCAAGTAATGAAATAACAGCAGCAAAATCTTTTGCAAAAAAACTTGGATTAAAACAGCATAAAATTATCGATATTGGTTTTATGAAAGAACTGTATGGTGATTCGAATGTTTTGACAAGTTCAAAAAAGAAAATTCCAAGTGAATTTGAATATTCAATAGTAGTTCCAATTAGAAATGCAGTATTTTTATCAATAGCGTCTGCTTGGGCATTTACCCTTAATGCCTCGCTGGTTGCATACGGTGCACATACTGGAGATACACACTATCCAGATTGTAGACCTCTTTTTGCAAAAAAACTTGAAGCAGCATTTAATCAAGGAGAGATTGATGGAATTAAATCAAAAATACGGAAAAATATAGAAATTTGGTCACCATATAGAAAGGGTCTATCAAAAAGCGATTTACTAAAATCAGGAATGAAGGTATTGGGAGATTCTATTTTTAAAACTTGGAGTTGTTATTCAAATAAAAAATATCATTGTGGGATTTGTGAATCATGTAATAATAGAAAAGATGCATTTGAAAAAGCGGGCATCATAGATAAAACAGAATATGTAGAATAATTCTAGTATTTGTTTTGAAGAATTTTCTTTTTTAGAATAAAACCTCTTATTCCAATATACCATGCTAAAAATATCAATCCCACAATTCCCATGAAGACATAATTTTGTAGTTCAGGAGTAAGATTCTCAAATGAGTTAGTAATTTCTCTAGATACTAACATAGAGATTGCAATAACAATTCCAAATTCAATTGCATACCATGTCCAACTAGGCCAAGATTCTTTTGGAATGTGAACATATGGATTTGCTCCCATGTGGATAATCAAAAATGATGATTATTTAATTTTTCAGTATTGCCTAAAAGGAAGAGTATGATGTGCGTTTTCTGATAAGTGTCATAATTCCTGCTTTTTCTTCTTTATTTTCATAAATTCCTCTAAATGCGGATGAGGAGAGTGTTGCATCGTTTCTAACACCTCTCATTTTCATACAGAGGTGTTCTGCATCAGCTAAAACAACAACTCCTTTTACACCTTGAGAGTATAATTCATCAGCAATATTTTTGGTCAGGCGCTCTTGAATTTGTAGTCTCTTTGAATACTTTTCAACCAATCTAACAAGTTTTGATATTCCAAAAACTCTTCCATTTGGAGAATAAGCAATGTGAATTTTTCCAAAAAAGGGCAACATGTGATGTTCACACATTGAATAAAATTGAATATCTCGTGCTATTACTACATCAGAGTCTTCTGAAAATTGTACAGATAGTTCTGAATCAGAATCATATCCTTCAAAAATTTCTTTGTACATGCTTGCGATTCTATCTGGAGTTTCCCGTAGTCCCTCACGTGTAGGATCCTCCCCAATTTCAATAATTAATTCTCTTACAAGTTTTTTTACACGTTCTTTATCCATGCACATTTTCACAGAATTTTTCTAGTATTTGAACCTAGTTAGGTTTTCAGTCAAGTAGTAACTTTATGGGGCTCCTATGAATTTGTGTAATTGAGGAACTACCTTGACATCTATATAATATGGATACACAACATCATACAAATTTAATAAAAGATCCAATGATGGTTCAGAAATACCATATGTAGGTTGGATGATAAATCCATCTATATCGTCTTTAGAAACAATCTTGAAAATTTGGTTTACTAATTCTTTGAATTCATCTAACTTAGTTTTAGAGCTAACGACAATTTTGATATAAGTTATTTTTTTAGCTTCGATAGATGATTTGAGACATTTCATTGTATTATCAATCAATTTTTCATAATGATCAGAATCTACAAAATCAGAATCTTTTGTTTTAAATTCAATTTTTACAATATCGATGAATGGTAATACATGGTTGAATCTATCAATATCAAAACATGATGATTCAAGATATGTAGGAATTTTTTTATCTTGAACATGTTTTGCAAGTAATGCTACAGCTTGATGTTGAATTAGAGGATCACCGCCAGTAAAATTTACTTTGTAAGTTTGTCTTTGAAGATTTGAATCAATTAATCTATTTGCTTCTTCAATAGCATATTCCGTTCCAGAATCAAGTGGAAGAGATTCTTTAGTGTCACAGTAAAAACAAGTAAATGGACAGCCAGCAAGTCTAATAAAAAGAGTCTTTGTTCCATAAAGAATTCCTTCGCCTTCAACTGATGTAAATATCTCAAATAATCTTACTTTCAAGTAATAATTGTAATTTTTTTCATTATTTATTCAATGAGTTTCTAGTGCATTACGGGTTGTTTAGTATAAAATAATCCTGAGATGAAAAATACTACTCCCAAAATTCCAATAGTGCTTCCAATTAGCTCTACTTGATTTTGAAAAACTCCTTCAAGTGGAGCCCACAACCAAGCCATCAAAGCACCAACAATAATCATAGGGATGCCTACTCCAACTGTAATTGATTTTGAGGCCATATGCTCATGCTGTTTAGAAAATGTATATGAAGTTTATGATAAGTATCAAAGAGAATTTTTAATTTCTTCTAATTGTTTTGCTAAATCTCTCAATAATTGATTAGCATTATCAAATTCTCCATCATACAAATATCTTTTAATGGTTTGAAGTGTTTCTTTGGCGTCAACCAAAATATCGTGATCTACTCCATCTATTTGAGATAACTGTGATATAGTTTTTTCAATCTGTAATACTCTAGATTCAAGTCTATCATTTTTTGTTAGTTCAAACTGTTTTTTTATTGATAAAATTTTTCTAATTTCTTGTACAATATCTGCAGGATTATCTGCAGAAGAGAGGTTTTCTCTTGCATTTTCCAGTTTATTTATAATTTCATCAGATAGACCCTGTTTTTTGGCATTTTCAATTAGTCTATCTAATTGCTCCAGATATTGTTGAGCATATTCTTTAGCACGTTGAGATTCTTGTTTTGCAGCTTCCTCACGAATTTCTTTATTGATTTCTACAACAATTTCCTGAATTTTTTGAAGTGTTTCTGATGCTAATGAAAATTGATTATCACTAATTTGTTGTCTAGATAATTCGAATAATTTATCTAGTTCAGAAAAATCGATTGAAGTTTCGTATTTTTCAGCAAGTGATTTTAGATTATTTACATAAACTTGTAATCTTTGAATATCATTTGATGGATCTTTAGCAGTTGATCTTGCAGGATTTGTAGGTGTTTCTTCTGAAATATCTCTAGATGATTTAGCGGCAGCATCATCTGATGTTGATAAATGTCTAGAAATTTCAGTAAATATTTTCATTGCTGAAAGAAAATGCTCCTTTGCTGAAACAGTGTCATTATTTCTAATTGCTTTTTCTAGATAATTGACGTTTTGAATTCCTTCTTCAAATAATCTTTTTATTTCATCTGGGGATTCAGAAGAAATTTGGTTTTGAATTTGGTTTTGTGCACGTTTTGCAAGTTTTAAAAGAATTGATGGATCATCTTGAGCATAAATACTATTTGTTATTCCACCTAGAGCCATACTTGCTACTAAAATCAATAATCCAAAAGTCACTATCGTATTCATTCTTCATCCTCCAATACTTTCTTTAGTTTAACCAGATTTTGTAGATCTTTTTTAGAAATTTCAATTACTCCTTGTCTTTCTAGTCGTTTTACTGCTCTCCACATTGTTGTTCTTGGTTGAAGGAATTTTTTCCGCAAATCACTTTCTAAAACTTGTCCACCATTTTCAGAAATAAATTTTATAATTTCTTTATCATCTTCGCGCATTTCAGGCCTTAGATTGAAAATGGTTTCAGTATCAAGGGAATCAATATTTGTTTCAGATTTAGGAGATTCGTTTTCTAAAATGGACAATGATTGCGTTTGTTTTCTTTTAATTAAAATTATTCCTCCAACTATAGCTGCTGCAATAGATACACCAATAATAGATATTGTAAAAATATCAACGCTAAATTGTTCTGGATCTGTTACTGGCGGGCTTATTACTGGTGGATTTGTAGTTCCAAGAATATAATTAATTTCAGACAAGCCGGTACTTAGTTCTAATTGTGTTTGATCATTTACTATGATCATATTTGATGGCAATGCATTCATACCAACAATAATCGAGTTTTGAGGCATAAGTAACGAGTAATTAGTTGGCGAATCAAGAGAGAAAGTCCATACTCTTCCTTCTTTTGAAATTAAATCATGAATATCATAATCAATTGTAATAGAAGATGAGCCAAAAGTATCGATGGTTACTTTATCATCAACAATTTCACTAGATAACAAAAAGCCATTTTCGCTAACCGCTACAAAATTGTCAATTGATGGACCAAATAATTTAATCTCAAAATCTGGATTTAATGGATCTACATCCAAATTAGATGATACATGTACTGAACCATCTGAATAAAGAATAAGATCAAGAGTTCGAGTAGAGCTGAATGAGGTCTGAATAGGCATCGCAAGCGCAACAACGATAAAGCTAGCTATTATCAAAGGTGCTTTTACCATTGTTTCGATGATACCCTCAGTCCTTACAAAAAGCATTCCATCTTCTCGAAGAAACTCTTTCCTATGAATTGGTACGATTTCTGGATTCAATGGATTCAATACCTCAGATTCATGCTTTCTACTAATCCCTGAAACCTCTTAAATTCCTGGAAAAATTGAAGTCCTTTTTCGGTAATCAAAAAGACCCTATTCCTATCATTTTTGACGGATTCTACTAAGCCGGCTTCTACCAGTTTCTCACATTTGTCTAGTACTGCATAGTGAGATAGGTTGGCTTTACGAGAGATTGCAGATACAATGATTCCACTACGACCGCCATCGGCGGTAACGTCTAAGATATCACCCATTATGCCCATTTCGGACCTGTATTGTTGTTTTGACATGCATTAGTATACAACTACTTAGTTTATGAGGGACATTTTGAAACTTCATAGCGGAACACAAAGCGGAACGCTCATTCCAGTGAAAAAAATGATAATTTTTATCAAAATTTGATGCGATGAGGAAAAATAGGGTAAAACTCATGCCTGAAAAAATGATTATCCAAGTTGGAATTTCTGAAAAAATTCTAGTTTTACATGACTTGATAAAAATGATTTAGTTTTCAGATATTTTTGGAAAATTTATTAAAATTTTGTATATAAAGAACAGGATGTTTCCTAGCCGTTCCTAAACTATCATGTTAGTAATGATTACTCAATGGTAAAAATCCAAAAAAGAACCATTAGAGGAATAATCATCCTTTTGATGCTTTTTGCTTCACCATTATCTGTAAACTATTCGTTTGCTGAATCAGAAGACAGTCAAGAGGAAAAGGTAAAAGTTTCAAAAACCATTAAAAAAGATAGACTTTGGGCAATTCTAACTGAAAAAGTAGTTGATGGGAAGTTAGAACTGCAGCGTTATGCTTTACCTGCTAATCTTTCAGAAGAGGATTTACAGAGAATGCCCATTAAAGACCAAACATCTGGTTGGGCATATGTAAACTATAAGGCATTTCACTCTGGAATTGTACTTTTTGATGGAAAAGCATCAAAAGTTGGAGACAATTTATGGAAGATTTCAGGAAAAAGTGAATTAAATCTTGAAGAAAGAAAGTTTGACTTAGAAATAAGTGGAAAATCTAATGATTCACATGATGTAATACATGAAATAGTCTCAGATGAGGATTTCAGTTACAAAGTAATATTTTCTGGAAAAATAACAGAAACCGATGAGGAAAATGAGTTTGCTATTTCTTTTCTTATCTCAGGTTTAAAAAATATTGAGACAGAACAAAATATCAAGCTTTTACAGATTGGAGAATTAAGCATTAATTCAGAAGAATCTAATAGTTTTACTCAAGAATTTAGAAACTCAATATCGGTGAAATAATCACCATTTTTTTCTTTAATTGAATAAAAATCATTCACAAGGTCAGCTTTGAGATTCATAATAACTTTTTATTCCCATTTTGAAAAGAAAATCATAAAATGTTTGATAAATTCAAAAATGAAGGAGGAGAAATGGTAAAAGAAAATGTCAATTCAGAAGAATCTGTAGAAGCAGATTCAACAATTGAATCTACTAGTGAGATTGGAATTGGAGAGTTGATGGGTAAACGTGCAAAATTAGAAGAGGCAATAGATTATGTAGGTTTAATGATTAAAAATCTTAAAGACAAGAGAACTTTACTTGAAAAGGACATTGAGGAAGAATCTGTAGACATCAAAAATCTTAAAGAAAAGTTACAAAAAGTCAGTGAATACATAGACGAGGAAAATAGAGGAATTCATGAGCTTACAAAAAAGAGACAGCAGGTAGAAAATGAGGCAGATGAGGTAGGTTCGATTATCAATACTTTAAGAGAGAAACTCTCAGGTGTGGATAAAGTAATTGATGATGAAGGCAATAGGGTTAAGAGAATTAAAGAATCTAGAGAATCATTAACTGATTAAAAAAATTTGTTCAGTAGAATTTTGTGCTAGTTGCTTCTTTAGTATTTGTAGGAACTGAAGGGAACATTTGACCAGTTGAACTTTCTGCAACAGCTGCAGCCTCTTTTAATATACTCTCAGATTCTGCATTAGTGGTTGCATCCATTCCAAATGCTGCATCACCTGAGAAACTTTCAGTCATGAATCCACCTAACATTTCTGCCATTTGGCCAATTTCTTGTTCAGCTCCTGGCATTATTTTTCCTAATGATGATTTTAGATTTTTCATTAACCCCATTGTTGGCATGATTGCTACAACTGTGTCTCCAAGATCACTACAGGTAGTTAATCTCAATTCAATTTGTTCCAATGCTATTCTGGCACTACTTAAAATTTTTGTAACTTTTCGTACCTCTGCTAATTCATTTCCTAAAACTTTTGAAGTCTGAGTATCATGTTTTTGTGTTGCATCTACAATTCTTTGAAATAGTTTTGCATCACGTTCTTGTAAATTTGTTAACATTGAATCTAATTTTCTAATTTGATTTTGTAATTTTTTAATACCTTCTTGGACTCTTGGTTTTAATGCACCTTTTGGTTTAATAGTATCATTAATTTTTTCAGATATACTAGGCTGTGGTTGTTTTGACCAATCTTTAGTTAAGTTAGGCATAATTTCAATAATAGAATATGTACTTAATCTCAAGAGTAAATAATGCTTAACAGTACATTAAATTTTACTAGCTAAACTAAACAGTAGAAATAGGATCTTGTCATCAGGTTCATATTTTTGATAGGTCATTTTGGAAATCAATGACTTAAATCTGTCATTAATAAAGTCATAATTCCTTTTATAGTAAGTATTTTAATAATTGATTTTGGATTTGATTTAATGAACAAAAAAATTATTGTGATTCCCATAGTAGCTTTAATTGTAGTTTTTGTAGTAAATTTTTCATTAGAACAACCTGAGAGGGAGGGAAATACGGTGTTTCATGTAACTCTTGCAGATCCTAATCTTTATTCGAATGGAGTTTATTCTGATTCATTTGTTTTGGATGAAGGTCAATACTCATTTAGATTTGTTCCAAATGGAAGCAGTCCAGAAATTTTATCAATTTCATTAAATGGAGAGAGTTTTAATTTTATTGAAGATTTTAAGCTTGAAAGCACATCACATCAAACAGGAATTTCCGAATATTTTACCTGGAAATATACTGGAAAAGAAATACTTGAAATTTCTGAAAAACAAGAAATTTCTATCATCATTAATCCAAATGGAAAAATTATGGGTTCTGTATCTGTGTATATCTTACAAAATTAAGAGGCGTAAACCCCTTTACTGCAGAACTCTGAGAGATTTCCTCTCTTTCTCAGATGCTAAATATCTGATTACCTTTTTTGTTCTGCGGGGTTACGCTGTTTTAGTCGATAGAATTTATATCTATTGACATTATAATATATACAAACTCTAAGTATTTAAAATTTTATATGAAATATTATAAAAACATAGATAGTTTTTTAAAAAAAATTATACCTAATTATGTGTTAATGGAGGTATAAATTACGATTTTTCAATTAAAAACTATTGAAATTATCTGGTAAAGTTGCAATAGTTACTGGCGGAAGTCGGGGTATAGGTTTTGCTACTGCAAGAATTTTATCTGAAAATGGTGCAACAGTAGTTCTAACAGCAAAAAATCAAGAAAGATTAGAAAAGGCATCATCCGAAATTCCAAATTCATTAGGAATAGCTGCAGATATCAAAAACAAAAATGATGTAAAAAATGTAGTGAGTAAAACAGTTGCAAAGTTTGGGCAAATAGATATTCTTGTAAATAATGCTGGAATTTTTCCAAAAATTAAGGAATTACATATGATTGATGAGGATGAATGGAATGAGATTTTGGACGTTAATCTTACAGGACAATTTAGATTTACTAAGGAAGCAATTCCATATCTACAGAAGACATCTGGTTCAATAATTAACATTTCATCTGATGCAGGATTGAAGGCATATCAGGGATTTAATGCGGATGCATATTCTGCAACAAAAGCCGCATTGATTTTGCTGACAAAGTGTTGGGCATTAGAATATGCTAAAGATAAGATCCGAGTAAATTGTATTTGTCCAGGAGTAGTTGATACAGATATGACAAAACCATTTTTGAAAACTCAAAAAGATAAAGAATTCATGGATAATGAACATCCAATAGGTAGAATTGGTCAGCCAGAAGAAGTAGGAAAGGCAGTTTTGTATTTTGCATCAGATGATGCGTCTTGGACTACAGGGGCAATTCTTGCTGTAGACGGAGGAGAATCAATAAAATGAATGCATATGAATTTAATACGACTTAGGAGAACAAAAAATGATGAAAAATAAAAAATCAAAAGCTAAATTGATAATATTATTAGGAGTTATTTGGGTGCTAATTACATTACCTCTTCCATGGATAGTGAATAATTCAGAAGTTTCAGAATCTCAATTCAATACTATTCTTGGAATAATTGGAATTATGTCAATACCATTTATTGTTCTAGGAGTTGCATGGACGTTAAAACCAGAACTTACAACTTAGGTAATTTCAATTGAAAGATATTCCAATAATTGATAAAATTCCTGAATTAGAAATTGCTATCAAGGCTGTAGAAGATGCTGGAAAAGCTATTTTGGAAATTTATCAAGGAAATTTTGAATCATTTACAAAAAGTGATGACTCCCCAATTACTGAGGCAGATATTAAAAGTAATAATATCATTAAAGAGATTCTTTCACAAACAAAATATCCAATTTTATCTGAAGAAGACAAGGACGATCTTAGTAGACTATCAAAAGATATGATATGGATAGTGGATCCACTTGATGGAACTTCTGATTTTATTGATAAAACAGGCGAATTCACTGTTATGATTGGATTAATTAAAAATAAAAAACCAATTCTTGGGATAATTGGTTGGCCAACAGAAAAAACGATATTTGTTGCACAAAAAGGAAGTGGGGCATTTAGATATTCAAATGGTGAATGGAAGAAAATTACTGTAACAAAAGTTGCAGATATTTCGAAATGCAGAACTGTTGGATCAAGACATCATTTGTCTGATAAAGAAAAAGCATTCATCAAAAAATTAGGTATTGAAGATTTTACAAGTATCGGTAGTTCATTAAAAGTAGGAAAAATTAGCTCAGGTGAAGCTGAGGCATATATTACAACTACAAATAAAATGAAAGAGTGGGATTCTGCAGCTTCTTATTGTATTATTTCTGAAGCTGGAGGAAAAATGACAGATATGTTAGGAAATGATATCACGTACAATAACAAAGAAGTTAATCATCAAAATGGAATTTTAGTAACAAATGGACTAATTCATGATAAAATTATTGATGAATTTAAAAAATTAGAGTAGGTTTCTTTCTTTAAGAAAGTCCTTTACTTTGTTTGCACTGTCTGAAAGAGGTTCATTTTCTGTATCAATTACTAAATCTGCCTTTTCTGGAGCTTCATAAGGATCATCAATTCCGGTAAAACCTTTGATTTCTCCTTTTCTTGCCTTGGCATACATACCTTTGACATCTCTTTCCTCACATTTTGCAAGTGAACATTTCACATAAACTTCTGCAAATTGATTTCCGGCATTAATTATTTCTCTAGCATTTTTTCGGTTTTCAGAATACGGAGAAACTAGTGATACCACGCTTGGAACACCATGATTTAACAAAAGTTTTGCCAGGTGAGCTACTTTTTTGTTATGTTCATCTCTGCCTGCCTTTGAAAAATCTTTTGGGGAGAACCATTCTCTCAATTCATCTCCGTCAAGCATTGCCAAATTTGGAATATCTTTTTGCAAGTCTTTTACGATGGTGGTCTTTCCTGAACAAGGAAGGCCTGTCATCCAAAGAACAAAAGGTTTCATAAACAAAAATATCTAAACAACCCATAAAGAGCTTACGTTAATTTAGCCCACGGTTGATTTTCTAAATAATCAATCTCTGCAATCATCTCATCTACTTTTTTTACTATAGCAAATACTGATCTGTATTGTTCATACATTTCAATTTCTTCTTCTTGAGATAAGACATTTGCTTCTGCGTCATCAAAAAATTTATTTTCTTTGGTGAGATGATCATTTAAGAAAATGGCATACGTCCTCAAGTATCTCGATACAGGCTCTTGTGCATCTTCCCCTTCTTTCCATCTTTTTAGATGATGTGATATTTGTCTAGCAATGTTTCTTCCAAATTCGTGTTCTATCATAAATTTTCTAATTTCTTCTTTTAGAGAATCATAACTTGCAACACATGGAAAATACGAATCTTCTTCTCTTGAGTGATGGATAGAATCAATAAATTCTGAAATTATCATGGTAATTTTTGTTAGGTCTGAAAAGGGAATTTTTGTTCCTTTATAGAGTTCTTCAGAACATTTTAGAACTATCTTCTCTAGACGACGAACTTGATCATGATCAGCACGTAGTTGATTTGTAGCACTCAAGTAAGATAAGTACAATAAATGCTGATTTAATGTGTATCTAAAATCAATCAAGGAGCTAAATTTATCAAATAAATCTGATTTAACTTCCCTCTAGAAATATTTAGATTCAGACATATAATGAGTTTCATAGTTTTGTCTGTATTGCAGTTGTTTAGAGGACAAATTGATGGATTGGAAACATTGTTTAATTTTGATTCAAGTTCGATTTTAACTAAAATTACAGAGTTACAAAGTTCTATAGCAGCGTTATCTATTCAGGATGGTCCAATTGCTTCAGCACATGTAATTTTACTTGCAGCAGGTGTTGTTATTTTTCTAGGAGTTGCAGGTGAGGCGTTCTTTAAAAAAACAGGAATTCCCGATGTTGCATTTTTAATGATTCTTGGAGTAATTATAGGTCCAGTATTTGGTTTAATTCAACCAGAAGCAGTAATCCAAGTTGTTCCATACTTTGCGGCACTAGCACTAATTATTATCATGTTTGATGGAGGATTAAATCTAGACATCAAACATGTTATAAGAACTGCTCATTTCTCAGTTACATTAGCAATTTTAGGTTTTATTTTATCTGTTGCAATAATCACATTTGCTGCTCATTTTGCCTTGGGTTGGTTATGGTTAGAAAGTATTTTGTTAGGTTCAATTGTTGGCGGAAGCAGTTCTGCTATTGTTTTTGGCCTTGTCAGAAATATCAAAATTTCTGAAGAGACAAAGTCTATGTTAAGTTTTGAATCTGCGCTAACAGATATCTTAGCTACAATTATTGCATTCATATTATTTGAAGCAGTACTTGTAGGACATTTTGATCTGCAAACATTAGAAGAAACGCTTGGAAGAGCAGTTGTTGTGGGTTTGGTGCTTGGGTTTGGTGTAGGAATTCCTTGGATGTATGTTTCAACAAAGCTTGGAAATGCTCAACATGCATACATGCTAACATTAGGTGTTTTGTTTGTTTTATTTTTCTTGGCAAATTCATTTGGGGAATCCGGAGCTTTGACAGCGTTAGTATTTGGTTTAATGATTGGAAACAAAAGACATCTTTCAAAAATACTCAGATTTAAGCTACCAAAAATTGAGATGGATGATCCAACACATAATCAACTTACATTTTTGGTAAGATCATTCTTTTTTGTATTTGTAGGATTGATGGCAAGTTTTGGACAAGTAGAGTATCTTATCTTTGGTGTTCTAATTACAATTGTAATTTATTTTGGAAGAATGTTTGTTGGCAAAATAACCCTAACCAAGAAATTCTCGTTATTAGACAAGGCAGTTACAAATGCGATGATACCAAGAGGACTGGCAGCTGCAGTACTCGCTACATATCCAATTACGATGGGAATATCAAATGCAGAAGCATATCCACAGCTTGTTTTCTTTATCATCTTATCATCAGTGATAATTACAACAATAGGATTGGGAAAATCAAAGAAGATTCCTCCTCCCGAATCAGTGGAAGGTGGTTTTGTTAAACCAACTAAAGGAGATTCGGATGAAGGCATATTTACTGACGATCA
The DNA here is from genome assembly GCF_025998175.1 of Nitrosopumilus zosterae. NCBI lineage: Archaea > Thermoproteati > Nitrososphaerota > Nitrososphaeria > Nitrosopumilales > Nitrosopumilaceae > Nitrosopumilus > Nitrosopumilus zosterae. The sequence goes on from NZ_AP026695.1 coordinate 1,759,649, forward strand.
TATAGATAAATCAGTTGGAGGTGGTTTTGTTAAACCAACTGAAGATTCTCAAAAATAGATCACAGATCTAATGATTCTTTGAGGCCTTTGTATCTATTTCTAATAGTTACTTCAGTTACATTTGCAGCTTCCGCAATATCACGCTGAGTCTTGTCCTCACCATTTTTTACACAAGATAGATACAATGCAGCAGCTGCCAACCCCATAGGATCTTTTCCAGCTGATACTTCATTGTCTTGAGCCATTTTTAGCACCTTTGTCGCATATCTTTTTGTTTTCTCTGCAATTCCAATTCTGCTTGCAATTCTTGCAACACATTGAATTGAATCAGTTACTGGCATCTTCAAGTCAAGCTCTTTGACTAGCAATCTGTAACATCTTGCAATATCTTTTCTTTTGATGTTTGCTGCTTGCTCTACATCTTTGAGATTTCTTGGAGTTTCAGTATCTCTGCATGCAGCATAAAGAGCAGATGCCATCAAAGCTGAAATCGAGCGACCTCGAACTAGACCTTTCTCGAGTGCTTTTCTATAAATGTAGGCTGCTTTTTCAATAACTGCATCAGATATTGCTAGTTTGTCTTTTAGTCTGTTTAATTCGCTAAATGCCTGTCGGAAATTTCTGTCAACTGGTTCATGAACTTGACTTCTACTATCCCAAGTTCTGAGTCTTTCAATAGTACTTTTCATTGATGCTGTTAGAGGTCTACCTGATGCATCTTTGTTTATAGGATTAATTATTGTTGCAAGACCCATGTCATGCATTGTTAGTGATGTTGGAGCACCGGCTCTTGCCTTGTTTCCTCCTTCATCTTGGGTAAAGGATCTCCATTCAGGTCCTGCTTCTTGCAGTTTTTCAGTAATTACAAATCCGCACTTTGAGCAAAACATTTCTCCCGATTCATTATCAGTAACTAGTTTTCCTTGTGCACATCGTGGACATAGATCCTTGCCTTTACTTACCATGATTATTTCAGGAATCCTCTTTTTTATGGTATTTATGAATCAACAAGTTTTTTCTTCAAATTTCATGCCAAAAATGAGGCTAACAATAATACTGAATAGTCATTATTGAATTAAAGTAAGAGTATGAAGTTTCTTTGGTTGATTCCATTGGTAATCGGAGTCTTTGTTTTGGTTCCAGATATTGATGCAGAAACTATTACACGGAATCTAGAAGGCGGGATGGATATTCAAATTACATATCCTGAAGAGATAGTAGTAGGTAGAGAAGGTGTTATTTCTATTTTAGTTAAAAACAACGGATGGGAAAATAAGGAAAATATTTCGTTTGGAATTTCATTATCAGCTATACCGGGACTAATCACAGAGCCATCAGATAAGATTACTTTGGAAAAACTTGCTCAAGGAGGATCATACGGTGAAAATATCAGTTTGCAAATTCCTAGTGACGCAAGTTTGGGAGTACATTATCTAAATTTAAAATACTCTCATGTTCTTGTTGCAAATAATGAAACACCAAAACCGCCTTTTTTTCATGACATTGCAATTCCTTTGACAATAAAGAAAGACCCAAGTGTAACAATTCACACAAAAATGCCTGAATCAATTTTTTCAAATGCCGAGTTTCCAATAGAAATTGAAGTATTATCAAAGGACATTGACATTACAAATGTTGGAATCAAGATTATCCCTCCAAAAGATATAGAATTTAGAGGAGAAACACTGCATACATTCTCAAATATTCAAAAAAACATGCCTATAGCAGTTACATCTCAAATCATTACACCAGTTAAAGAAGTCAATACAGAATACAAGCTTCCATTTCAAATCATTGTTACATATACAGATGATATAGGATTAGACAAAGAAGATTCGCAAACAGTCTCGGTGGTTTTACGACCTAGGACATTTATGGAATTAACCACAGACGGTGGAATTTGGATTGGCAGTTTTTTTATTGCTCCATATGTGAGTCTTGGAACAATTATTGGAATTCCTGCAGGAGCAATCATATCACTACTAATTAGGAAAAAACAGAATTCTAGTAAAAAACGAACAAAAAAGAAAAAACTCTAAGACTCTAATTTTTCTTTAATTTTTTGAATGTATTTCTCATTATATACATTGAATAGTTTTATTTTGTTTTGCGCCAAAGCCATAGCACCAGGTCTACTGTTAATGTGATCTTCAGCAATTTTTTGTTCTTTTAATAATTTTTCAAGATTGTCTTTTGAGGATGATTCTAGTTTGGAAAGTAAAGTTGTAAGTTCTTTTTCAAGATTGTCTTTGGTATTAGGAATTTCGGGTGGATCAGAGCCAATAATTTCCTTTGTAGTAATATTTCCAAATACTTTCTTGTCTAATTCAAGCAATAATAAAAAACAGAGAAAGTGGTATAAATTTTATTTTATAATTTTCCATACAAGTGAGTGCAGTGCAATCAAACGTTTTATCTTTTTGATAATTTTAGTCTTCATTAATGGCTTATTGTATAGGTGAATGTAAAAAATACAAGGCTCTCAAACCATTACAGATTGGCAGATATGCAGCTGGACAAAAAAGATGTAATTATTGTGAAATATTTGTAGAAATTGATGGAATTATTTGTCCATGCTGTAAAAGCCAGTTACGATGCTTACCTAGAAGTAGAAAAGGAAAAGAAAAATACCTTGCTCAAATTGTAAGATAAATCAATGAAAGATTAATTATTTTAAAAAAACTATATTTTAGATTTTTTCATGCCTAAGAATTAAAGTTCTATTTATAAGAAATCACTACAAGTAAGAATATGGCAATTCCAGCAGATGTTGAAGAGTATGTTGAAAAACATATCAAGTTAATGATTTCCCAGACTGAGACATATTTGCCATTTATCAAAGTTGCATTTCCATATTCAAATAATGTAGCAGATGGAGTTTACAGTCTAATTATTGGAAGTGCATTATCTGTATTTGTAAATCAATTTGCAATGAAAATGAAGTATCCAACTGCAGAAGATTTTACAGACTTTGGAAAGATTGCTATAAAATACAGAGATCAAGTAGACAAGTTTTTTACATAATTAGGCAAGTTCGCCTAAAAAATGAACAATATCATTAGTTACAACAACTGTTCTATCTTTTGGAACATGGTATAGTTTTTTTGAACCATTACTTGATTGAATTATAATTTTTGAGAATGGATCTTTGAGAGATTTGTAAAGAATGCCCTTTTCTCCAACTGATTGCGACCAATGAGTTCCTTGGACAAAAGATATTGTTTGAAATTTGACTACTTGATATGAGAAGACCATTTGCATTAATTGTTAATTATTGCACTCATTAAGGATTTTCCCCCAATTAATGCTGTAATTGATAAGCCAATATTTGCAATTATATTGATTACAAGTGCCCCATAGTGATTATTCTCAAGCAAATTGCTTGAATCAAGTGCAAATGATGACATTGTAGTAAGTGAACCGCAGAACCCTACTGCAGCAAAAAGAGAATATCTGCCATCAAGATTCCATTGTTCCGAAAATACTACAAATGCACCAAGGATAAATGCACCAATAACATTGACTATCAAAACATTGACAGGCAATGTATTGAAAAGTAAAGGAGATTCAGTAATTTTGTATCTTAGAAATGCTCCAAATACTGAACCAACTGCAAGAAAAACAAATTCTAAACCTTTCATCTATACCATCTAATTATTTGGCATTATTAGTGCTATTTGGGGGGGATTTGGGTAAATTCATACCTAATTTTGTTTTTTCAGAGATACATGTCTATGGTTTTTATAGGTTCAATTATTTTCCAGACTAAATGACCCTTAAACTAAGATGCAATGACTATGGTTTTGAATGTGAATTCATTCTAGATGAAGAGAAAACCGTAGGATTGATCGAAAAATTAAGAAATCATTTTGAAGAGGAACATGGAATCGATTATACAATTGAAGCAGTCACTCAAATGATTACAAACCGTGGACATTCTTTAGAATCAATAAAAAAATAGATTTTTCCTAAAAAAATATTTTTATTTTTAACATTTATTATATTGTGTATCGTATACGATTTAAGAACCAAACCAAGCAAAAATTCTAGGAATTTTTGGTTTGCAATGTTATGATCTTAATACAAAATTACCTGAAAGTATTTGTTTTTATTTGATAATCACTAATACTAACTAGTAGTGTTAGAAAATTATTCAAACGATTATGATGTCAAGTGTAAACTAGATACTTGCAAAACCTATCCTGCAATAACAGATTCTGAAAGAGGAGAAATTGTTTGTGGGGGATGCGGTCTTATTCTAGTGGAAAATATGTCTGATGCATCATATGAAAATAATGGTTACTCTCAGGAAGATTTTATGAAGTTAGCAAGAACAGGTCCTGCAACATCACTAACAATGAATGACAAGGGATTATCAACTGTAATTGGTACAAATAAAGATTCTACTGGAAAAGCATTATCCAACAAAACAAAATATGAATTCAATAGATTACGAACATGGGATCAGAGAAGTAAATCAAGAAAAACTGCTACATTAAGCAAGGCCTTTACATTACTTCACGGAATGAAAACAAAATTGGGAATTCCAGATAATGTTGTAGAAAATGCTGCCTATCTTTACAGAAAAGCAGTCAATGCAAAATTAACTAGAGGAAGAACCATGGCTTCATTGGTTTCTGCCTCATTGTATGCAGCATGTAGAGAAAATAATATTCCTAGAACATTAGATGATGTTGCTGAGGCTGGAAATGTAGAAAGAAGAATACTTTCCCGAGATTTAAGAACCATAATCAAAAAGCTTGAATTGAATCTTAATCAATATGACACTTCATCGTTTATCTCAAAAATTTCAAATAATATGAATTTGAAGGAGAAAACCAAACGAGATGCATTTGATATACTAAAGCGGTGCGAGAAGGAAGACATTACCGCTGGAAAACATCCTGTAGCACAAGCTGCTGCATCATTATATCTTGCATGTATAATGAATGGTGAAAAAATTAGTCAAAAGAAATTTTCAGTGGAATCTGGAGTCAGTGATGTTACAATTAGAAATAGAGCTGTTTTGATTAAGAAAACATTAAAGCTTATTGAATAGATCATTCAAAAAAAATCCTACAAGTTAATTGTAGGGTAAAATATTTTTTCAAATAATACATCTTTTAGTCTGTTCGCCAAATCAATTATGACACGTACTTGTTCCATTGTAATTTCTTTAAGACTTGTAATAGTCTCATTTAATTCTGAAATCATATCTTGTAATCTCATATTTTCATTTTTTAGATATGATATATCTCCTCGAAGATTGGTATTTTCTTGTTTTAGTTTATTATTTTCTTCAGTTAGTCTTTTTATTTTTTCTGACTCTGTTTCTTCTGGAAATGGTGCGGGTGCGGGTGCGGGTTCTGGCATTCTAATTGGTTCGGGTTCTGGAGAAGGTTCTGGAATTTCTGGAGGTTCTGGTTCTTGCTCTGTATTGATTGCAAAGACAAATGGAATGCTTGTCAAAATAATCAAAGTCAAGCTAAAGATTAAACCAGATTTCATTTTTCCACATACAAACTAGAATAATTTTGTATATGAATATGATTACTAATTTCTAAGAATGAAAAAGGAAATTATTTGTAGAAATCAGGTTCTTGATCTTTCTTTTGTTTAGGAAGATCCTCCATTACTGCTTGAACTACTTCATTGTGGTTATATGTTAAATGTCTAAGAAATTTCGCTGATTCATCCGCTCTAGTTTTTTCATCAGCAAATAACATCTCAGGACTACTTAACTCTGCCATCATTGTATTGCATTCTTGGCATGGATTAAAGTCAAGATATAGTTTCATTGATTTGTGTCATCCTCCTTAGTATTTAGACTATTTTATGGATTGAGGGATAGTAGCCTTCTTTTTTTGAGGTTTTACCTTATCGATTGAATCAATCAGATCTTCTTGTGTTATCTTGATGTCTTTTATAATTTGAGATTTTCCACCAACATGCCTCTTCAAAGCCGTAATTGCTGCTCTATTTGCGACTGCAGCAATTTCTGCACCACTGAAACCCTCTGTTAACTCTACTAGTTTTCCAATGTTAACATCACTTGCGAGTGGTTTCTTTTTGGTATGAATCTCGAAGATATGTTGTCTTCCTTTTGAATCAGGGTTTGGAACTTCAATGATTCTATCAAATCTTCCAGGTCTTAGCAATGCTTCATCTACTATATCTAGTCTGTTGGTTGCACCAATAATCAATACGTTGTGTAATTCTTCTAGACCATCAATTTCAGTTAAAATTTGAGATACTACATTTTCCGTTACATGTGAACCTGAATCTCCACTGCTTCTTCGTGGTACAAGCGCATCAACTTCATCTAAGAAGATAATACATGGTGCAGCTTGTCGTGCTTTTCTGAAGATTTCTCTTACTCCTTTTTCAGATTCGCCAACCCATTTTGAAAGTAGTTCAGGGCCTTTGATGCTGATAAAGTTAGATTCCGTCATTTTAGCAAGTGCTTTTGCAATCAAAGTTTTACCAGTTCCTGGTGGACCATGAAGTAAAATTCCTTTTGGACTTTCTACATCAACATAATCAAATGCTTCTTTGTATTTCATAGGCCACTCAACTGCCTCTAAAAGTTCTTCTTTTAGTTCATCTAAACCCCCAACATCGTCCCAACTAACATCTGGAATTTGGACTTGGACTTCTCTTAGAGCACTAGGTCTTACTTCTTTTAATGCATCTCTAAAATCTTCACTTGTGATTTTAATTTTTTGAAGAATTTCAGATGAAATTTTTTCTTCATCAAGATCAATCTCAGGAAGAAGTCTTCTAAGGGATCTCATTGCAGCCTCTTTTGATAATACTTCTAAATCAGCTCCTACAAATCCATGTGTAATCTTTGAGATTTGTTTTAGATCTACTTTTTCATCAATTGGCATTCCACGTGTATGAATTGAGAGAATGTCAAATCTTCCCTCAGTATCAGGAATTCCAATTTCTATTTCTCGATCAAATCTTCCTGGTCTTCTAAGTGCAGGATCAATTGAATCTGGTCTGTTAGTTGCAGCAATTACTACAACTTTTCCTCGAGATTTCATTCCATCCATTAATGTTAAGAGTTGTGAAACTATTCTCTTTTCAAGTTCGCCTGATACTTCATCTCTTTTTGGTGCAATAGAATCAATCTCATCTATGAAAATTATGCTTGGTGCATTTTCTTCAGCCTGTGAGAATATTTCTCTAATTTTCTCTTCACTTTCCCCATAATATTTACCCATAATTTCAGGGCCGCTAAGTGAAATGAAATGAGCATTGGTTTCTCCAGCTACTGCTTTGGCAAGTAAGGTTTTACCAGTTCCTGGTGGACCATATAATAATACACCTTTTGGTGCATCTACACCTATCTTTTCAAATAATTCAGGATGTCTCATTGGTAATTCAACCATCTCGCGAATTTTTAGAACTTCATGTTTTAGGCCTCCAAGTTCATCATATGTGATTCTTGGAACTGATGCATCAACGGCTTTAGTCATGGAACCGAGTTTGAAGATTGTTTCTTCAGTAACAATTACTGGTTTTGATGGTTTGGTGCTAGTTACAACAAACTGAACTCTTCCACCCATCTGTGTATTCAAAGATACTGAATCTCCAGTTGTAAAGACATGATTAAGATAATTGTAAATCATGTAATCTTGTAATCCTTCTGCAGAAATTTTTTCTGTTGGTGATAATACAACCTGCTCTGCATTTTCAGCTTCTACTGATTTTAGTGAGATTTTATCACCAATTCCTGCACCGATATTTTGTCTTGTCATTCCATCGACTTTTATTATTCCTGCGCCATATTCTTCAGGTGTACCTGGCCAAAGTTTTACATGTGTTTTTTTGTTATATGTTAATTCTAAAATTTGTCCAGTATTCCATTTCTGATCCTCAATAATTTTAGGATCAACAATTGCTCTACCCTTCCCAACATGTTGTTGTGGAATTTCATCTATTTTTAAAACAATTTCACTCATATTATTACCTCAAAAATTAGGAGAGGTTTATTCAACCTCCACTGTTTTGCCTTTTGGTTTTTCATCTTCAATTAACTTGAAGATTACTTCTAAAACTCCATTTTTGTAAGAAGCCTTTGCAGAGTTCTCATCAATTTTTTGTTGAACTGGAACTTTGGCATGATATTTCTTTTTGTCATGTTCGGCAAAAAGTTCCACAATCTTGTTTTCAACAACAACTTTGACATCAGTCTTTTCAACGCCTGGCATCTCAGCTATGAGTTTTACTACTTTTTCTTTTTCATCGATTATTGTATCGACTACTGGTTCTCGTGTATCAGAAGTTGGAAGAAGTCCTGGTTTGACATTTCCATATTCCTTTACAACAGGTTTTCCATCTGGACCAATGGTCATTGTATATCCATAATAATATGGACCAGTGGTAGGACCATTACCCTTGAATTCCTCGAAAATGTCATCTATGTTAAAAAAAGAGTTTGACATTCTCTTGAAGATTCTATCAAATTCACTATCAAAGAACATTGTCATATTCACCTATAGTATGTAATATATATGACATTATATAAAGATTATTGTAATTTTCTTGATTTCTTACATAATCCTATTATAATTGACATAATATAATAATCTTTAATGAGAGTAGCCAGCATGTCTATACCAGAGATTGTAAGAGAAATAATTACTAGAAATCGATCAATTTATGATTGTATGAAAATGGATCTGATAAACTACACAGCATTAGCAGTAAAGATTCAACCAGAGATTGAAAAAATACTAGGAAATTCTGTTAATCTCAATACTGTAGTAGTTGCAATAAAGCGATATGCAGATTCATTTGAGTCTAAAGATGAGGTAAAAGATGGATCAGTTTTGAAAAATGCTCGATTGGCATTAACTGATGGAATTATGGACATTAAATTTTCAGTTAAGGAATCTGGCGAGATGGATCCTATGGCTATTTTGGATAAATTCTCCAAGATTACTAATAATTACGAATTTTTTAGATTATCTGATTCTTTTAGATTTCTTACTGAAGATTTAGAGGATATACGACAAATTTTCAACAACGTCCCAAGTAGGGAAGATATGTTCAGTACGGGACTTGCAAAGATTAGAATCTCAATTCCTAATGCTCAAAATCAGTCAGATGTTGTCTCTTATGTTGCGGAGGTATTACATGCAAATGGAATTGAGCTTGTAAATGCATTTTTTAGTCAAGATGGTATTATCATCATTCTAAATGAAAAAGATGCTTCAAGGGCTTATGATATTTTACATTCGGATATAATGAGAGCCTAAAAATTTTTGTTAATAAGTAATACCTATTTTTGATGTTATCTCATAGGATATATTCAGTAATTTTGTGGGTACAGGTAAATGGCTAGAAATAAGAAAAAAATTGTTGTTTTAGGTGGAGGTTTTGCAGGTTTAGAATGTACTCTAAAATTAGAGAAATTTTTTAAGAACGATTTAGAAATTGAGATTGTTTTAGTTAGTGAGGATAATTTCTTATTATTTACTCCAATGTTGCCACAGGTAGCATCTGGGATGATTGAAACTAGACATATTGTAATGCCAATTAGAACAATTACTAAAAAAGCGGTTTTTTATGAAGGCAGAGTCAAAAATATTGATCCGTATGGAAAGATTGTCAATTTATGGGGAAGTAGAGATAAAAGAGGAATTTCGATTCATTATGATTTTTTAGTTGTTGCATTAGGAAGTGAAACCAATTTTTTTGGAATGAGTGATCTTGAAAAGAATGCTTACCAAATGAAGACACTCAATGATGCAGTTCTTGTAAGAAATAGGATTATTGATATGTTAGAGCAGGCTGAAAATGAAACTAACCCAATTTTAAAGAAAAGTTTTCTAACATTTGTAATTGTAGGCGGAGGTTTTGCAGGAATAGAAACTGCAGGAGAATTGATGGATTTTCTTTTGGATGTGAGAAAATATTATCCAAATATCAAACGAGAAGATATTCGCGTAATTGTTTTAGAAGCACTGCAAAATATTTTACCTGGTTTCAGTGAAAGTCTTGCAAAGTTTGCCCAAGAAAAATTATCTGGGCGCGGAATCGAGATTAAGCTTCAAACAGCTGTTACGAGTTTTAATGGAGATGAAGTAATGATTAAGAGATCAGATATTGATAAAGATGCAATTGATGATTCAATGGTAAGTTCAATTCAATCAAAAACTGTAATTTGGACTGCCGGTGTTACTCCAGTTAATACAATCAAAAGATCATTATTCAAAACAGATAAGGGAAAAATCATTGTTGATGATAATTTAGAAGTGGTCGACTTTCCAGGTGTTTTTGCAATAGGTGATTGTGCATTATTTTTAGATCCTAAAACTCAAAGACCTTTTGCTCCTACTGCTCAAATTGCAGAAGCTCAAGCAAAAATTGCTGCAAAAAATCTTTATTCTTTGATTAAAAATAAAGAAAAAACGAAATTTGTTTATGAATCAAAAGGGCAGATGGCAATAATTGGGAAAAGAACAGGAATTGCCTCATTTTTGGGAATGAACATTCACGGTATTGTTGCATGGCTTCTCTGGAGAAATGTTTACTTGTCAAAAATACCTACATGGGATAAGCGTTTCAGAGTATTTCTTGATTGGACAGTAGATGTTTTCTTTGATAGAGATATCTCTAGATTGAAATTCATGAGACGTGAACCAGAAAAAGAATACAAGATTTTGGATGAAGTAGATGATGTTTGGTAATTAAATTATTTTTAATTAATTTTTTGATTTAGAATATACAAAAATTGAAATTTATAGAAACTTTCTTTTCAAACTATAAACAAAAATTGCGGGTGCCAAGAAATACATGCTCAAATTCATGACAATTATTCCTATTCCATATCCCAACATATCTTCTTCAGAATTAACATCTACATAATTCAGAATTGATAATGAAGTCAACATTGGAGTAATGGAGAATTTTACTAATTCCCTGAAAACAGTATTTTCTCTCTCAAAATCAGCGATAGTAGGTGAAAATGAGTAATAGAATTGGTTGAAACTGGTCATAAATGCAGTACCAGATTCAGTTGATAAAATAGTATTATCTCTGAGTTCTCTTAATTGTTGAACTTGGGGTGCAAGTTCAGAACCATAGGTTGCAGTAGCGATTAGGCATCCGCCACCCTCTTGATTCTCATCTGATTGCGATGTATTATTTTGATTTGGATTAGTTAAAATTTCAAAAGAGTCAATTGTTTCTTCAAATCTTGAAAGTTGGGAATCAAATTCATTTACACCATTACTGTATGAAAGTGTGTAAAATTTTTCGTCACCATAAACCATTATTTCTCTAAATTTTACATTATATGATTGTCCATCTGACGAAAATTTTCCTTCGGCATCAATTGCATATGCTGGATTTCCATGAACGGTAATCTTTTCTTGAGAAATTACATTCAAATTTCCGGATTCAACTGCTTGCCTTATAATTTCAATTTTTTCGGAGATGAGATCATCAAGACTTCTTTGGTTCGTTAACTGTACTGTCAAAGAAATTACTGGGTTAATCTCTCCAATTTTTGGTCCTACAGCTACTACATCAGGAGAATTTGGTTGTGATTTGTCAGGCTGTTGTAATAACCAACCTTCAGGTACGCTAAATGCAATTTCATGTTCCGTACTTTCATATTTTTGGTTACCAGTTGAGGGAGTCACAATAGATTGTATACGTTCAGGCTCTGATAATTCAAGAAGATTTGGAATATCAGATTCGTTAACAATTGTAACTTTAGTGATTCTTACATCTTCGGGATTTACAGGTCTGTCATTAGCGTCTGTTTGAACTGCTGCAATCTTATCCAGTGTTTCAAAACTTTCTGCAGTTACCAATCTGCCAAATACTGTGTATTGTTCATCAAGGAAGTTAGAATCTTTATGGACAATGAAAAATTGAGAACCTGCACTGTTTGGATCAGCAGATCTCGCCATTGAAACAATTCCACGATTATGCTTTATTGTATTAAATTCTGCGTTTATTCTTTCATCAGGTCCTCCTGTTCCCCAAGTGTTTGGATCACCATCTATTGTGTTTGGATCACCACCTTGAATCATAAAATCTGGAATTATCCTATGAAAGAGAGTTCCATCATAATATCCACTTAGAGATAATTTAATAAAATTTTCAACATGTGTTGGTGCGTCAGCAGGGAAAAATCCAATTACAATTTTTCCTAAATTTGTTTCCAAAATAACGGTAGGATTGGTAAAATCATGAAGGTTTACAGTTTGGGCAAATGCCTGATTTCCAAAACTTGTTAAAAATAAAGATAAAGTTACAGTTAGAAATATTTTATTCAATATTTTTTTTCAAAATAGCTTACATAAAAGCCAATTGTATTAGTTTTTAACAACCTCAGATAAAATTACTATATGCAACCTGATGAAAAGATTCAGGCACATTTAGTTTCAGTCTGGAGAGAATCTAAAAAATTCTTTTCAATAGGTGGAAAAGAAGGAATGTTAATTTTGACGGATAAACATCTCATGTTTATTCATAAAACTGAATCCAAAATGAATTGGTGGAAAGCTATCACTCAAAGACAAGTGGTTAATTTTATCAAGTCAAAAAATACTATGATTCGCCATGACGGATATGATGAAAAAGAGTTAATGAATGATTTAGAGGATGAAAGAAATATTGAGTTATCATTTGACGATATTTACAATATTAGTTATGAAGAAAAGGATTGGGGCACTCCACTATTAATAGAATATGAAAAAGACGGGAAACAAGAGAAATTTCAATATTCGATTGCTCAAGATTGGGTAAAATATCCTGTAAAAGAACCCATGAAATACATGAAGGTGGATTGGAAACCTTTTGTGCAATATATTAAAGACGGGCAGAAATTTACAAAGTAAAATTGGGAAAAATTTTTGCTGTTGGTGTTGGACCTGGCTCTCCAAAATATGTAACTGAGATAGTAAAAGAGATTATTGAGAATTGTGATGTTATAATTGGCTACAAATACACTCTGAAAACTATCGAACATTTAACTGAAGGAAAAGAAGTTTATGAAATCACTATGAATAATCAAGAGGAATCTTATCAGAAAATTCTTCCAGAACTTGGTGATAAAACGTTAGTGATTCCATTTACGGGTGATGTGAATTTTTCAGAGTCAGAAGTGGTAGATAGATTAATAGAAATTTTTGGAAAAGTGGAAATAATTCCCGGTATTAGTTCAATACAGGTTGCTGCATCAAAGGCTCAAGTTCCTCTTGATAAATCAAAAATAATTACAATGCACGTAACAACTCCAATTGATGATAAAAAGTTAGAATTGCAAAAGGCATTGATTGATGGTTTTAGTGTAATTTTAGTTCCAAGACCATGGCCAAAACAACCTGACAAACATTTTATGCCATCAGAGATTGCAGTTTATCTTCGAGTAAATAATTTTGATACTAGTAAAATTAAGGTTCATGTTTACGAGGCAATAACGACTGAAAACGAGACAAGTTTTGTAGGAACCGTAAAAGATTTGGAAGGAAAAGAATTTTCAGATTTATCAGTAATGGTATTTAATCAAACGCGTTTGGACTCATACATGAATTACAAATGGCAGTGGAAAAATTAATTTCCAGAGTTTTTGCCTTGACCTAAAACTAAACTGTCAGAATTTGGAAAAACATATGCTACGATTCCCATCCATTGGTAATCAGGATCATACAATCTATAGAATCCTGCATCATTAAATGTAATAGAGGTTGATTTGCCAGGCAGAATTTCTCCTGTGGATATTCTACCATCTGCTGTATATCTATCATAACGAGAACCATAATTTTCTTCTCCACTTTGAATACTATGTGAGACAACATCGTCATTTACAATAGTTATAGTTGTACCTGGTTGTACTGAAATTCTATCATTAGAAAAGAATCTCAGATTAATTTCAGTAGTTCCGGGAGTAATATTATCGGTTGTTTTCAGTCCGGCTGAACCCTTAAGAATATGAATAGTTAGAGCATTTGATTTTAACTCTGTAGAAACTGGTGTGATTTTAGATAGTTTGGATAGTTTTGTTGTATAAAGTACTTTGTAACTATCATCAGATGTTGTAATTCTTCCAGTAAAACCATAAACAGATGCATCCTTGCTTTCTTCAACTAATCTTCCAAAGAAGCTTATCGAGGTATCTAATCCCCTGGAACTTTCTACATTTCCATTAATTCTAATATATTGGCCTTCACGTAAGAATTTTCCATCTAATTTAGAAATTGTAAACTCTTCATCATCTAATGTAACAAATCCATCTTCCGTTACAAAATTAATTGTGCTTCCACTTTGCTTTTGAGAAGATAATCCTAGATCAATTTCTGATATTTTGATGGATTCTTCAGTTACAGCGAATCCAGAACCTTCTAGAAGATATGGTTGATTCTGAGAAACCTCAGCATCTGACTCGTTGATGAAATATCCTGATGAAACAACAAGTAATGCTAATAGAGACATGGCTGCTTTCATGATTAATTTCTCATCTAATTTGGTTTATAATTTGCTATTAAATTATTTTAGACTGATTAGGCAAAACCATAGATAATATCGAAAATTAAAAGCCAGGCATCTCAAAACCTTCTTGTTGGGCTAATTCTAACATGTAAAATTCAAGATAGCCTCCTGCCAAAAGAAGAGATATAACAATTCCAACTTCGAAAAGTGTTGGTTTGATAAATTGAGTTAGATTGACTTTTTTAGTAATTGCTTTAATCAGAATGAAACTTCTGGAAATTCCTATAGAGTATGCAGTAAGTTCCATCAATCCAAATGGAGATAAAAACAAGATTGCAAGTGGAGGAATATCAGCTAGAATGGGGGCAGTAGTAGTAATAGCGGCAAAAGCAAAGCCTGTAGACCAAGCAGAGAAAATTCCCCAAGCCACTCCAAATCCAGGAATAAACATTGGTAATGCAATAGTAGTATTATGCACAAAGATTCCAAATGCATCAATATCTAATACAAGTTCTTCAAATTCTAACATGAAGTTTTTAGCATCTTCATCACTAACAGACGTCATAGAACCTAATTGATATGCAGCAGCAAAAATTGCTAAAAATATGAAAAATGTGACCGTTCGAATTTTTTTCACACTGTCATTGATTATGAACGATATTTGAGGGTTGGTGTAGGCGCAGATTTAATTAAACCTGATAGTATTTTTTGATATGAAAAAGGAATTATCCTTTGTCTTAAACTATGCATTAAACAGAGGATTTCAGATTCATCCGGATGCTTTTAAAATATTAGAAAATTTGGATGTAAAAAAATTAGAGAAGATAATTAAAGAAATTGTAAGAGAGAAAACCAGACAAAAATTATTTCAAATCAATCAAGATGATTTAGAGACGTATCTAGGAATAAAAGAGGATTTAACCTTGCAAAGTGAAGTTAAGATATTA